>NZ_CP187892.1:0-34513 GCF_050558525.1 Enterococcus sp. DIV0236 | reverse complement strand
ATCGCTCACCAATTATCCAATTATGAAAACACAAGATAGCTACTGGAATTGCGACTATTCCTATTACGTCGAATACATTCATTTACTTCACCTCACGATCTTCAAGCGCTAAATCATAAATTAAAAGCCAAATGATAAAAACCGCTATATAAATGTTTTGGATTAATGGTCCAATATTTCCACCTACCAATAGACCTAGTCCAAACACAACCAACAGTGCCGCTATACGTCTTAAGTGATATATTTTTTTCATATTATTTCCTCCCTAAATTTCGCTTGCCCAAGATTTATCTTTTTTGTGATAGAAGCCATCTGCGACACTCTTCTTTGTCGTAGAACTTCCCTTGTTTACTTACTGATCCATGTGGAAGCCCTAGCTTCTCCCATTCCCTTATTGTTGTTGTGGAAACATTGAAATATTTTGCAATCTCTGTTTGATTTAAGACTCGCTTATCAACTGCGGTATCTCTTCGTGCTTTTTCTATTTCATCAACAATAATTCCATGTACAAAATCTCTTAGAGAAGCTTCATTTTCTGGAGTTAAAATCACTTCCATTACTATCACCTCCTACGCTACTTTATAGACCAGTCACTCGCCATCAAATCATCTGCTGTAGGATTCCACCGTTTTCCAACAGAATCACTATTTTCTTGTATCAATAGACAACAATCATACGTATTTGTAGGAAGTATATTTATATGAGCTGAACAGTCTTTTTCGGATTCTCTGTAGATATACTTTCCCTCTGTCATTGCTTTTGATACAGCCTCATGAATTTTCATTTTCTTTGCACTTCCTTCCAATTTTTAGCTGTTCAAAATTTAGCAAGCATTCGTGCTAGTAATAATTGAACCAATGCTTGAGTCTTTTCTAAATCAGCAGGTACTCTATCGCTAAAATAAGATAGGTGATTATCGATTAATTCATCGATTTTTTGAACTTGCAATTGCCCCTTGTTATTTATAGTAACTTGGGGTTTGTTTTTAATTTCATCAACACTTGCACATTCATTACTTACTCCTTTTTTAATTTCAATCCGTGTACATTTGTGATCAATTTCTTGTAAAATTTTAATCAACAACTTACTCACAGGAATTTTTTCACACGAAGTTTTATTTCCTTCTTCGACGATTAGAGTTACTTTCTTTTCCATTTTTTACACCTCCTATCTGATTTTGTAATAAGCAATAATATCGGTCATTTGTTTCAGATGTTTTTCTGGATTGTTTAGGATTTTACGTAGATATTGTTCTGTAATTCCTAAAGCACTTGCTACATCAGGAATCTCCCATTGATTTTTCTCAAAGTGATTCAAGATTTTTTGACGTGCTTCTTGAATATTTGCCATGCTTTTTCTCCTTTCTCTGAATTAGTAAACAAATTAATCAACTAATTTCTAAATTTCATTGACTTGTTTTAACATTAATGTTAAAATCGGTTCATAGCTAAATAAGACATTAAAAACGTTGATTTTATAGCTTTCTTGGCGGTTAGCATTTATTTATCAATAGTGTTTTTTGTTGTCTTTTTAGTTGATTAACTTGTTTACAAGAATCATATTAACATAAATGTTAAATAAGCGCAAGTATTTTTAACATAAAAGTTTATTTTTCTTGTAACTTTTAAGGAGAATGTTATTATGACAGTGTTTGATAGGATCAAATTATTAGCAAAAGAGAGAGGAAAATCCTTAAATCGAATCGAAGAAGAATTAGGTTTACCAAAAAATGTTCTGTATCGTATGAAAACTTCCGATAATCCTACTAAAGATAGACTAGAAACTTTAGCTAATTACTTTGATGTATCTGTAGATTATCTATTGGGAAGAACTGATAATACTAAAGCAACTGATGAAAAAAAATCTGATGATTTAGATGATGTACTGGATAACGTCATGAGCTTTGACGGTAAACCGCTTGATGATCATGACAGAGAAGTTATCCGTGCATATTTAAAGGGTAGATTCGGGAAATAAGTCAAAGGTTGTGCTTATATGAAAAGTATCAAAGAGTTGGTAGAAGAATATAATGTGGAGTTAGTTTTTACTACTTTAAACAAACGCGCATGTTTCGACCCTACTTACGGTATCATATTTGTAAATCAAAATTTAACACCATCAGAACAAGAAGAAGCAATATATCACGAGTTAAAGCATGTAAAAGACCATGTGGATATAATGGCATTGTATAAAATTCCTGTTTTTCGTTCTAAGATGGAAGCTGAAGCAGAACAATATATGTTTAGAAGCTTAATCGAAAAATATGAAGGACAATACAATTACTCAAATGTTATAGCTCATTACAACTTAAAAATGGGACAAGAAATTTATTTGAAGTAAAATTTGTACAAAGCGAGGAATAAATAGAATGAAAAAAATGTATTTAATTAGCTTACTAACTATCGTATCTTTCAATTTTATTTTATCTGGTTGCACAGATAATTCTATATCTATAGAAAATAATTCTGCTAAAATTGACGGCAAAGAAATTACTATTTCTAATGTTGAAAAAAACGGTGAAACTTTAAATGTTAAATTCAAAATAGACTATAAAGAAACACCATCTGGATTTAACAAAGAATTTAAACTAGGCGAAGGTAAGCACTATTTTGCTGATTCGGAAGAAGAAATTGTAAAAAGTTATAATACATCAACTAATGATGCTGAAATAAAAATACATTCAAGTAAAGAAAATATTGAAAAAAGTAACAGCATTGTAATCGTAGACGACCAGTTAAACATTATCCATACTTTTAAATTTAAATAAAATATAACGGTGAGTTTATGACTAAAAAATTCTATAATTACTCTATTGTTGTTTTAGCATTAATCTCAATCGCTTTAGTTATTCTTGATTTTTCAAATGTTATTAATATTAGTAATCCACCATTTAACGTTATTGATAATATTATCTTAATCACATTTACAATTGATTACATTGTTAGATTTTTTATTTCAAAAAATAAAATCAAATTTTTTAAAGAAAATATTTTTGATCTGATCGCGATAATTCCTTTTGATGCTATTTTTTCTTTCTTTAGAATCGCTAGGTTGTTTCGAATAGCTAAAATAGCTAGACTAGCAAAGCTAACAAGAGCGATAGGTGTGGTTGGCAAATTAACAAGAAACACTAAATCATTTTTAAATACTAACGGATTTTTAAACGTGATTTATTTAAGCTCGGTTCTCATTGTTATTTCAGCAATGATTTACTCATATGCAGAAAACGTTCCATACATTGATGCGTTTTGGTGGGCTTTGGTAACAACAACAACTGTCGGGTATGGTGATATTTCTCCAACTACTCCATTAGGAAGAATTGCTGCAATTATTTTGATGATTGTGGGAATTGGGTTTGTTGGCATGTTAACTTCTACTATTACTGAATATTTTAATAAAAGTAATGAATCTAATAACAATGATGAAAAAGATGAAAAAGATGAAAAAATAGATATGCTAATAAAAAAAATAAATGATTTAGAAAAAGCTATTAGAAAATTAGAGAATAAAAAGTAACGCGCACTGCTTAACAAAAAAATATACTTTATTATCCCCCTCTCTGGTGAGTTCTAGCGTGTTCGATTCATGCTAGGGGCTTTAAAATCTAATAAGGAGGTGCTAGAAATTTGTCATTCCTTCTATTCGCTTGCCCAAGTGGAAAGGATAAACAATGGCAACTTTTAAACAATATACAAAAAAAGGAAAAAAATACTGGAAAGTAACTGCCTATTTAGGCGTAGATTATTTAACTGGAAAACAAATTAATGTCACTATCAGAAACTGTAATACAAAAAAAGAAGCACAGCTCAAGCTTAATCAAAAAAAATTAGATTTTGATAATGGAAACCTAGCTAACGAGCATACTCGTTTAACCACTTTTGAAGAAGTTTATTATATGTGGTTGGACGAATACAAAAAAACAGTTAGGGAATCCACATTCATAGCTACTGAACGACGTATGAAAAAACACATTTTACCCACATTCGGGAAAATGCGACTTGAGCGTTTAACAGTCAAGATCGTGCAAAAATCTGTTAATGAATGGTATAAAAAGAATGAAATGGGAAAAGTACTTTTGAGTTATGCTTCTCGTGTTTGTGACTATGCTGTTGGTTTAGAAATAATAGACTCAAACCCATTTAAGAAAATAACAAAGCCTAGTTCGCTAAAGAAAGTAGAAAAGAATACAAAAAGAAAGTTCTATACAAAAGACGAACTGGAACATTTCTTAAATACAGCTGATAGCATTGCCAATCAAGCCAAAGAAGAAAGTTTAGTTCTAAAGTACTATGCCGACTTAGACTGTGCTATTTTTCGCTTACTTTCTTTTACTGGTATACGTGTTGGTGAAGCTTTAGCATTGAATTGGAATGATATTGATTTAAAAAAGCAGGTAGTTAATATAAATAAAACTACTGCTATCAGTACAAATGGATTGACTATAAACGATCCTAAAACTCCCAATTCTATTCGTAAAATTTCTTTTGATAACAAGACTGCTTATATCTTAAAAAAATGGAAACTTAGACAGCGTGAAGCTTTAATGAAAAAAGGTGGGTTTAAAACACAACTCATTTTTACAAAAATTGATGGTACCATGTTCCGAAGTCAAGACATTTACCAACGTTCTAAAAGATTGGCAGAAAAAGCTAACTTACATTCTATTGGTTGTCATGGTTTTCGGCATACCCACGCAACATTATTATTCGAATCAGATAATGTTAGGTCTAAAATAATCCAAGAACGCTTAGGACATTCTTCTTTACAAATAACTATGGATACTTACACTCATATTTCTGATGAAGTTACTAAAGAAGCAACAGATGCTTTCAGTAGCTATGTAAATTTTTAAAATAGCAAATCTACATCAATAACTAAATCAGTAAATTCCTAACAACAAAAAAAGAGCCTAGAACCCTTATAAAGCAAGGATTCTAGGCTATATTCAAATAAATTATTTAGTTTCACGGTGTAATTTTTCTACAACACCATATTTAGACAGACTAGAACTCACAAGGGTTTGCGTAATATCATTTTAATTCAAATTAGCAAAATAGACTATAACAACAAGATAAAATCTACATCAAAAAATAAAAAAAGGCAAGCGAATAGACATGTAAAATATACTGAATAAACAAAAAAATCCCTACCTCTCACAATGAGAAGTAGGGATTTGCTTATTTCTTAATAATTTAATGTTTGACCAGGATAAATCAAGTTAGGATTTGCTAATCCGTTTAATGCAGCTAAAGCTTGGTATGTCGTGCCTAGTTTGGTTGCAATACTTGATAAATTGTCGCCGTATTTAACCGTGTAGACATTACTTGTTGCCGATCCATTTACTTTCAAAACTTGGCCAGGGTAAATAAGATTTGGATTTGTCAATCCATTTAATGCCGCCAACGTTTGATAGTCTGTTCCATATTGATAAGCAATGCTGGATAATGTTTCGCCATATTGAACCACATGTGTTGCTTCTGGTTGTTTATCAGGAACAGTTGTTGAATCTGGCAATAGCTCAATATCGCCTTTACTGATCCATGACAAGATACCTTCAAGCAATACTCTGCTTCCAGTTACTTCTTGCACTTTGTAGCTGTTTCCTTTTACCCAATCTGGAATAGCTTCGCCTGTAGCCCAAGCATCTACGTTAAATTTCACTTTGACCGTATCGCCAACTTTAACATCGGAACTTGGCGTATTTTCGACTTCTTCACCTGCATCAATTGCTGGAGTTTCGGTTTCTGGTTTGTCAGTTGCAGTATACCCGTTATCAGTAATACCTGTTAAGTCTACGTTACCATCTAACCCACCAGCAATATAAGTGGATGTAAATTGCCAAATTCCAACACCATCCATACTTGGGAAATATGCATACAATGGTTCTGGCGTTACTTCATAGCTAGGATAGGCAGCAATCCATAAAGAATTAGGGAACTCTTTAATAATTCGCTGATAGTCCACATATTGTAACGTAAAAGGCTTATAACTATAATACATTGGTGTATATCCTGCTTGTTTGATACGACGCATACCATACAAAATCGTTTCTGTATTTGCGTTTACGTCAGAACTAGCGCCATGCTCAAAGTCTAAAGCAACGATGGAATTTTTAGGCGTTTGAATACGTGGCAAGAAATAATCCATCGTTGTTTTCGCAATGTCCATGTTTCCCCAAGTGTCATACCAAATATAGGTATGCGCACGTTTACCTTGGGCAATAGCACTCGCCACTTGCGTTTTATATGTGTATTGTTCATAAATACCGCTAGCATTGTAGCCGCCAATTTGAGCGATAGCGAATTTATCATGTGCATAGCCAAAACGGCCTTGTTCACCTTGGTAAATAGCCCAATCCACACCTTGGTCACCTTTTGCAGCAAATACATTTAAAGGAGTAACTGCTGCCAATGCTACAATAATCAACGTCACAATTTTTTTCATAAAGTCACCTTCCTATTTTTTATTTTTTAAATTTTTTATGAAATCTTCAAATAGTTCCGTAACTACTCCCATCTTCTGATAGTTCTCAAATATCGATTTAATTTCCATCATCAGATAGCCAACATACAGAACATATAGCAGCCCCACACCAGCGCCACCAGGTACCAACGGTGCTAAGGGAATGAAAAAAAGCAGCAAGACAATACTTGCTACTTTCCTTAATATTCCGTTGATTCCTATTTTACTTTTAAACTCAATTTCTGGATTTATCTTGGCTGCGATAGTACCACTAATAAAATCAATAGTCATTGCAATGCAAATCAACATTAAAACATATACCGCTTTATGCTCTTGATCTACTACGAAACGTTCTAAAAAATCAAATACCGCCAAAACTACTTCCCTACTTTCCGACAATTTCTTTCGCTTCTTTTTCTGTAATGCAAAGTGGGACAAACTCCATTACTTGTTCATCTGTAAAACAGCCCCAGTCATACATCATTTTAATGTCATCAAATGTAAACATTTTATTCCACTCCTTCTGCTAATTTTTCGTTAATTTCTTTTACCTGATTGGTTAATTGATTAATCGCAAGCATTGATTTTGCACTAATTTGCGCAAAATTATCTGCTTTTTTCGTTACTTCTGAAAGCTCTTTTTTTAAATTCACGTCATTAACCATGAGTTTTGAATTCAATTGTTTTAATTCCGCATTTTCGGCTTGTAATACCTCAATGTCGGTTGGTGGTGCTGGCTCTGGCTCTGGCACATTGTCAGGATCATATATTAAGCTTGTTCCGTCCCAACGATAATTAAAGAAATCTGTTGGTTCTTTTTCTACTTCAAGTTCAATCTTATTCGGTTGTTCCATTGTGGAATATCCGTCTAAATACCCTTGAATATCATCAATCCAAATTTTCATGTTCTCTTTCCTCCTAGTATTCATAAATCGCACTTAACGCAAACATTTTACTACCAGACCCTGCTGTATCACTAGATGATGCATTTATGTCATTACCAGTAATTTTAGTATCCTTAACATATAAATATTTCCGCACTAAACTATTAGCGTTGTATCCATGTAAAAGAAAAACAACTCCTCCAGAACCTGGATTCTGCACATGCTGTTTAGGTACTAAGAAAAAGTGATAACATGCACCGTTTAAGGTACCGTCTTTTTTATATTCTTGCCATTGGAAAATCCACCCGTTCTCGCACTGTGAAAGCGGCTTAGAAGGTACTTGTCCGTTTCCTGCTGCTGCGCCATACCATCCGCCCGTCCATAATGGCTCTTTTTTGGTAATTTTTTGATACATTTTATCCGTATCTACTTTAGTTGGATACGATTCAAGCCCATCAATTGCGGCAGTATGTGTTTTAAGATAAATTGGTTTTCCTTTTTCTTTTAATTGAACAATATCTGTTGTCATTACACTTCCCCTACCTTTTCAAACGTAATCGCTGGCAATCCATCTAGTTTTGTTTTATCTTCTTTAGACATCAAGCCATTTTTTATTGAGGTTGCAACGTCTGTCGTTGTTGCATTTTGTCCTGCTGGACCTTGCGGACCAACGTCTCCTTTATCTCCTTTTGGACCTTGTGGACCTGGGTCTCCCTTTTCACCTTTTAATACTTCTGGTTTCCCTTCCACAGCATTCCAATGTGTTTGAGGAAATACCTGTGTTCCTCCTTGTTTTACTTTAACAATATCTGTCATTCAACTTCCCCTACTCTCTCAAACGTAATATCAGGTATTCTGTCAATGGCTTCTTGAACTTTTTGGTCAACATATTGTTGATTCACTCCGCCGCCATCGCCACCACCAGTGGCTGAAATAACACCATCTTCTGAAATAGAAATATTCGCTCCAGCAGTATAACCTTTCAACTCTTCCAGTTTCAATTTTAGTTCAGTGGTGAAATTTTGATCTGTTTGCTTTACCGCAGACAACGTTCCGTCTTCTGCAATTTCTAACAGTTGGCCAACCTTTATTCCGCCCAGTTCGTCTGTGGTAGCGATTGGAAGAATATAAACGCCTCCCTCGCCATTTGACAATCGTTGAAACATTTCAGAAGTGATAATACCGTCTGTTTCTTCTGTCGCATAAGGAAGTTCTGTCAGTGCATTTTCTAAGCCTAGATCTGCTTTAGTGATAATTACTGCTCCAGTATATCCATTAACAGATAATACTTTTGATTGACCCGCAATAATTTTTTCTAATCCTCGAACAGCGGATGCATGTGTAATAGGATAAAACTGACGTTCCACGCCATTTTCATCGGTTTCCATCATTCGTTTTGCTTTAACCACTTATTTCACCCACTTTTTCAAACACATAAGCGTTCTGTTTTGTATCATCAACTGTTGCGATAACCAATGCCCCATCGATCGCAGGATAATCAACTGTTCCAACAATTTCTGTTTCATGATTCAGTGAAAAAGCATCATCTTGTAAAATAATCAAGTCACTTATTTCGCCATATTCTAACGTATATAAGCGTTTCTCTAATTTCTGATACAAATATTCCATATCTGCCAATAAACGTTCAGAAATTGAATTATGGCGCACTCCTTGAATGTCTACACGTGCATCCATTAACTCGGCTAACATCGTACCGCCAGGATCAACAGTTTTTAAAATATCTTTGATTGATTCGAACCATGAAGTGAAATCTGTTTTTTGCGCATCTCGCCACGCTTCGAACTCATCTTTTCTGGCATTCATCCAATCAGTAAAATCGCCCTTATTTTCGTTGATAAAAGCGGTCATGTCTTCGATTAAATCTTCGATGGACTGCCAATAAGAACCCATTTCGCCCTCTGTTTTAGAAGCAGCATTCACCACAAAATAAGAGAAATTCTGTGTTGAGCCAATTAGATTGTCGCCTTTATGAATACTGAAGTATGCTTCCTGTCTATGCAATGACTGCATAGAATATTCATCAAAGGTATACTGGATAATCCCTTTTTTGGCATTCACAATTTTTGCTGCTCGTTGAATCGGATATTTATTATCAATAACTGATTCAAAAAAAACTTCGCAACCTGTTAAATCAAGTGGCAAAGCATTTTCAACTAGTATGGCTTCTAAGACTTCTGTGTTTCGATTTCCTTGTCGTACATTCTGAATCCCAATGTAATTGTAAGGTTCAGTTGTACTTAGCGTTGCTTGCCATTTAACCATTGAAAAATCCTCCTCTCGTTATTTTGGTGGAATAACAATCGATTGAATAGAATTAGCAAAATATAATCGGTCATATTTTGCGACAATTTGTCCTTGCTCGGCATTCTGTTCTATCGTTTGGATACGTCCGTTATTTAAGCCGTAAATCACGCCCGTGTGACCATATGTTGGGTCTACTGTCCAACCTGTTCCCCATTGGCCACCTCGTCTAATATTGACGATTGCTCCTACTACTAAATCTTGATACGTTGGATTTTGGATTACTCGCCAACCTACCGCATTCCAATCATATGCTTCACCAATATCTGCAGCAGATGATGTATCACCAATTACATGTGAAAAGCCATAAATTGTTCCTGCACCTAAACCACAGCCGCCCATAAAACCAGAATATTCGGCTGGAACGGCATAACATTGCCCATTACCAAGCCATTTGCCCATTAAGGTCTCCAAATGTTCTATGCCAGCTTTTCCTGTTGCAGTAGAAGCTTTCAAATCTTTGAATTTGTCATACCATACTTGTGCATAGGTTTGTCTTTCTGGATGTGCTGCAGCTGGACGTTCAAAGTTTAATTCAAACGCATAAGCAGCTGTTTTAGGCGAGCTGACAACTTTAAATTCATCAACTGTTAATGGACTTACTTGTCCTAACCATTGCCCATTGAACATACACCAATTAATTAATTGAGCTTGGGCTAATGACGTCCTATAGTCTTGTTTGATACCTGCAGCTGCGATTAAGCGTTGTACATATTCTCGGCCATTCCAAGTTGATGCGCCTACCAATGGATATGCTGAACCGTCCCATTGAACCCATCCGTAAGCTGGACCGCCTATTTGTTCGGTATCTGGGTTCATACTTGGACCAACTTCTCCTTGTACATTTCCAAGGATACCTGCAGCAGCTGCTTTGCTGTATCCGTTAGCTAATAGGTAACTCCATAAGTCCCAAGCAAATTTATCTGCATCGCTTGTAACTTCTGATGGATAACCACCTGTTCCAGCTCCAGAACCGCCACCACCATTTTGACCAGGTATAACTTCTTTGCCGCCCACAATCAATCGATCAACTGTCAGAATTGCTTTACTTCCATTCGGACCAAAAAAGTTAAAATTATTTCCAACAAAAAACTGTGTAGGACCAGTAATTAAATGTCCTGTTCCTGATTGGTTAGACAAACCAATAATTTTTTGGGGATTATCTGCGACTAATAGCAATGAATTCCCATCAGAAACTACAGGATTTCCATTTTTATCTACTACCCCTGGAAAGGGATTTCCTTTCGTACCAATTGTCCCAATATGACTAGAGCCATTCCAAAATTCCATCCCTTTTTTAGTCAATTCCATGATTTTTTTCTTATTGTTCCAAATTTGCAAAGCACCAGCTACTAATTTTAGTACATCGTCTGTTGCTTTATTAAAGCTTGTTTGTAAAACATTCGCGTTAATAATGCCCACTTTAATAAAATCAGCAACGATTTCTCCCTTAGAAGTCATAGCAAGTTCGAACGGACCATTCACGCCGTTGGAGGAATAACCCAAACCATTTAAGTTCCAGCGCCACACACGTTTTGCGGTAGCTACTTTGTTTTTGTCCATGATAAGAATTTCAGACGGGGCCTTTTCTGGACGAAAAACGACATGTCCACCACTGTTTCCAGTAATCCATGCCGTTGCATTTAAAACATTTTGTACTAATGTTTCTGTTCGATTATCAATTTTTTGTTTTAGCTCTTGAGTTTGATTATTTACTGTTGAGGTGTAAAGTGATAAATCATTCCCCAAAACAATATTTTTAAATTTGCCTAAAGTCGGAAACCAAGTATATTCCACCATGCGCTCCGTTACTTCAATATCGACTTCTTTTGCTCTAACATGTACTACATCACCAAAATGCAAAGAAGAAAGCTCTTCGTACATGTCTTCATACTCCAAAGTGTGTTCTAATGCTACCATGCTAATAGTGTGCGTTACTTTTGGTTCATGAATGCGGTCTTTATCAAACAATGACTGGCCCCATTTTTTAAGCTCATCAACTGTTTTACATTCCGAATTTTCACGTTTTCCAATTCTTCTGTTACTATCATTTACACCAGCAATTTCTAAAAAGCCATACGTGATTGGCTCTTTATCTTGGTCATAATCATTGTCTGGTACGCCACCGATAAGAAAAAGACTGTTTATAATTGATTCGTCGTCATAGTCCTCATCTATAGCTTCCAAATTAATTCCAAAATCAATTCTAAAGCCATTATCTGCTCCAATTTGTTTTACTAATTTCAAATTAAAGTTATCCATCTCTAATTCTCCACCAGTAACACCTGTTAAATTTTGATTGCCATTGTTAGAACCAATAATTGCATCGATTGGACCTACTTGTTTTGCTGTAAATTGATGTGTAGTACCGACATTCGACAAATAGTTAAACCGTTGCTTAAACGTTAATGCAGCCTTTAAATTATTCATAATTTGCGTGCCATTTCCGTTAGCAGTGAACGAATCAATAATGAAATTCTTATTTGCCATAAAACCAATGTGTCTCGTTGTCACTGAAACTGACTGCAGATTTTTTTTAATATTGTAAATCTCAAAATATTGATATGATCCATCTTCAACTTGTGCCTTTAGAAAGTTTCCTTTTTTTAAGTATGAGCGATACTGGCCATCTCTTGCATAGTTACCATAGAATCGATACACACCATTTAACACACGGTTAATTTCTGGTAAATCTTGCCAATCTGGCAAAGCCATTCCGTTATCGTTTAAATTTTCAGGAATAGCAGTATAGGCATAAATAAAATTTTGTGTCATAAATACGCGCTCCTATTCCAAAACTTAGCTTCTATAAAATTTCCTGATATATTTAATTTATTTTGACCGGGATTCGTTTTTATCCAACTGCCGCGTGTAAATAGTGGATTTCCTTCTTGTATTGCTTTTCCCTTTTCGGTATCAATAGTGACGATTCCTGATTGTGTACGCAAAATCGTTAGTGAGTTACTACCAATGTTTAACGTAATATCGCCACCTTTTGAATTAATTTCGATATAAGGAAAAGCAATTTCATCACCGTGATCAGTAATTTCAATTGATTTTGTTTTAATCACTTTTGGTTGTTCGTTTACTTTTCTTTTGAACGGTTGACATCTAAATTCAACGTTAAAGGTATAAAAAACACCCCATTCATTTTTGAATGAAGTTGGTTTACTCATTGTACAAATAGCATCTAAATATTTATCTTCATCATTGTGAGTAATAAGTTTACTTTTACCAGTTAACCATCTTTTGACTGCCGCTAAATTTTCATATGGAATAGTTACATCTTCAATTTCATAATCAAAGGGTTCATAATCATTGAACGTTTCATTAAATTCACCACTTCTTCCGATAATCGAATACGTTTCATATCGTTTATTTGGTAAAACCTCTGACAGCTCATTTTCGATAATGCACCCCATATCACGAACTGCATTCAAATCTTTCCAAATGAAATTTGGTTCATCAGGATTCATAAAAATCACGTTGGAACACCTCCTAAGTCATAGAAAGCTTGCGCACTTGCTTTATAAAGCTTGCGATTCATTCGATCTAACTCACTCGGATTATTTGCATCTACTTGGCCAATATGAACATGTTGCTCAATAGTGTTGCCACCTTTCAAAGCACCACCAATTCCACGAGCTTTTTCTTCTGGTGACAATGGAGTTACTGTTGTCTTGCCGTTTTTAGCGGTTAATAGTTCAGGACCAGCTTCACCAACAATGGCTTGGCCATTTAGAATAGTTCCACCTTCTGCTAAATAAGGGATTTTTCCAATATGAAATCCTTTACCGCCAATTCCTGGCACCCATTTAGGTATTTTTATATTGTTTAATCCACCAATAAATCCATTGATTAACGTAATCATGGCATTGATTGGGGCTTTAGCTACTGCAGCGATACCTTCAAAAATACCACCAAAAATGTCAACAACACCTTGCCACGCTCTTGACCAGTCTCCAGTAAATACTCCCGTTACAAAATCAACGATACCGCCAAAAATACGCTTAATTGCATTTACGTAATCGCCAATAATTTTTGCAGCCCCATCCATGGCACCACCAATAAATCCTGTGATGAAATCAAAAGTAGATTTTGTCGTATCTTTCAAAACATTAAATACACCAACCACAATATCTTTAATTACTTTAAATGAGGTATTGATAAAATCCCTAAACCAACCGATTTTATTATATGCAACTACGATTGCAGCTACCCAAGCGGCAACCGCCGCAATTACTAAACCAATTGGCGACGCAATAAAAGCAATAACTGGAATTAAACTACTAATGGAACTAGCAAGTGTTCCTAAAACTACTAATACTGGACCGATAGCAGCAACAACACCAGCTATCATTAATATTGTTTGTTTTGAACCTTCATCTAATGAACCAAACCAATTTGAAAATGCAGTTACAAATTGAGAAACTTTTTCTGCAATATCAGCTACTATAGGTATCACAACTTCCCCAACTTGTCGCATTGCATCAGCAATTCTTAGTTGCGCCTTTTCCATTTTTCGTGCAGGCGTATCATCCATTTTATCAAAAGCTTCTTGAGTAGCACCTGCTGAATCATTAATTTGTTTTAAAATTTCATTGTATTCAGAACCCTCACCTTTTGAAAGTGTTAGTGCTGCAGTTCCTGCTTCAACAGATCCAAACATATCATTTAATGCTAAACCATTCTTATGAGCATGTTCATTCATCAAATTAAGGACATCAGATAAATTATTCCCTTCATCCATTAATTGTTTAAATGATTTTCCTGCAATCTCTTTCAAAGCTTTATCAGCTTGACTACCAGTTTTTCCTAACTCATTTAACATGGCTTTTACCATAGTTCCAGTTTCTGCTGTAGCAATACCATTTTTGGTCATAACAGCATAAGCAGTTGATAATTCATTCATCCCTACATTATTAGCATTAGCTATTGGAATTACTTTCCCCATAGATGAAGCTAACTCATTTACAGTTGTTTTACCTAAATTTTGAGTAGAAATTAAATAATCCGAAATTTTTCCTGCATCAGTAGCTTTTAAATTATATGCATTAATCGTTGTTGTTAATAAATCTACCGCAGTTGCAGTTTCAGTAAAACCACCCTTAGCCAATTTAACTGCATCACCCACAAAATTAACAGCATCAGCTTGATCAACTGATGCTGATATAGCTGAATAAACTGATTCAGAATATTCTTCAAAGGACACACCCATATCTGTTGCAGTTTTTGCAATTTCATTTTTATATTTTTGAAAATCAACTTGACTTGAATCTAAAAGAGTAGAAACTTTAGCAAATTGTGTTTCTACTTCTATTGCTTGCTTAGTAGCAAAACCACCTATTGCCATGATAGGTACTGTCACACCTGCAGTTATTTTAGTACCTACTCCTTTAATTTTTTCGCCAGCTTCACCTATTTTTTTTATATTATCTGCAGCAAATTTTGAAGCTTTTTCTTGCTCTTTAAGTTCCTTATTGGTTTTGTCCAACGCATTTTTTAAATTATTTTCGGCAGTTTCGGCTTGTAGCAAACGATCATATAATTTTTTACTTTCTTTTGAATTTTCACCAGTTGCTTTTACCGATTCCTCATACTCTTTTCGTAACATTTTTGTACGTTTTTCAGCTGCTTCTGTTTGCACTTGTAGCTTTTTTTGTTGAGCTACTAATTTTTGGGTTGCAGTAGCATCATTCCCTAATGCTGAAATATGAGCCTTGTACTCTTTTGCTGCGGTATTCATCACTTGATTAATTTCTTTTATAGTTTGTGCATATTGTACCTGTCCATCCATTTTAAATCGTAAAACAACGTCTGATTCATGCTTTGCCAAATTCTCACCTACTTTCTAATTAAAAAATGGTGTTTGATCCATCGTATAAATCCTATCATTCTGTTCAAACTCGAACGCATCAGGATTATTTCTACGCAAATAAAAAATGAACTGCTTTAACCAAAAATTTGGCGTACAGTTCATAAAAAAATTTACATCCCAACCAAACAAGTCCATTGCTACATTTAAATAGAAATCCCAAGGAATTTCTATTTCTTCCGCTTGTTTCGATTTTGGCTGCGCTTGTTTCGATTTTTCGGTTGCTTTTTTACTGTTTCTAAATCTTTTTGTTGGAAGTTTCCGTTCACGAAAACATCCATAACCGTTTCATAAGCACTGACAATTTCATTAATTGCAATGGCACCTTCTAGCTCTTTAATCGTACATTCAGTACCACCAGCTCGCACCATGCCGTACATCAATGAGCGAATAATTTTTAATTCATTACCACGTAACGTTACTTGATCTTTTTGTAACATTTGATTCAAATCTTTTTCAAAAATAGGATACGGCTTTCCATAAGCTTCTTGAATATAATCTAATGCTGACATTGAAAACATAATAGGAATTTTTTCTCCTTGTATTTCTAAATAATCAACATTAATATTTACATTTACTAAATCGCGTAATTTGGCCATTATTATTCACTCTCTCTTTCTCCAAGTAAAGAATCCTCCAACTGAGATTCATCATAAATTACTTTACTCATGAATTTTTCAACAGTCATATTAGTTACACTAGAGCGAACAGAATTATAATCTGATTTAATAACATCATTAACTAATAAACTTGTCGCTGTCATCGTACAAGAAATATCTTTAATATCCATATCTTCGGTTGCTGTTTCAAATTCATGTTCTTCCGCAATGGCAAGTTGAACTTTTGGATACCAAAAAGCACTTTTTTCACCATTAGATAATGGTCCTATAGCACCTACCGCAAAATATGGCATTTCTTTAGGTGTTGATTTTGAAAAAGAAACACCATTCTTACTAACAGCACCTTTCATTTTATCCCAAATAGCAATTGGAATAGCCACGTGATCTAATGTTAATTCATGCTGTGTTTCTCGACTTACACGTGCAAATAGTTTATTAGAAGCCCATTTATCTTTTGTGCTACCATTACCTTTAATGCCTAATTTTACAATGTTTGGCAATCTCCAAATTTCACTATCAAATGTCGGCCCCGAACTTACTGTTTCTGATTGTGTCCACATTACAATGAATAAATCATCGATACCAATTGGATATAATAATTGTTTGTCTTTCGTACTAATACTTGACATGCTACTCATCCTTTCATTTTATTCATTATTTTTTTAGTCATAATCATCTCTATTTGACTTTTATATTGTTCAAATGTTCCGCTGGCAAAATGTTGCGCTTTTTGATTTACTGTTCCATTTTCAGCGAATCGCCAATAAAAAGCTGTATCTTCAAAAACTACTTCTACACCTTCATTAGTTACTTCAACTTTTAATTGATCTCGCATATGTTTCTTTTTAAGTAATGATTTAGGGACTTTAGGAAGTAGTTTATTCAAATAAAAATTTGCAGCTTCTTCTAATGATTCTTTTGTTATTTCTTCTGTAACTTCCGCTATCGTTCCTAAATGATTAGCCATATCTAAAAATCCGTTATTACTCATTGTAAATAGTCACCTCTGTATAAAAATTAGTAATCGTATCATCATTTTCATCTCCTTGTATAGAAGAAAAACCATTAAAATGAATACTATAATTTTTAAAGCTTTTTTTTAACGGATTCAAATCTTGTTCAATTCCTTTTGTAAAAAGCGATACTTGATATAATCCTTTAGACACAATAAATTTATTTGAAGCCCATTTTTGAGTTTCTCCAATATACGAATAAATAAGATACGGATATGGTGTATTCTTTGGTGCTTGATCTCTAAAAACTTTATAGCCAGAATCCAAGAGTGCCTTTTTAAATGTTTCAAAATCAGTCAACATAAGCCAAACTCAACTCCATTTCTCGTTTATCCATATTTGTGTAAATACGAGTGATTTTATAGGTCACAGAATCGATTCTAACAGCGCTAAACTTTTCTGTGATAGATTTATCCAATCTCACTTTAATCCGTCTGACAACGTCTGTTTTGGCTTGCTGTGAAAGATATTTTTCTTGTGCAGTTACTCCAATATCTTCGTACCATAAAAGCCTGTTAAGTTTATAGGTTGTAACTACTTTATCGTTCGAATCTGTTTCTTCTTTTACATTTAGCAAGTCTGCTTTCCATCGAAACCTATTCGTCTGCCTCTTCGGCATGTTGAATCACTCCTTGGATGATAAATGGCGTGATCGCATTCAACGCCTTATCTAATTCATCTTCTGAAACACGATATTCATAAGCAATACCAGCAACCATCAAAATTAAATATTCTTCTTGCCCTCCAGTTGCAGTTTTTACATAATTTTTTGCCATATTTAAATAAAAAGAGAGCATGGAATCATCCATCCCCTCTTCAAAATGAATATGTGCTTTGAATTTTTCTTCTAAAGATAATGTTTCAGCTTCGTTATTCACATTAACCACCTACTGGTTTTGTAATTTCATAACGATAAACAGCTGGCTCGAATGGTGAGTAAACTAATTGGCCATCTAACAAGTTGTAAATTTGGAAACCAACTTGATTTTTTCCAGAGAATTTTTCAACCAATTTTTGAATTTCTAACGCTCCAATAACTTCTTGAATTTTGAAAGCAGAAAAATCACCAAAATATAATACTGGTGTATCTGGTTCACCTTTTTTATCTGCTGCATCGGTCCAATCAACTGGATAACCAACTAATTGATAACCAATACCACCTTCTGCTTGCGTGAATGGTCGTAACAATGGGAATCCATCATCTGTTTTCATTTTTTCAATAGCAGTTAAAGCTGCACGATTAATAATAAAACGACCTTTTTTCATTACTTCTGTTACTGGTGTATTTTTAAATTCAATCAATGCATCATATAATTTTTGACCAGCACCTGCAGCTGTTAAATCTACAGGTTTTTCAAATGCAACAGCTTTTTTAGCTAAAGCTCCTGGGTTTTCATTTCCTGCATCGTCGCCATTAAACATATAATTAATTTCTTTGCGAACATATGCTTTTTTCAATTCTTCTACAACAATATCTTCTACTGGCACACCAGACATTTTTAATAGTTTTTTCGTTACAGTTGCCAATGCATCAAATTCTGCTGGATCAAGTAAAATTTCGTCAAATTGAATCGCTGTTTCAGCAATATCTGTCGTACGTTCTTTTTTGTTTACATTAGCCTCTGCTTTTTTCACAAGAATTGGATACTTCACATCACCAGCCGTGCGAATCACCGTTCCGTATTTACGCAATAAGTTTTCTTCTTGAGCATAAGAAATCACTTCGGAGGCAATCACTTCTGGTACTGTCACTGAACCATTGCCTGTTTCAATACCTAATGAACGTGCTTCACTTTCTGAAATATTACCAATAACAAAATCAGCAAATGCTTTACGAATTTGTTTTTCACGTTGTTCATTAGACATCGCATTTCTAGCCTCCATTCCTTCATGAATTGTGCGTAACAAGCCATCACGCTGTTCTTGACTAATCATGCCGCCACGATTTTCTTCGTTTTTATCATTGTTATTTTCGTTCGTATCTTTTTCACGATCTTCTTTATTTTCATCATCAGTATTATCGGATTTGGCGGTTCCATCATCGCCTTTACCGTCACCAGATTCTGAATTATCATCCCCTAATTCAGCTTTAATGGCTTTTAATTCATCGATTAAACCATCAATTTCTTCATTAACTGAATCTAAATCTGCTTCACGCACTTCTCCAGATTCAATTTTGCCTTGTAAATCACTTAATCGTTTCTCGTGACGAGCTTGTAATTGACGTAATAATTCTTTGTTCATAATAAATTCCTCCTACGCTTCAAGCGCTGTTTTGATTTTTTCAATTAATTTTTTTCTAGTTTTAATATCTTGCTTCATTTCTTGTTTGTTTCTTGCTAGTGCTGCTTCTGTATCTTCGTAAGCAGGTAAAGAAACAATAGAAACTTCATACAATTCGACTTCATGGATAGTTCTTAAAACTGGGTCTGAACTATAATCCCAAGTTTCTTCCGTTGGATAAAAACCAAAGCTACACTGATTAATGTCCCCACGTGACATTGATTGAATCAAATCATTGGCAACAGTTGTATTGGGCAACTCAACTTCAAATCGTAGTCCCTTATCATCTTCTTCAAGTTTCAAAGTTCCACTTCTTGTGCGCCCTAATACTTTGCCCCAGTCATGATCGAATAAACAACGAACATCAGAATTTGACAAAGCACGACTGAAAGCTCCAGGCTTAATCACTTCATTTAGGCCTTCCCATAATTCTGTTGGACTATTAAACACCGCCGCATAGCCAGTAACAATCTGTGTTTGACTATCTTCTTCGCTTCTTGTTTTAAGGTTTGTGATGTCAAATGTCCGAATTTCCTGTTTCTTCATTCTTACCACCTCCCTTCAAGTCATCCTCTGTTGTCAATGAGTTATCGGTAGCATTCTTTTTGCCGATTTCCGTTAAATCATTTGAAATATAGACGGCTTGTGTTGCTTCAGTATTTTGTCTAGGAAAACCAAGCATTTCTGCCACATTATCAGGACTGGTAATACCAGTTCGAACGATGTTGTACCCAATATTTGTTTTGGTGGAATAAGGTACAAAGTCCAAAATATTAATTTTCCATTCCACTCGATAACCAGAATTAGGCACAAAAAAAAGAGCCGAGTAATGCTCGCTCTTATTTTTTAATATTGGTTTAATTGCTTTGTTGTGCAGATACATCATTGCTTTTTCAATATCTGTTCTCATTAATGCTTGATAAGTATTTACATCTATTCCTAAAAATTTTCCTAGGTCTTTTTTGTAAACACCCAAATAATTAAGAATAGCTGCATCATCAATTGGGCTTTTTAAAGTATCAATTGAGTATCCTTTGCCCAAAGGAATCATTTTAACTGAATGACTATCATTATCTTGCGTTTCTTCCAACTGATTTAAAATAGCTTTTACTATCTTTTGTTGAGCGCTGTTATTTGGATTGATATGCGCATCCAGCTTTAACAAGAAAGCGAGCAAGCCGCCTTTCTTATATTTTTCTGTCAAAACCTTTTCAGCACTTAAAACGCCTTCTAGCGTGCTTTTTGCAAGATCAATAATTCCAGCACCTTTTAAGGAATCCACACCAATATTTTTTATATGACGAATCATACTCCCTGGTATTGGTTGGCCATTCATTGAAAATTTTTCAATCAATCGATCATCTAATTTCGTTTGAACACCATATCCTAAATGTAACTGGTCATTATCTGTAATAGGAAAAGCTTCTCCATTGATTAACAATGTATTTGTTTCAAGCTTTGCAAATTCAAAACCAGTTAAATAATCATTAGGATTTTTCAATATGTTTAACAAGAAATGATTTTTCACTTCTTCGCCATCAGGGCCAATTACTACTGGCTCTGCTAGTGCAACTTGATTAGAAATATCTTGTACCAATTCATAAACATCAGACGATTCCATAATAGAAGAATCGTTAACAAAACGTTGTGAATATCTTGTTACATTGCCATAAATATCTTCAATCCAGCCACGCTTTTCCAAAAATCCATATACAGCATTTGAAAGTCTATCTCTTAGCTTCAAAATCTCACCGCCTTTCTATTATCGATAGATAGAATCTAAATATTCATCCATATCATCTTCGTTGACATCAATCATTTGATCCATTGTTTCCTTATGCGCACAAAGGAAAGCAACAAATCCATCAATCTTTCTCTTTGACTGGTTTTTACTTGGTACTTTACGGCCTTGAAAATCCATTTTGACAACCACATTTAAAGCGCAATACAAAAATAAAGGATTATCAAACATAATCCTTTGCTCATAAAATAATCGCTCGGCATCTTCAAGCGGCGAGTTCAATACTCTTGCGTACTGATCAACTTGCACACATTCCAAGCCTAAATTTTCCAATTTTTCAACTAATCGGTCACTCATCGCTGGATCATAATTGACTTGTTGAACATCATAAAAATCCATGCAATCTTCAATAAAATGAAATATTTGTTCTTGATCAATTAACTTACCATCGCAAAATTCAACAAATCCTTGTTCTGCTAATTCAGAATATGGCACATTATCTTCCTTTTCTCGAAAATCAATATTTTCACTAGGAATAAAATATAATTGTTTTACTTTGAGTATCGCTTTTCCTTCGGCATCCCATGTAGGAAAATTTAATGATACACAAGTTAAATCTCGACTTTTAGATAAGTCCAAACCAATCCAACATGGCTCACCACTTAAGTTACCTAATTCATTTGTGGGAACCAAACACGGTTCCACTTGATCTTGTTCAAAGAAATTATCTGCACCATTCACAAACACATCTAAATGCTTCGTTAAAAATTCAGCTTTCGAGTGAGCGGAACGTTGCGCAGTTTTAAAGGCTGATTCTAAAGCAGACAGATCAACAGATATTCCCCAGTTAGGATTGCACATTTCCCAAACTTTTCTATCTGTCCAATCGTATCCCTTATTTGGTTCATAAATCAAAACAAAGTTTGAATCATTATCATCGCGCTTCAAGACTTCTTTTGCTTCTTTATAAACACGAATACCAACCGAACTACTTCCTTTACCAGCTGTAGAAATATTAAACATTAACGGCTGTGGCAATGAAATTTGTGCAGATTTAAAGTTATCGTACTGTTCCATTTTCTCTTGTTTATGCAGCTCATCATTTAAAACAAAATATGGATTGGAACCTTCTATGTTATCAATGTTTTTTGTCTGAACAATAAACTTATTTGTATAAGCCATATCTCCATGTAAATAGTCATACGTAATACTTGAAACGGTGCCTTTTGGACCTTTAAATATTTTAGTCCCATCTAATAGCACTGGATTATTTAGGATAGTAGCGGCAAAAGGCTTAGCAGCATACTGGGCTTGCGCAAAATCAGAAGCACATGCATAGCAATCGACAGATAAGGCACCTTCGCCATACATAGCATATCCCAACGCCCCTACGGCTATTAATGTTTTCCCATTTTTCTTTGGTATTTGTACGTATGCCTCACGAGTAACACGGACTACTTGCCCTTTTTCATTTTCTTTTACCCAGCCATAAATCCAAGAATAAATGAATTTTTCCCATGGCTCTAAAAGAAATGGTTTACCTACCATATCGCCTTTTGTATGAACAATAAAAGATTCTACCCAGTCCATCATTTCATTTGCACGATCAACATCAAACCAAATATCTTTTCGTTTCTTCCATCGATACCAACGATCTATTGCTAAACGAACCGTTTTCGGATATTTCTTAGGATGTTTTCGAACTTCTTTCGCAAATAAATCAGCATAATTTACACCAGGTTCAATCATGTTTCATTCCCTGCCTTTTTACGCCATTTTTTCCGATGTTCTGCCAATTCATCTACAGGCTTTTCTTCTGGCCGTTTCATTTCTTCATCTGCTCTAGCTGTTGAACCACCAGTAATTTGTCTGCCTGTTTTTGACTTATTGGTCAATCCTAATAAATCCAATGCTTTCATTTTTTTATCGGCCCAAACTTCGACTTGTTGCGCTAGTGGATGCTTGCTATTGTTAGTAGCTCCAGCCTTGTTTGTTGTTTTTTGGGTTTCAGGAAATCCTTTTTCTTTCCACAGCATGTATTTGTATTGGTAAACTTCAAAAATATCCAAGTATGATTCAATCAATGGATCGAGAGTAATAGTGTATAAATCAGACTTGCGCATAATTTCTAAAATTCGCGTTTTTTCGTGATTAACTTTTTCATCAATAATCGCTTTGCGTTGCGCTTTTGTGGTCATTTTTTATACACCCCCCTTTTATTTTTAAAATTTTTGACCTAACGACACGCGTGACTGCCCCCTACCCTATCCCCCGACAAAAATTTTGAATCAAAATTGATAGGGGGGCTTCATTTTTTTAAAATTTTTAATTGAGTTGGACAATTACATTTCGGACATTTTAAACCTTCCAACAATTTGTGTGTTTTTATTTCCCATTTACATTTAGGATTGATACACCAATGCTTTGTTAACTGCTGTTTCATATTTACTTCCTCCTAAAATAAGATGGAAAAACTTTTTTCTCATCTGCTTCATTTTCTTCAATCACATGACACTTCGGACACAACAAACGAATATTGTTTGGATCAAGTTTGAGCATTTCGTTCTTCTTGATTGGAATCACATGATGCCGATGCGCTTGCCTTCCAAATACAAAACGGCCACATCTTTGACAGCAACCACCTTCTCTTTCATAGACAAAGTCAGCGACATCTTGCCATTCTTTTGTTCGATAAAATGATTTGTTGTCATGATGATAAACATTGATTGGCTTTTTCTTTTTTCTTGACTTCCTAGCATGTTCTGAACAATAAGCTCCTTTTTCTGTTGTATTAGAGCAACCTTCAAACTGACAATAGCGCATTATTCAGATTCTTTAATAATATTGAGAATTTCACCTTTTGCACGTACAGCACTTGGAATCTCAATACCTTTTCGTTTTGCATATTCACGCAATTCTTTTACATTCATTTCTTCTAATACAACAGATTCATCATCAGACGGAACAAGCTCATCTTGTTCTTCATCATCAGCAGAACTTGCAGTTGTTAATAATCGTTCGCCTTTAATTCCATCTGTATCAATCGTTACGTTCCCTACAGTGATTGGTAAACCACCAACATATAAATCAGCTTCTTTACTTAGCATTGATTCAGGATTTTCAGTAACTTCAAAATCAGGTTCTTGACCTTTAGGTACAAACACATTTCTTTTTTCTTCGGTATCCCAATACTCTGAACCAGATGCTGAACTTCTAATTAATACACGCATTGTCTTACTTATCCCCTTTCAAAATGAAAAATCTACTACACTTAAAACAAAAAGGACTGCATTTATATGCAGCCCTCGTGAAAGGTAGTAGCGCCAATTTGTTTGTCCGAACATTCATTGACGATCTATATTATTTAAGCAGCTTATGCCACTTACTGGCGTGACAGGAGTCGAACCTGCATGTACTTGATTAAAAAATCAACTGCTCTCACCAATTGAGCTACACGCCATACCAGAAGGAGCTACCTTCTAGCAATTGCTAATAAATCAAATTAACCTTTACACACTCTCGTCAGAATATTTTCCCATCAGGACGTAGCTTTCGCAGACTTTCACGGCTAAAATGATTATGTCACTGACAAGGATTTGCACCTTGCATACGGTCTTTTTCTTCACAATTTGAGTATAATGTTCTCCAACTGAAGCCACTTTTTCGGCACGTAGTCTCGACCCTCGCATGACCGCCAACCGTTGACTGTTGCATCCTTGTGAATTTGTATTTGCGTCTACCTATTCCGCCACAGTGATTAAACTTAACTCTCGCAAACCTGTAGAAAAAAAGAGAGAGGCAATTCACCTCACTTCTTTAGTTTTATAATTGGTGGTTTGCGAGAGAATCTTAATGAGATCACAAGTGACTAAACGAAGAAAGTAGAATTTTTTTACTTCCTTGTAATCTCAAATCAAAAAAATAAGTAGGCAATCGTTCCGTTTAAATTTTGTGTAAGTGTATCGCATTTCTTATTTTTTTGACACTATCATAATAACCTGTTTCAAAGGTATATGAAGTGTAGATAAAGTGTATAAAAGAGGTATAAAAAGTGTAATAAATGGCTACTTAAAAGCAACCAGTTCCAGTGCCGAAGCGAATTGAACAATAATCATGTTAGATTCTTGTTTCACTGATTCTTCACTGATACAGTTTCGTTGCGCTGCTAGATAGATTGGATTGCCGTTGATGTATCGATCATAGAAGATTCTTTTTCTTCGCTCGGTTACATCTGGCTTGTGCGGATGCTGAATCGCAGAATAACCTCTAACAAAAAGCTTATGCAAATAATCAAACTCTTCTTGGGCTTCTTCTTTCTGGATTAACATTTGCTCGGCTTCAAAAGTGTTTTTGGCCGTTGATGGTGGAACCAAAGAGAATGAAGCTGTTACTTTTGGTTCCCTCGGCTGGCCAACACGACATCTAGCAGCAAGATAGGCAGATAGGAACACACTGACATTATGTTTCGTTTGTTCCATGTCTACATCCTTTGCATCTGGTGTTTCATATTTCTTTACGTCAAAAAGTACCATCCTTTGATTCCCCCATTTATGGTATAATATTCGTGTCGAGAATATTACCAATGGTCGGAGGAATCCGGCTTTTTTTATTGGCAGCTTTCTTTACTCATGATAAAATATTTTTATTGTGACCAATGTTTGGGGTAAAGTAACCTCACATATCACAAGCTACCACTTTTCTGGTAAAATATTCTTCTTAGTCAACCAGTGGTCGGTTGGCTTTTTTGTACTTGATTTTTTATAATGGGTTTGGTATAAAAATACTATAAAAAATAAACTTAATATTATTTCTTACAGAACTACCTAGCGGAAACTAGGTAGTTTTTTTATACTATCGATTGTAAAAAAATAGAATATATTGATTTCAAAGCTATTTGAACCCACTTATTAAACGACTAAACCAGTGTCCAATTATTTCTGGATGCGAAATAAAATATCCGATTCCCACAATTGAGACAATCCAGCATATGCCTATAATCACACAAACAATTGTTAAAGGTGAAAATTTCTTATCTTTCATCTATTCACCATCAACCTTCACAGCAAACGGCCAATATCGCTCGTCAACTGCTTTGATTTCTTGTTCTGTTAACATATCCACCTTTTCCTTACATGTCGTAAAATCAATTGCTCCCGCTAAATTTAAAAAAGTATATCCTGTGTTAGTCGCCCCTTTGTCTGGTAATAAAACGTGATATACTGGTCCCTTCTCGACTTCGTAGCCGTGTACTACAGCTCGATAAAATTCATTACTATTTTTACCATACCAATGAATTACCGCGGATAATTCAGAATCCTCACATGTTCTCCCTTCACTGCCGTAATAATCAGCCCACGTGCAGATTTCAAAAATGGGGTCTTCATGTTCTTGAATAAACTTAGCAATCAACTGTGGAATCACGATTTTTTTCGGGTCGTCTAGTTGTTTTGCTAAATTAATTGCTCTTTCGTTGGCATAGTCAGCACCTCTCAAATAATCAAGGCTGTCTGTAGAAACTACTAAGCATTCTAACTCTTCAATCAATTCTTGTTTATTCATCGCTGGTCCTCCTACAACAAACCGCTATCAATCAGCAATACTTCGCCATTTGTTTCAAGATTTTCTAACTGATTAAAAGCTTCTTCTGCACCCAATTCTCCACCATCTTCAATACGACTTTTAGCAAGCATTTTGAACGCTTCGTATTTATCAATTGTTTTCATATCATCCAAAAACTCTTTTTCGTCCTCTACATCGCAAACAATATTCTTGTAAAGTTTTAAACATTGTTTTTCATCCTCAGCAACGATTAATGCAAAATAAGGTTCTTTAATTTCGTAAAATTTCATTTATTTTACCTCCTGTTCAAAAGCCCACTGACTAAAAGCTTGTAAAACTTGCTTCAATTCATCATCATTTAAATCACCATATGCATAGGCTACTTGCTTATACTTCATTTTTCCACCAGTAGTTAATAAAAATCCCATGATTTCGATAACTTCACGTAATCCGTGTAATTTGCATGATTCTTTCAACCAATCCAGCACAATCTGCTGATTTTCGTTGAGTTCTGGTTGATTACTTTTTGAAGCTCTTTTATTCCAAAGGACTAATAATTTTTCAAAACAAACTTTATCGTGCTCTTTTTCATCCATATCATCCCACGGAACAGAAATTTCGATGCTTGCATTGCATTGTTCACACAATACATAGGCATCTGATGAAATACTAAACGCATTAAAACTAATGTTTTCTGAACCGCAAAACGGGCATGGCTTTATATGAATTTCACTCATTCTGTTTCCTCCAATAATTCTGGATTTTCGTGGATATTACCAATAATTTCTACATCACCATCAAATTGAATCAAAGGATAATACATATTGTTAGCTAAAAGCTGAAAAGCTCCTTCATAAAATACAACTACTCCTATTTGCGGATTATGATGCTTATCGAATAATATATCTCCTTCAAAAATCATTTTTCTTTTTTCATCTTTCAACCCTGTAGATTGCACGAGGACACATTCAGACACATCTAAATTTATGCCGTTATAATCTACTATGCAACCAATACTGCCATCTTTTTCGAAGTCAATTGTTTTAACGTTCACCATGTCGTTGGTGTTTTTATCCCATGCTCTGAATTTTGGAATCATCTTCTTCACTCACTTTCTTACAAACTCACTGGCTCTTTTTTATAACCAGCATCAATCAAAATTCCCTCAATCACATAAAGGTCCGTTTTCTGCTTTAAACTAGCCTTAAATTTCTTGGCAATATTTCTAGCTGTTTCTAAAGAAACAACTTCATATGTTTTAGCCAATGCATCCGCAATTATTGCGGATGTTGGCGTATAATAAATCTCAAGCAAAATGAACACTCACTTTCTACGAGATTATTCTTCGATTTCTTCTTCATCATCTTCAACTGTCTTTTCAGGGAAAATGATGTTCTCTTTGTTTTT
The DNA here is from genome assembly GCF_050558525.1 of Enterococcus sp. DIV0236. Classification (NCBI taxonomy): domain Bacteria; kingdom Bacillati; phylum Bacillota; class Bacilli; order Lactobacillales; family Enterococcaceae; genus Enterococcus; species Enterococcus sp. DIV0236. The sequence goes on along the minus strand of NZ_CP187892.1, from coordinate 6,347 downwards.
GCTCCAAGAATCTGCAAACGGTGCAAAATGTTGGCGTGCAAGTTCAACTTGGTTGATTAGATTTTCAACTGAAACATCATGATCAGCCGCAATTTCTTCTAGCGCTTCCCCTTCATCGATTCGATGCAACACACCACGAACGTTGATTGTTACTGATTCTGGCCATTCGATTGTGGTTGCTTTCTTGATGAATTCGTCAATGGTTTCTTTCGATACTTGCACAGCAACTTCTTCGACTTCTTGCACATCATCGCCCATTTCTAAAGAAGTCTGTTCTTCTTTTAGAACTTCAACTGTTCCGTCGTTGTTTACAACGTATTCGACATTTGGCTTATTCGTCTGCTTGTTAACTGGTACCTTGTATTCTACTGTTTCTGGCTCAATGGTCGTTGATACTGTTTTACCTAAAAATTCGTTTAAACTTTCATATTTCCCTTTTAATGAAGCGTTGCTAACCACTAATAGCACTTCGATATTTCCGTTTGATTTAGATGTCACTTTTTTCACTTCTGGTCTGAAATTTACTTGTTTTGTCATTTTATTTTCCTACTTTCGTTTAATAATTAGTTGCATCTTTCCATTCGTAATCGAAATTATCGGTTATGAATGGTCTTTTTTCGTTTAAAGGCTTAGTTACACCTTGAGTGATCACTTTAAAATCTCTAGCACGAACAACAATCGCTTCAACTGGATGACCATATCGAAGGGCAAATAGACGAAAACGAAGCTTAACGGATTGGTCAATACCATACACGCCAAAAGAGTTTTTAATATCAATGACATGTCTCCAACTCCCATCTAAGTTTTTTATGATGAAGTCAGGTGAATAAGCTATCGCCGAAATTTTGCCTATACCATCCGCAGTTGGTGTAAGTTCGGTTAGTCTAAAACGCGGATGAACTTCAAAAGGTAACCCACAATTTTTGACAAACTTTGTATAAAAGTTAGCTTCCTTCTGGCTATCAAATGTGTAACCATCAATCGTGACTTTATTTCCTCGCTTATTCAGGGCTGTTGGTGATTGCATTGTTTTAACTCCCTTTCCTTGGTCGCAGTTTCCGCTCGAACTGCTTTTCCATCTTTGTTGCATTCTGGGCATGGAATAGGTGTTGCATAATTAAATCTGTCTTTTCCCCAAATCACACGCTGATCTTGACATCTAACACACTTCATTCTCATTTAGCCCCTTTCATCCAAGCTTGGTTATCTTTTGTTGCTTTTTCAATTGGTTCCTTTTTAAAATCTACTTTGGTAGATTTTGCTGTATACCTATTCGGTTTTTCTGGCATTATGATGGCTTCCTTTACCTCTGAAACAGTTCCGCCAGATACGATTGTTGCAATAGCTGCTGTCTCTTTTTGCTCAAATAGCACAGCATCTTTCAAATTAGCTACTGGCCAACCATCTTTGCCAAGATAAGCTGAAATTTTCACTACATACGGCATTGAATGATTCCCCTTTCTATCGATTTGTTTTTAAGGCTTTAAAATGCGTTTTAAGCCTTTTTTCTTTCTTTACACCTATTTATATTCGCTTGATTGTAAAACTGTTCTACGGTGAATATATTCGCTAAAAATAACATTTCAGATGCCTGCTACTCGTTTGTCTGATGTCCCTTCAATTTTCATCACAAAACCTTGTGAATTACTCATGATACGAGAAAGAATTCTCTCCCCATAAGCTTGACTCATTTCTTTACCAGTTAAATTGGTTGTAAATACTGTTGCTTTATTCTGCCGAGCTTCTACAATGCGATTTAAGGTGTCGTTATTAAAGTTGGTACTGTCATTCCCTTTAACGCCTAACTCGGCTCCTAAATCGTCCAAAATAACTAAATCAGCGCTTTTTATCTCTGCCATTAAGGTTCCTGTTATTGTCTTTCTGGCTTGTTCATCTTTCATCGCAAATTTTAGCTGTTCTAAGAGTTCCGCATAGCTAATGAACAGGCAGCGTTTATCATAGTTTGATTTCTCCAACACTTCCCAAGCCGTTGACATAGCTAAATGACTTTTACCAACACCGCTTTTACCTGAAAGAATCATATGAATTGGTTTATTCAAAAGAATTTCAGTTGTGGCTCGATTTGCAATTTCAAAAGCAAGCTTAGTTTCTGTGTCTACTGTTTTGTATGTTTTAAAACGACAATTAATTAAATTTTTGTCGGTATAAAGAGAGCTGTACTTCAAGTAATTAATCGCTCTGGCTTTCAAACTATCGTTAAACATTTTCTCTGTTTCGAGGTCTTCTGCTTTTTTGCGTGCTTTATAGCCACATTCCATGCAAGTTGGCGGACATCTATCGGACCCATCCTTGTTTTTTGCACGCCAAGCATAAAGATTTCCTCCGCACTCTGGACATGGATCAGGTGTGATATAAAGCAACGTTTTAATCATTTTTGAAAATCCATCTGATGCCGACTTCATTCTTTCACTTCCTAAAATCCAAGATCATCGTAATCTGAATGACCTGTGTTTGATTTCTGTTGCTTGGTTGTATTACGTTCTCTTTTTACGGCTAAAGCTTTTACATCATCTAAAGTTTTAACGCCTTCTTGTTCCCAATTTCTCAAAATGCTTTCTGTATATTTGAAATTTCTAGCATTTGATTTTGCGGAAATTTTTAAAGCTTCACTTACTAATTCAGTTGATAAATCATTACACCAGTACTCTAAATTTTGAGTAGTGACCGAATTTAGCATTCCGAAAATTGATTGATAAAGTTGAAAAACTGACTGCTGCTCTTCTACTACTACAACATTCTTTTCATTCTTATCATTCTTTTCATTCTTGTATGTGGACAACTGTTGGACACTTGTTGGACGGTTGTTGGACACTTGTTGGTCATTGACTTGATAGTCATCCCAATTATTTATTGTTATAACGCTGTATTTCGGAGTTGATGAGATGGACAACATTTGCTCGTTTTCAAATTTTTTTAACCATCTCCATAACGTACGCCCGACAATCTGTTGGTCACGTGGAACACCTTCATTGAACTCTTTCTCAATAACGGCGCGCCCTGTGACGAATTGACCGCTGGACACAGCTATCTCTTGACCATTAAAAATAAATCTACTTTCTTTATGGCTCGCCTTCATTAAACATAAAGACCAAAGTTTAAACATATTAGCGTTGGTCCAAACGAATGAATTAGTCACTTTTCGATACAATTTTATATATCCAGTATTCATTCGTTATGCACCTCCTATAAATCGTCCATACTGGTAAAATTTGTAATTTTGTTGTGTCCTCTACAATATTCACAAATTCCACAACTAACTGGTGCTTCCTCACCATTTTTAACTCGCACAATATGCTCGATGTTTTCTTTTAATTCTTCTAATTCGTAAATCATTTTTTCTTCACTAAGAGTGATGAGTTTTGCTTCACTAGGTGTTTGTTTCGAAACAGCTGCAATGAGAGGAAGAAAATTTTTGTCATATTGTTGTCGAAGCAGTTCGCAATAAACAGCCATTTGTAACACGTAACCGAAGCGTTCAATGAAGTTTGCTTTTCTGTTTAAACGTTCATCCCATTTCTTCTCATGCATATCTTTGGTTGTTTTGATGTCTACAAAATACTTTTCTTCTAAATTCAAACAATCAATTTTCCCTTTCCACATTGCACCACCAATTTCACCTGTGACGATCACTTCTTTTTCGCCTTGATAAATATTTAAAAAGGCTTCTTCTTGTTTTAATCTTTCAATCATCTGCTCCGCAATTTGAAAATCTTTCAGTAGGCCAAACGGTTTTCTTGAAGAAAACATCTTGTTTTTATTTTCTTCTTTAAATGCTTCATGAATTTTTGGTGATTCAAAGTAAGAATGAACATAATTACCAACTAGCAAGGCTTTTGGATCACTCTCTGGTGTCCATTCACCTTTTAACTTGGCAAGAGCTGCAGTTTCACATTCAAGAAATTTTTTATATTGAGAGACAGACATATAAGCTAGGTCCGCTTCTTGTGAATAATAATTTTCATCAGAAAGGATAATCGTCTTCTTCAATCGTTGAGACATCAGCTTCACTATCTTTCTGATTGGTTTCATAACCAGCCATCACATCTAAAGTTTCCTGAACTGGTTCTTCTAAAATTTGTTCAGCCATTTTCGTTAAATCTTCTTTTTCAATTGATTTGGCTTGTTCAATATCGTTTTCTTGCTCAATAACTTTTTTATTGTTGGTAAATATTTTTTCTTCGAGTACCGCAGCTTGCTCTTCTCGCCCTGGTGTCACATCTTTTCGTTCGAATTCATTTTCGAGTGTGTCTTTAGCGGCTTGCACAAATAAATCATTATCGTTGCTAGTATTGATTAAATATTTAGCAGCTCGATTGATGACAGTTCTTTTTGCCATTTCTTCTGGAAAATCGTTTTGAACATTTTTTGTTTTTGCTTTACTCCATGACTTATCAATTTGTTTCTTTGTCATGACCGTTGTTACTTCTTTACCATTTGCTAGCTTAATAACCACATAAGCAGCCTTGATGTCGTTGTCTAGGTTTTCGAAGGATGTGTCATGTTTAGCAACAACTAAGTCGGGGCCGTCCATAGCAATTTCAAATACATCTCCTTCTCTTACTACAACCGGCGTGATATCTGCCCCTCCTGTTACTCGATCTAATACAGCCATGGTTCCGAAATATGAACGCATAAGCTGGACTTTATTTCCATATTTAATGAAATAACATTGTTTTTTAGCTGGTGATAATCCTTGGATGACCATATCAAGCAAGGCGTTAGAAATAGATGTTTTAGTTTCTGGATTGTTAGCTGCCAGCTGAAGAAGGTTCCCTCCTGAATTGTTGGTTAGTTCAAAGAAAGCACTTTTCAAAGCATTCTGTGGGCTATAGCCTGGCGGCATTTCTAATCCTTGCTCTTGCAATCTATTTAAATTTCCGATGACTTGTTCATCTAAAGATCGTTGTGTCATTTGTGTTAAATCGTTACTCATTGTCATTCTCCTCTTCTTCCTCATATTCCCATGTTGGCTCTAATGCTTCTTTTTCTTCTGGCGGCTCTTGTCTAGCTCCTAATGAATCAAATTCATTCGTGACAATCTACCTCCAATTTACTAATCGATTTTCTTAGTTCGTCTTTCATCTCTGTTATCCTGTCATTTACAGCATTTTCAACTAGTCCCTTGATATCTGCTTGAATTCCAACTATCCCTAAATCTTCTTCTAACCGAACTTTGTGCCAACGACTATGTCCTTCTTCTCTGAAAAATCCAGACCCCATAAAGTGTGTAGGGGTACCAATTTCTATATCTGACATCACTTCTTTTTTATTATTTAAAGCAGGGTTCTTTAAACTCACTAAATATTCTTCCGCTTCTTTGATCTGGACAATTAAATTTTCTAAATACAGAAGCTTTTTATTTGCAACATCAATTACTCCCATGTTTACCACTCCCAAAATATTTTGGTTTTGTTTTCTTCAAGTTCAACGTGATCAAATCCTTCTGTTTCTAATTGAGATAAAAACGTTGATGTAAGACCTTTACTATTCACCACGCAACTTGTATTACCATTTGCTGCTGCAGTTCGAATTGATTGAACAATCCTATTTTGAGCATTCGCTAACATTAATTCGTAAACATCATCACTTAAACCTCTTACTTCAATCATTGCAGTTCACCTCGTAAAAATGCAGTTAGTAGTTCATCCATAGATTTTTCATTTGCAGCATCTTCGGCTTTTTCTGCTACGCATTCTGGACAATCACAAGATTCGCTTATACTTAATTGCTCTTTTAGATCACCTACAAGTTTTTGCAAGAGTATAGCTAAACCGATAACTGAACCACAAAACGCAGTACTTCCTTGGCCTGTTTCAAAATTTGTAGCACATAAAAGAAGTTCAACATTCTGTGCCTTACATTCTTTTTCAAGTTCAATAATCATTCTTTCAATTTCTTTATTCATGTGGTACACTCTCCTTGAATTTGATATTTGTAATTGACCTACTTTGATGGCCGTCGAAGTGGGTCTTTATTTGTTGTTCCATCTTTTCATTCCTCATTATCAGACATCTTTTTGTAAATTCTTTCATACAGAGTCAATTGTCTTTCAAGCTGATTTAATGTATAAACGTTGTTGTGTTTGCGTTGATTAGATCGCATAAATCGCAAATTATTCTTCAATACATCGATTTTTTCTAGCACTACTTCTTTAACCATTTCAGTTTCATGTTCATTCAAAACCGATTTAGTCTTAGTTTTCATTTGTGGTGGTATAGCTTGTTGTCGGGTTGGTAAAACGGCTCCTGTCCTACTATCTTGAAATGTTGGTCGTGAGTTCATTTGTTGAATGGTTAAACTATTTATTCGGCTTTCAGCTTCACTTA
>NZ_CP187891.1:2735000-2784823 GCF_050558525.1 Enterococcus sp. DIV0236 | reverse complement strand
ACAGTGACCTCCTATATGTTTAAATTTTGGTTATCTAAAAAATGTGGATAACTTAAAAGAATGAGCATAGTCGATTTTAGCATTTTTTTAAAACTTTTTCCACAAGCAATTGTTCAATGTGGAAAAAAAGTACACAAGGGTGAAAAAAGTTTTCCACAGGTTGTCGACACTTGCGGAAGAAAGTGGTTGCTGAATTAGTTATCCACAAAAAGTTGAGAATAATTAAGCTTGGCACAATCATGTTTCAAGAACTTATCAACAGCTGAAAAAACACCTGTGCAAAACTTTTTAACAGGCTGTTTTTTTGTGTAAAACTAGTGGAAAAATGGCTGTGAACAGAAAAAAATGTGGAAAACTATCCACAAGCTACTCACAGGAAAATTTAATTTGTGGATAATTGAAACGAATCTTTCTCAGGAAATATTTCTTAAATTTTATTGACAAAAGACCCCATTACTCGTTATACTATCAAAGTATGTCTATATATTGATGGATAGTTACAATTTCAGGAGGTGTAATTGCATGAAAAGAACGTATCAACCAAACAAACGTAAACGCCAAAAAGTTCACGGATTCCGTAAACGTATGAGCACTAAAAATGGCCGTCGCGTATTAGCAAGCCGTCGTCGTAAAGGTAGAAAAGTTATTTCTGCTTAATGATGGTCTGGTCTTTTAAACAGTCAATTTCTAAGAACCCTTAGTTATCTCCATAATTTTTTGGAAGATGTGAAGATAACTAAGGGTTCTTTTTCTGTTTTCAATAAAAGAAAGCAGGATTCTATAGAAAAGGCTACTAAAAAAGAGCGGAAATATGCTATTATTATTAAGAAGTAAAAAAATATAGAAACAAAGGGATGCCGATGAAAAAGTCCTACCGTGTCAAGAAAGAAAAAGAATTTCAACAGGTGTTTAATAAAAAACAATCTTGTGCAAATCGTCGTTTCGTGGTGTACGTTTTAGAGAAACCACAACAAGCCCATTTTCGAGTGGGGATTTCTGTTGGGAAGAAAATTGGAAACGCGGTCACAAGAAATGCTGTGAAGCGGAAAATCCGCGCGAGTTTATTTCAATTAAAAGACCGTATCTCTCCAGAAATTGATTTTATCGTGATTGCACGTCCAGGATTGGAAAAATTATCGTCTGAAGAAGTGAAAGCTAATTTAACACATGTGTTAAATTTAGCTAAAATATTAGATGTAAGAGAGGGAATTGAGTAGTGAAGAAGTATAAGCGCTTATTATTAATGGCTGGGTTAGTGACCTTAGTCTTTGTTTTATCCGCCTGCGGAACCGCGCCCGTAAGTGAAAGTAGTACAGGAATTTGGGATCGATACATTGTTTATTATTTTGCCCAAGCGATTAAGTTCCTATCATTAGGCGGCAGTGTCGGAATTGGGATTATCCTATTTACGTTAGTCATCCGGATTATTTTATTGCCGTTGATGCATTTCCAAACGAAGAGTATGCGTAAAACACAAGAGTTGCAACCGCAATTAAAGGCCTTGCAACAAAAATATTCTTCAAAAGATCCTGAAACACAACGCTTATTCCGAGAAGAACAGCAACGTTTGTATGCAGAGAATAATGTGAATCCTTACATTGGCTGTTTACCACTGTTGGTTCAACTACCAATCATGATGGCTTTGTATCAAGCCATTTCACGCGTGCCTGAGTTAAAAGAAGGAACGTTCTTGTGGTTAAGCCTCGATAAGCCGGATCCGTATTTAATTTTACCGATTTTAGCGGCTGTCTTTACGTTTGCTAGTACGTATCTTTCAAGTATGAGCCAACTAGAAACAAATGCCTCACTGAAAATTATGAATTACGTTATGCCAGCGATGATCTTCTTTATGGGGATTTCATTAGCCAGCAGTTTATCTCTTTACTGGGTGGTCTCAAATGCCTTCCAAACAGGGCAAACATTGTTATTAAACAACCCATTCAAAATCCGTAAAGAGCGGGAGGAAGCAGCACGTCAAGCCAAAGCACGGGAGCGAGCGCTTGAACGAGCAAAAAGTCCTAAGAAAAAAGGGAAGAAAAAATAAAGGAGGTCGTTCAGATGCCGATTTATGAAGGAAATACAATCGAAGAAGCAACGCAGAAAGGCTTACAAGCACTTGGTTTAACCAAAGAGGATGTTACAATTGATGTGTTAGACGAAGGAAAAAAAGGATTTTTAGGTCTAGGAAAAAAACTTGCCCAAATTTCAATGGAACCAACGATTAGTGAGCAAGTCACAGAAGCGGTCGAAGAAACAGTGGAAGATATTGTTGTTGCCGATGAAGCAACAGCAGTGGAAGAAGCAGTTGAGGAATTAACCGAAGCAATTCCTAGTCTCTCAGAGGAATCAACACATTCTTTAGAAAATCTGGAAGACGAAGCTGCTATTACTGAATTAGCGATGTATTTAACGAATATTTCAAATGAACTGAACGCCCCTGCCATGGTTCGCATAGCGCGCGAGAATGGCAATATTATCTTCCATTTAGAAACAGAAAAACAAGGTATCTTAATTGGAAAACACGGAAAAGTGTTAAATGCGTTACAGTATTTAGCGCAAGTCTTTATTCACCGCATTGCAAGCAATAAGCTATCGATTGTTGTGAATGTCGGAAATTATCGTGAAAAACGTCATGAAATTTTGGAACGTTTAGCGAAACGCACCGCGGAAAAAGCCAAACGCACTGGGCGGCCAGTCTTCTTGGAACCAATGCCGGCTTTTGAAAGAAAACAAATTCATCACACGCTAAGTAAAGATGAGCAAATCAAAACCCATTCTGAAGGGGATGAACCTTATCGGTATTTAGTGGTTGAACCAGTTAAGAAGTATTTTTAAACAAACAAAGAAACGTTGGCAACTCTCAGCAGGGACTGAATAGTTGCTAACGTTTCTTTGTTAAATGATTTTTTAGCCGTCTCCGTTTCTTTTTTTATGTTATGATAATCAGTAATTACTCCAGTAGTAAATTCAAATGAAAAAGTTTTGTAAAGAGACGTAGGGGGAGCAACAGGTATGCGTACGGAGAAAATACTGGTTGTAGATGATGATGCAGCAGTTCGTCGCTTGATTTGGAAAGCATTACAATCAACAGGTATTCTTATTTACCAAAGTGAATCAATTGAAAAAACAAAAGATATCGTGTCCAGAGTTACCTTTGATTTGTTCATTTTAGATGATAACTTGGAACATGACAGCGATGGTTACTACTTAGTCCAAATGATTAGAGAGAAATATCCACTAGTGCCAATTATCTTTTTTAGTAGCAAAAAAGAAGAAGAGGATATCATTGCAGCCTTGGAAATGGGCGTGGATAGTTATATAACGAAACCTTTTTCCTTGAATGTTTTTAAGGCTCAGGTGATTGCTTCGTTGAATCGAGCTCGAATGATTCGAAAACAATTGAATGTTTATAAAAAAGAAGAGCTACAGGTAGGCGATTTCCGTTTTGATTATGGTCGTTATCAACTATTTAAAAAGGATTTACCTATTTCATTGTCTTCGAAAGAAGTTCAATTAATTCAATTTTTTCTGGAGAATCCCGAGCAAGTATTCTCTAAAGAACAAATTTACAGCAGTGTTTGGGGTACTGGGGATGTCGATGCGAATACGATTATGGTTTTTATTAATCGTTTACGAAGTAAATTAGAAGAAAACCCGAAAGAACCTTGTTACCTTCGGACCGTTTGGGGCATTGGTTATACCTTTACGCCAGATGGTTGCGTACAAAAAAAATGAAAAAAGGCCCGCAGTTGCACGAGCGACTGCGGGCCTTTTTTGATTATTCAATTTGTCGACGTTCCATTTCTTTCAAAATAAATTGAAGCGAACGATTTAGATGTTCATGGGTTAAAAGTGTGATCTGGTCAATATTCTTTGTTTTCATTCCGCGGAAAATTAACCAATGTTCTTCTAGGGCAATACTACGACGTTCTGAGGCACGAATCGCAATATCTCTGAAATAGATTAAGTAAGCATGGAGATCAGTCACAATTTTTTTTAAACGTAGCATCTGACTCTTAGTATAAATAAAGGAATTAAAATCTGAAAAGTTCTGTAGTAAGTCATCTACTTGGTTATTTTTATTGTATTGTTCTCCTTCGAGAAGTAAGGCTTCCAATTCATCAAAATCTTCTGGTGTCATGAGTTCCATGGCTTTAATGGTTGCTAAAGTGTCCAAAGATTTACGAATATCATAAATTTCATAAGCATCTTTCATACTAATCCCTTTAACCACGATACCCACCATAGGTATATGTTCCACCAATTGTTCTTTGACCAATTCTTGTAAAGCAAAGCGAATGGGCGTCCGACTAATGTTTAATTGCTCGGAAAATTCTTTTTCGTTAATCCGTTCACCTGCAGGAATATCCCCTAAAATAATGGTTTTTTTAAAGGCTTCATAGGTACAAATTTTTAGAGGTTTACTGCTGGTTAAATCTAAGTTCCGTTTTACTGCTTCAACCGTTGGATTCATATGAGGCACCTCCCTATAGGTTATTTTTATAGATAATAAATATAATATTAAAAATGAAAATATAACGCAAGAAAAGACAAAATGAAAAGAAAACCGAGGAGAAAAGGTACTCCTACGGTTTCAGCGACGACGTTTAATTTTGTGGAATAAATAAAGGCATGTGACCTAAAGCAACAATTGTAACAACGAAAATAACGAAAATTCCTAAGGCATATTTTGCTGATTCTTTTTGCCATTGGCCCATATCTAAACCAGTTAAACGTAATAGCAAGTAAATAAATGCCACTAATGGACTTAATAAGTGGAACGCTTGCCCCATTAAGGAAGCTAAAGCCATAGACATATTGTCAAATCCATAAGAACGTCCAGCTTCTGCTAGGACTGGTAAGACACCGAAATAGAAACCGTCGTTTGAAATAAAGAATGTTCCTGGTGCTGAAATGAACGCAATCACTAAGCCCCAAGCGCCGGCTAATTGTTTTGGAATAATATTAACAAAGCTATTTGCTAAGGCATTGGCCATACCAGAACCTTGGAATAAGCCCATGAAGACGCCAGCAGCAAAAACTAAGATAACTACTTGCACAGCATCACCAGCATTTGCACTGATACGGCTGCTTTGATCTTTTAATTTTGGATAGTTGATCATTAAAGCGATACAAGTACCAACTAGGAATAATAATAACGGTGGCATTTCAATCCACGAAGGCAAACCTAATTGACCAACGAATGAACTTAGGACTAACCAACCGATTAAGATAATCGTTAAAATACCATTGAATGCAAAATTCTTTGGACGACGAATTTCTAATAACTCAGGATCGTTAACAATAGTCATTTCTTCCAATTCTTTATCAGTAAGTGTTGTCACGCCTAAGCGAGCACGTTCTTTTTTCCCCATGCGATAAGCAACAAAGAAGATAACATACAATACAGATAAAATCATACCAGGTGCTAAATAAGAAAGAATGTCGGCATCAACTTCTAGTACGGCCATGGCACGAGCTGTTGGACCGCCCCAAGGTAATAAGTTCATAATGGTGTTTTGTAAGATAACAAGCACACCTAAATTCATCAATTTCATATTAAGTTTTTTGTAGATGGGAATAAACGCAGAACAGCAAATCAAGGTCGTAGTTGTTCCATCTCCGTTTAAGGAAACAGCAGCAGCAACTACCGCAGTAGCCATCAAGACTTTCATTGGATCGCCTTTAGCAAAGTAAATCATTTTTTTGGTGATTGGGTCAAACAAACCAGCATCCAACATAATAGAGAAGTAAAGAATGGCAAATAATAACATAATACCAGTTTTTGAAGTAGTTGAAATCCCATCTAAGACGAAATTCCCAATGTTGACTTCAGGGACAACACCGTCAGCACCAGGTGGCGGACTCGCTACTCCAGTTGCAATTGCAATCAAAGTAAAAATAAGAGGAATAATTACTAAAGATGTAAACGGTGACAATTTCTTTTTCATGATTACATACATAAAGATGATAATCATACCATAAGCTAAAATAGTGAGTAACATGTTTTTCTTCCTTTCTTTTTTAGAACTTTTTTGTAAGCGTTAACAACCGGTGTTAATAAAAAAGAATAGCCATGAGAAATGTTTCACAGTATTCTGGTTTACAACAAAAAATATTTTTTGTGTTTGTCTATAGTGTGAGAATATACAAACTTTCGCAGAGAATAAATAGCCTAAAACAAAAAGAACATCAAAAAAACAATTCAACAATCAAATTCTTATTAATAACTTAATATAATATTAATAGAATCTTAACGGCTGATAAATGCTTATATACCAATGTTTACAGAGTTTTTTTCACAAAATAAACAATAAAAGAACAATCTGAGCTAGTGTTTTCACTAGGTTTTTTAACGGTTTTTTCTATAATGAACGTATACCAAGAATTAGTGAAAGGAGAGACAATATGGGCCTATTTAAGTCCTTATTCAAGAAAGAGCAACACACACAGGATACCGAGATTAATGAAAGCGTTATCCAACGTGAAGCGGATAACTTGGAAAAGCGATGGATAGATATACCAGCATATATTCCTGCTGAGCCAAAAGAATATCAATTGGTAAGTATTGTGGCCACTGCCATCGCAGCAGGAGAGTTTCCAGAAAGTCGTTTTGTTATCAAAAAAATCGCAAAACGAAATCCAGAAGCAAAAGAAGTTGCCATTATTGCAGCCAGTATAGCTGCAGAGCTTTCAGAAGAGTCTCAGCTAGTTGTCAAAAGAATTTCAAAACAAAACCTTGAGGAGGATCATTATGTTACGCAAATTTAAAATTTCAATTGATGGGAAAGAATATTTAGTCGAGATGGAAGAAATCGGTGGCGTCCCACAACCAGCACCTGTTGCGCCACAACCAACAGCGCCAGTTGCTACGACAGAAATACCAGCCCCTGCTGTTGAAGAAGCCCCAGCGCCAGCAGCACAGCCAGCCGCCCCAGCAGGAGCAGATGCAATGCCTGCGCCAATGCCAGGAACTGTGTTAAAAGTATTAGTCAATGTTGGTGATACGGTGTCTGAGAACCAACCATTGTTAATTTTAGAAGCAATGAAGATGGAAAATGAAATCGTTGCAGGAAAAGCAGGTACGGTAACAGGAATTCATGTTACCCAAGGCCAAATTGTGAATCCAGGGGAACCATTAATAACAATTAACTAGAATTAATTTAAGAAGAGGAAGTGATTTGTGTGGAGACACTGATTCAAGGTGTTATAGGAATGGGCCAAGAACCAGGACGCATTGTGATGATGCTGATTGGTGGACTATTAATGTATTTAGGAATAAAAAAAGAGTATGAACCAACACTTTTAGTGCCGATGGGTTTAGGAACGATTTTAGTGAACTTTCCTAATTCCGGCGTATTGAGCGCTGGCGGCGAGCCAGGTCCGTTTAATGTTCTTTTTGATTTTGGAATAAAAACAGAATTATTCCCGTTATTATTATTTATTGGGATTGGGGCAATGATTGATTTCGGTCCATTGTTACAAAATCCGTTTATGTTGATGTTTGGTGCCGCTGCACAGTTTGGGATTTTCTTTACAGTTATTATGGCTGTTTTATTAGGTTTTGATTTAAACGATGCTGCTTCGATTGGGATTATTGGTGCCGCTGATGGTCCAACGTCTATTTTCGTAGCAAATACCTTACATTCAAAATACATGGGGGCCATAATGGTTGCCGCTTACTCCTACATGGCGTTAGTTCCGATTATTCAACCAGTAGCGATTAAAGCAGTGACGACGAAAGCCGAACGTCGTATCCGTATGACTTATCGGGCCGGTGAAGTTTCTCAAACAGCGAAAATTCTTTTCCCGGTTGTTATTACGATTGTCGCAGGGTTAATTGCGCCGGTGTCATTACCATTAGTTGGTTTCTTAATGTTTGGGAACTTATTAAGAGAATGTGGCGTTTTGGATCGTTTATCCATTACAGCTCAAAATGAATTGGTAAATATTATTAGTATCTTGCTAGGACTATCTATTTCCGTTAGCATGAACTATGCAGAGTTCTTAAAAGTCGATACATTGATGGTTATTGGCTTAGGGTTAGTCGCCTTTATTATGGACTCAGTCGGCGGCGTGCTTTTTGCTAAATTCTTGAATTTATTTAGAAAAGAAAAAATCAATCCCATGATTGGTGCTGCGGGTATTTCCGCTTTCCCAATGTCTAGTCGGGTCATTCAAAAAATGGCTACAGATGAAGACCCACAAAACTTTATTTTAATGCATGCTGCTGGTGCCAACGTTTCAGGACAAATCGCTTCTGTAATTGCTGGTGGCTTACTATTAGCCTTTTTAACATAGGACAGAAAGGAGAACGAATACATGTCTGTTAACATGGAAGATTTAAAAATTGCTTTTGAACTGTTAGGTTTTGGTTGGGGCGGCGTTTTCGTTGTTTTATTTATCATTTATCTAGCATCTAAATTACTAACAAAATTATTTCCAATTAAAAAATAAAGGAGGTTATTGCTGTGAGCAGCGTATATACAATGAAAAGAATCTGGTTGCAAAAAGATAAAAAAGCTTATCAAGCTTGGCGCGAATTAATGGAAAAAGCCGAATTGCAAACGACAGAAGCACTTGATTACACCGTTGGCATATATGATGACACAGCATTAATCGCCTCTGGCTCGCTTTCAGGCAAAACGATTAAGTGCGTGGCCGTTTGTAAAAAATATCAATCTGAAAATTTGTTAACCCAATTGGTGGTTCATCTACTTGAAAAACTGAGAGAAGAAAACCAATTACACAGTTTTTTGTATACAAAACCAAAAAATGAACAAATTTTTCAGTCGCTAGGCTTTCAAAAAGTGGTTGCGAATCAAGAGGTGCTATTTATGGAGCAAGGCAAACCAGATTTTGCCGATTATCTTGGTTACCTGACACAGCATAAAAAAGCAGGGCCAGCCAGTAGCATTGTCATGAATGCAAATCCTTTTACGAAAGGCCATCAGTACTTAGTCGAAAAAGCAGCCCAAGAAAGTCCGCACGTTTATGTGTTTGTTTTATCTGAAGATAAATCGCTATTTTCAAAAGAAGCACGTTTCGCAATGGTGCAAAAAGGGGTCGCCCATTTACCCAATGTGACAGTCCTATCTACAGAAGATTACTTAGTTTCGTCTGCGACTTTTCCTACCTATTTTTTGAAAGAAAAAGCGCCATTAGAGGTAGCTGCAATTCAAGCAACGCTTGATGCAACGTTATTTAAAGAAAGAATTGCGCCAATACTTGAAATTCAGCAACGTTATGTGGGAGAAGAGCCTTATTCAGAAGTGACCGCTGTCTACAATCAAGCAATGCAACAAGTTTTCGGACAAACGATAACGCTAACCATTGTCCCGCGATTAGCGAGTGATGGAGAGCTGATTAGTGCGACGAAAGTTCGCAAAGCGATGGCTGAAGGCGACAAAGAGACACTCAAGAAGTTTTTACCAGCAACAAGTTATCAATACTTAGTAGAACACAAGAAACTAATGAGGTGAAGAAAGTGAAGATTATCAAAAATGCTACTGCAGGGACAGTAGAATCAAGTGATATTATGATTACCGTCCAACCCATTGAATCAACAGAAAATACCATTGAATTAGAAAGTAGTGTCGAAAAACAATTTGGCAATCAAATTCGTCAGGTGATTACGACAACTTTGGAACATTTAGATGTCCAAGGCGTTGCGGTCAAGGCGATTGATAAAGGGGCATTAGATTGTACGATCAAAGCTCGGATGATTACAGTTTTACATCGAGGCGCTGAAAAAGAAACGTATGATTGGAAGGAGTTGGACTCATGGAACGTTTAAGAAGAACAATGATGTTTGTCCCTGGAGCGAACGCAGCAATGCTAAGAGATGCACCTTTGTATGGGGCAGATTCAATCATGTTTGATTTAGAAGATGCAGTTTCATTAAAAGAAAAAGACTCTGCCCGTGTTTTAGTCCATTCTGCTTTGAAAACTTTCGATTATGGCAATATTGAAATTGTTGTTCGAATCAATGCTTTAGATGCCGGTGGCGCAGAAGATATTGAAGCAATGGTCTTAGCTGGTGTCGATGTGATTCGTTTACCAAAAACAGAAACAGCCCAAGATATCATTGATGTCGAGGCAGTCATTACAGAAGTAGAACAGCAAAATGACATTCCCGTAGGAACAACGAAAATGATGGCTGCTATCGAATCGGCTGAAGGTGTTCTAAATGCGCCCGCGATTGCCAAAAGTTCAACTCGATTGATTGGCATCGCGTTAGGCGCCGAAGACTATGTTACCAATATGAAAACACGCCGCCATCCAGATGGCCAAGAACTATTCTTTGCTCGTAGCATGATTTTACATGCCGCTCGAGCAGCTGGGATTGCAGCTATTGATACGGTCTATTCAGATGTAGACAATACGGAAGGCTTTGAAGCCGAAGTTCGTTTGATTAAACAGCTAGGTTTCGATGGGAAATCGGTGATTAACCCTCGTCAAATCCCATTAGTTAATACTATTTATGCGCCAACAGAAAAAGAAATCCAGAATGCTAAGGAAGTAATCTGGGGCATTCGGGAAGCCGAAGCAAAAGGTTCCGGTGTTATCTCCGTAAATGGAAAAATGGTTGATAAACCAATTGTTGAACGAGCTGAACGGGTCATTGCGTTAGCATTGGCGGCTAAATTAATTACCGAGGAGGAAATATAGACATGGTAGTAAATAAAGTAGGCAAAGACATTCCTCAATCTTATGCAGAGCAATATGGCATTTATGAAGGAGAATTAGCACACATTGATGCTTATCAAGAAGCGAGCCGAGCAATTAAACCAGTGAAACCTCGGGAGACAAAACTTTTAGGAAGTATTCGTGAAGCAATTGAAAAAACAGGGTTGAAAGATGGCATGACCATCTCTTTCCATCACCATTTCCGTGAAGGAGACTATGTGATGAATTTAGTTTTAGCCGAGATTGCCGCCATGGGGCTGAAAAACATTTCGATTGCACCTAGTTCAATTGCAAATGTTCATGAACCTTTGATCGAACACATTAAAAATGGAGTAGTCACCAACATTACTTCTTCAGGTTTGAGAGATAAAGTAGGCGCCGCTATTTCAGCAGGTATAATGGAAAATCCTGTGGTGATTCGTTCACATGGTGGCCGGGCACGGGCAGTAGCAGCAGGCGATATCCATATTGATGTAGCTTTCTTAGGTGCACCAAGTTCAGACGCTTATGGAAATGCGAATGGAACCAAAGGAAAAGCTACCTGTGGTTCTCTTGGATATGCGATGGTCGATGCAAAATATGCGGATCAAGTGGTCATCATTACTGACACATTAGTACCATATCCTAATACCCCTATTAGTATTCCACAAACAGATGTTGATTATGTGGTAGAAATTGATGCAATTGGTGATCCAGATGGAATTGCCAAAGGCGCGACACGTTTTACAAAGAATCCTAAAGAATTATTGATTGCTGAATATGCCGCAAAAATAATTACACATTCTCCTTACTACAAAGAAGGCTTCTCATTCCAAACAGGAACAGGTGGCTCTTCACTAGCAGTTACGCGGTTCATGAGAGAACAAATGCTTAAAGATGGCATTAAAGCAAGTTTCGCTTTAGGCGGAATTACGAATGCAATGGTGGAACTTTTGGAAGAAGGTTTAGTAGAAAAAATTATTGACGTCCAAGACTTTGATCATCCATCAGCTATTTCTTTAGGAGAAAATGCCAATCATTATGAAATTGATGCCAATATGTATGCTTCACCGCTTAGCAAAGGGGCGGTTATTAATCAATTAGATACAGCTATTTTATCTGCTTTAGAAGTGGACACAGATTTTAATGTAAATGTCATTACTGGTTCAGATGGTGTCATCCGTGGTGCTTCTGGCGGACATTCCGATACAAGTATGGCTTGTAAAATGAGTCTAGTGATTGCACCACTTGTGCGTGGACGGATTCCAACAATCGTTGAGCAAGTAAATACAGTCGTTACACCAGGTACGAGTGTCGATGTCGTAGTAACAGAAGTCGGCATTGCAATCAATCCAAAAAGAACAGACTTAATTGATTGTTTTAAAACCTTAGATGTTCCTCAGTTTACGTTAGAAGAGTTGAAAGACAAAGCCTACAACATTGTTGGCACCCCGGAACCAATTAAATATGGAGACAAAGTCGTTGCGTTAATTGAATACCGAGATGGTAGTCTAATTGATGTGGTACGCAATGTTTAATGGGGAAAAAGTAACACTTTTAGAGATGTTGGATGCTCGCGAACAAAGAGCTGCCACACAGAAGGAGTTGTTAGAAACAGCACCAGAAGCTAGTCTCTTATCTGCCACAATGAATATTCCTGGAGAAGTAAAAAATTCGCCCACCTTAACGGCTGTTTTTTTAGAAGTAATTGACGAAGTCGAGCAACAATTGCTGGATCAAGTACCGATTGTTAATTTTTACCGGAATGAAAAAACAGGGCCTGAATATTATTTGGCGGTTTCGTTAGCCCCACAAGAATTAAAACAAAGAATGGTCAAAATTGAAGAAACACATCCTTATGGTCGTTTAGTGGACCTAGATGTTTTATGGGGAAATAAAGAACTAAAAAGCCTTCATCGAGGAGATTTAGGCTTGCCACCACGGCGCTGTTTTATGTGCCAAGAAGAGGCGAAAGTCTGTGGACGAAATCGACGTCACAGTCTTGAAGCAATGCAAGAAAAAATAACAGAAATAATTTTGACACGAAAGGAGCAGCCAAGTGAGTAAAAAAATTCGTTTTACAGAAACGGTGCTACGGGATGGACAACAAAGTTTAATTGCAACACGGATGCCAACCTCAGATATGCTGCCGATTATTAAAACAATGGACGAGGCAGGATTTCATGCATTAGAAATGTGGGGCGGGGCAACGTTTGATTCCTGTGTCCGCTATTTAAACGAGGATCCTTGGGAACGTCTTCGCCAAATTCGCAAAGAAGTTAAAAATACCAAACTTCAAATGTTATTACGAGGACAAAATTTACTAGGATATCGTCATTACGCTGATGATGTGGTGCGGGCCTTTGTCGAAAAATCAGTTGAAAATGGGATTGATATTATTCGTATTTTCGATGCCTTGAATGATGTCCGTAATTTACAAACAGCAATTCAAACAACAAAAGAAGCTGGCGGACACTGTCAAGCAGCGATTTCTTATACCACGAGTGAAATTCATACCATCGATTACTTTGTAAAATTAGCCAAAGAATTAAGTCAAACAGGAGCGGATTCCATTTGTATTAAGGACATGGCAGGCGTTTTGACGCCACAAACTGGTTTTGAATTAGTGAGCAAAATGAAAGATGCCATTGATTTACCTTTAGAGGTGCATACGCATGCGACTAGTGGTATTTCTGAGATGACCTATTTAAAAGTTGCTGAAGCAGGTGCGGATATCATCGATACAGCTATCTCTTCTTTCGCTGGCGGTACGAGTCAACCAGCCACAGAATCTGTAGCCATTGCGTTAGAAGATTTAGGCTTTGAAACAGGTTTAAATATGGAAAAAGTAACAGAGATTGCTGACTATTTCAATCCGATTCGTGATCGCTTTAGAAGTGAAGGCATTTTAAACCCTAAAGTTAAAGATACGGAACCGAAAACCTTGATTTATCAAGTACCTGGTGGTATGTTATCAAACTTATTAAGTCAATTAACGGAGCAAGGTTTACAAGACAAATATGAAGAAGTTTTAGCTGAAGTACCTAAAGTAAGAGCGGATTTAGGGTACCCACCACTAGTTACGCCGCTTTCACAAATGGTTGGAACACAAGCCTTAATGAATGTGATTTCTGGGGAAAGATATTCCTTAATACCGAATGAAATCAAAGATTATGTGCGCGGAGAATACGGCAAATCACCAGCACCTATCGCAGAAGAGATTAAGCAAAAAATCATTGGGGATGAAGAGGTAATCACTTGTCGACCAGCGGATTTATTGAAACCAGAGTTGCATAGTTTAGAAAATGAAATCCAACAATATGCAAAATCTGAAGAGGATGTCCTATTATATGCGATGTTCCCACAACAAGGAAAAGACTTTTTAGGACGTCGCGAAGATCCTTTTTACGATGTACCGTTACAGAAAGTGACAGTCAAACTTGACTTGCCAGAATAGAACGGGCAAGTGCTCCGCAAATGTATAAAGAAGCAAGGGTTTGAGCGACGATAACGGTTGTTCAAACCCTTGCTTCATCAAATAGAAAAAAGGCAGCCCGTGAAAGGAAGTGACAATGTGTTAGAAGAAGTTCTAGCAATTCATCAAAAAAATATTGGTGTGCTAAGTCTTGAAGCAACAGAAGCGGTATTAAACCATCATGATTTAGCCAAAATGTATACACCTGGTGTCGCAGAATTGAGTTTAATGATTGCCCAAAATCATGAATTAGCGCGCGAGTGGACCATTAGTGGTAAGTTAATTGCGGTTATTACAGATGGATCAGCTGTTCTGGGTCTCGGCAATATGGGCACGCAAGCGGGCTTGCCAATTGTTGAAGGCAAAGCTTTACTTTATAAAAATTTGGCGGGGGTCGATGCTATTCCTTTAGCACTGGAACAAAAATCAGTGGACGAGATGGTTCAAACAATTGAAAATTTACAAAATAGTTTTGCAGGAATCCATTTAGAAGATATTTCTGCACCAAAATGTTTTGAAATTGAAGAAAAACTTCAACAACGTTTGAACATTCCTGTGTATCATGATGACCAAGAAGGCACAGCCATTGTCGTTTTAGCTGGGCTAATCAACGCAGCCAAAATTAAAGGAAAACCTTTAAATGAATTACGTGTGGTGATTAACGGAGTTGGTGCTTCTGGTGTAGCGACCGCTAAGTTATGTATTCAAGCGGGGATTACGCATCTCACCTTAGTAGATCGCCAAGGTGTTTTAAGAGAAGAAGACCCGACATTGAATCCTTACCAACGTGCTTTGCTTCGACAGGTAATAAAACCATCAGTAGAAAACAAAGATTTAGCCACCGCTGTCGTCAATCAGGATGTTTTTTTAGGCTTATCAGAAGCGGATGTGCTAACGCCAGCCCTGATTAAATCAATGAACCAAGACCCAATTATCTTTGCTTTAGCAAATCCTAAACCAGAAATTGAACCAGCCCTCGCCCAAGCCAATGGCGTCCGTTTATTAGCAACTGGTTCTTCCAAATATCCGAATCAAGTGAACAACATTTTAGCTTTTCCAGGTCTTTTTAAAGGGTTATTGGCAGCGAGAGGCAGAAAAGTCGATGTCGGTTTGCAAATGACAGTAGCACGAAGCTTGGCCGCTATGATTTCAGAACCCACAGTAGAAAAATTCATACCTAATGTATTTGATGGCGGCGTAGTTGACACGGTTTTTAATGCTGTACTAGACTATATAAAACAAGAAAAGACCACGGCAGAAGAAGGGACGTAAAAGGCAATGACAAAGCAAGCAAGGAGTAAATTAGCGCAGCAAGCACAATTGGCACTACTCTATGAAGTGACCTGTTTAAATAAACCAGGCTTGGTGGATCCAGTCGATGCAGGCGCCCATCAAGATATGGATGTTTTCACTTTTTTAGAAAGTAGTGTGGTTTTGACTCCTTATTTTGAAACCTTCGTTCAAGCTGGGACAGAGCTACGTCATTTGCCGATTGAGGCAACATTTCGCGCAATTCGACAAGTTGGTTTAGAAGCAGAACGAGCGATGTTTGAGGCAACAGAAGGTATCAATACACATAAAGGAGCGATTTTTTCTCTAGGTATTTTTTTAGCTGTCTGTGGTCGTCTAATGATTTGGGAGACCCCTTGCACCTTACAATTGTTTCAACAAACGCTTCAAACAATGACGCAAGACTTACTGGCCGACTTTGAAAACCTCGCTACGAATGAGCTAGAAAAACTAACTTGGGGTGAACGACTATTTGTTCAGCATGGCTTGACTGGAATCCGTGGTGAGGCGCAACAAGGTTATCCCGCTGTCTTTGAACAGGGAGTGCCTTATTATCAAAAACATCAAGGCACACAACAACAAAAACTCATTGATACGCTCCTTTATTTATCGCTCTATGTTGAGGATACGAATTTGATTAAACGAAGTCAAAATGTCCAAATTTTTGAAATATATCAACCGTTAATCCAGGAATATTTTGCTTCAGGGGGGACACAAACGTTACGGGGAACCCTTTGTTTAGAAAGATTGAATCACTTATTCAAAGAAAAAAATTGGAGTATTGGTGGCAGTGCAGATGCTTTAATTTTGGTGGTGTTTTTAGATAAACTAATGAAATTAAATTGGCTGACCCCTTAATTAAAAAGATAGTTACAACGCTGATTTGGTCAGTTATTTTGACCTTATATGCTTATGGAAAGGTCTCAAGAGAATTCAAGAAAGCGATTGACAAATACCACGAAACACAGTATATTTTATTACGAAATCATTCTTATCAGAGTATACAAATACGATGATAAACAGTTGAAGCGAATCTTGATTTGCTTTTCCTAAACCTGATTCTTTTAGAATCAGGTTTTTGTTTATCTAAAAGGCGGCATTCGTTCAAAAACGGCTGTCGCCTTTTTTTATGAAATTTTTTTAATATAAAAAAATTCATAAAAAAATCTTAAAAACAGAAAAAATTGTTATAGATTAGAGTCATTTTTTTGATGTAAAGTTTTTATGACTTACAGCCATAAAATTGATAAAAACAGTCAAAGAAGCAGAAAAAATAATAGTGGAATTTCTCAAAAAAATAAAAAAAATTTCCGTTATTTAATTATCGATTTATCAAACGATAAGTTATAATAAAATAATTTATTTATCTTTAATGATTGAGGAGAAATGTATAAACTTCCTCATTTTCCTCTCATTGTATAATAACTCACTAATGAATTAGTGAGTTTTTTAACATATCTAGGATGTTTGTTATCAAATGAATTTTTATATAAAAATTCACAGCATTATATTTTGAAAAGCTGAGGAAATGTACTAAACTGCAGGTGTTAAATCCATTTAAATCGCTAAAGGGGGAGATGAACAACTAGGGGAAGCTAATGATCTTGGTATTTATCGTTTATTTTAAAGAAAAGAGGGACGATCAGATGAAAAAGAAAATTGTTGAGGATTTTAATCGGAAAAGTCAGCATAAAAAATGGACAAAACGCAAGATGCTTAATTTAGCAATATCAAGTGGTTTATTATTTACGTCATTAGCAATCCCTGTAAGTATAGCTGTTACCTCTGGCACAATCAGTGCATCAGCAGCGGTCTTGGATATCGAACTATTATCAAATGTTACGTCAAATAATGACAGTGGCACTTCAACGAGTAATCGTTGGACAGCCGCAAACCAAAATCAACCAGTTAATTTCACGGTTTCTGGTGGCGCTTTAGCAGATGCTTCCGCTGTGTTTAGTGGACAAAAACAAGCGGTGTTAGTGGTTCCTCCTGAGTTAAGAGGAAATGTAGCTGCAGCAGGCAGCGCAGCAATCAATACCAACGTTACGATTGATCTTTCAAAAGTTACTTTTTTGACTGCCGTTTTGAATGCAGCCAATGATTTAACCAATGTGATTACTCAAATTACCAGTGGAGCGTTAGGGAATTTAACTGGTGTTGATATTGATTTGACGGAAGTGAATCGTCAATTGGAATTAGTGAATAACATTGAAAACTTAGGTGCTGCTTCATTTACAGCTCCGGAAACGTTAGCAGCTGACGGCTCATACATTAGCGCACCAATTAGTGATGGTTTAGGGTTAGTTTTAGCCCAAAATGTTTCAAACATCTTACAAGATTTGAATGCGGCAGTTCAAGCTTTGGAGGCAAAAGGAACCAGTATCCCAAGTAATCTTGTCGCCACAGCCATAAATGCAGCCTTGCTTCCTGTCAAAGGCACGGTAAACGTGGCTGTTTCAGGTGCTTTGCCTTTATTAGCGGTTGGTGGTTCAGGTGTGAATGAGTTAGTGGATGCTTCTTTACTAGGCGCAACTACGGTTACTTTACCAACTACCGTTTCAACACCTCAAAATTTATCCAATAATTTAGATGCTCGTTTTGTAGGAACAGTCGTTCAAACAGATCTTTTAGACGTTAATTTATTAGCAACAGCAGACGGTGTATCCAACATTTATTTTGCTGCAGGTACTACTAGTGAAGTAACCGCACCTACCGTAACAGGAGTAACAGGCAATTCAACGGCAGGTTACGAAGTTAAAGGAACTGCCGATGCCAATGCCACGGTTGAAATCCGAAATGCAGGAGGTGCCGTGATAGGTACAGGTACTGCTGATGGGACAGGGGCATTTACAGTTACCATTCCCGCAGGTGAAGCAGGTGCTAATGAAACGTTAACCGCCGTAGCGAAAAACGCCAGCGGCACAGAAAGTACGCCAACAACGTTCCAAACACCAGCGGATGAAGCAACCGTAACCGCACCAACAATCACAGGAGTGACAGGTAATTCAACGGCAGGTTACGAGGTCAAAGGCACCGCTGATGCCAATACCACGGTTGAGATCCGAAATGCAGGAGGCACCGTAATAGGTACAGGTACCGCCGATGGGACAGGGGCATTTACAGTTACCATTCCCGCAGGTGAAGCAGGTGCTAATGAAACGTTAACCGCCGTAGCGAAAAACGCCAGCGGCACAGAAAGCACGCCAACAACGTTCCAAACACCAGCGGATGAAGCAACCGTAACCGCACCAACAATCACAGGAGTAACAGGCAATTCAACAGCAGGTTACGAGATCAAAGGCACCGCCGACGCCAATGCCACGGTTGAGATCCGAAATGCAGGAGGCACCGTAATAGGTACAGGTACCGCTGATGGGACAGGAGCGTTTACAGTTACCATTCCCGCAGGTGAAGCAGGTGCCAATGAAACGTTAACCGCCGTAGCGAAAAACGCCAGCGGCACAGAAAGTACGCCAACAACGTTCCAAACACCAGCGGATCCTAATACACCCGTAGCGACGCCAATTGTTGAGACTGTAACAGGTAGTACAACAAAAGGCTATGAGGTCAAAGGGACTGCTGAAGTTGGCACCACCATTGAGGTTCGCGATGCAGCTGGCACGGTCCTTGGTACTGCAACAACTGGAACTGACGGAAAATATACAGTGACTTTAGATCCAGGAAAAGCAACAGCAAATCAAACGCTGAGCGTTGTAGCGAAAAACGCTAGTGGCACGGAAAGTCAACCAGCAACGGCGACAACACCAGCTGATGTCACTGCACCAACAGTTGATAACATCACAGGCAACTCTGGTTCGGGTTATGAAATTACAGGAACAGCAGACCCTAACACAACAATCGAAGTTCGTGATCCAGCTGGGGCAGTCATTGGTACAGGTACCTCTGATGCGAATGGTGATTTTACTGTAACGCTACCAACGGGAACGACCAATCCTGGGGATACGTTAACAGTGATTGGAAAGGATAACGCAGGAAATGAAAGTCAACCGACTGAAGTCCTTGTTCCTGCTGATGCCACGGTTACAGCACCAACTGTAACAGGAGTAACAGGTAATTCAGTTGCTGGTTATCAGGTGACAGGCACCGCTGATCCGAATGCTACCATTGAAATTCGTGATGCAGATGGGAACGTGATTGCAACAGGGACTGCCGATGGGACTGGTTCCTTTGCTGTGAACCTTCCAGCTGGGACGGCAAATGCGAATGAAACATTGACAGCGTTAGCCAAAGATCCTGCTGGCAATACAAGTACACCGACAACCTTCCAAACACCAGCAGATGAAGTAGTGGCACCGCCAAGTGTCGACAAAGTTACTGGGAATACAACACAAGGATATCAAGTGACAGGTACCGCTGAACTTGGCACCACCATTGAAGTTCGTGCAACAGACGGAACAGTTTTAGGCACCGCAACAACTGGACCGACTGGCCAATATACTGTGACGTTAGCTTCAGGAAAAGCAACAGCTAAACAAACAGTGAATGTAGTTGCTAAAAATGATACTGGACTTGAGAGTCAACCAACTACAGCTATGACACCCGCTGATGTTACCACACCAACAATTGGTGACATTACTGGAGATTCAACAACTGGTTATGAAATCACTGGGACGGCGGACCCTAATACCACCATTGAAGTACGGAACCCAGATGGAACAATTATTGGTACAACGACAACGGATGATCAAGGAAACTTTACTGTGGACCTTCCAGCGGGAGCCGCTAATCCTGGTGATACATTAACAGTTGTTGGAAAAGACGGTGACGGCAATGAAAGTCAACCAACGGAAGTGACGGTCCCTGAAGATGCAACCGTAGCAGCACCAACTGTGACGACTGTTACAGGAACAACTGCCACTGGGTATCAAGTAACCGGCACGGCAGAGCCAAATGTCACCATTGAGATTCACAATGAAGCAGGTTTAGTTATTGCTACGGGAACGACTGATGGTGCTGGCGCCTTTACAATCACTCTTCCGACGGGCACAGCAACAGCTAACGAAGCCTTAACTGCCATTGCGAAAGATGCTGCTGGGAAAGAAAGTAATCCGACTGCTTTCAAAACACCTGCTGATCCAGATGCACCAGTCGCGACACCTACTGTTGACAAAATCACTGGTAGCACGACAAAAGGCTATCAAGTAGTAGGAGCAGCAGAAGTTGGTACAACAGTTGAGGTGCGTGATGCCGATGGCACAGTCCTTGGCATGGCAACTACTGGAACTGATGGCAAATACACAGTGACTTTAGAGCCAGGGAAGGCCTCAGCTAACGAAACAATAACTGTTGTAGCGAAAAATGCAACAGGAAAAGAAAGTCAGCCGGCTACAGCAACTACACCAGCCGACTTAGCCACACCAACCATTGATTCTATTACCGGAAATTCTGGTAAAGGTTACGAAATCACTGGAACGGCGGAGCCCAAAACCACTATTGATGTCCGTGACGCAGACGGAACCATCATTGCTGCTACAACTGTTAACGAAACCGGCCAATATACGGTGACTCTACCAGCTGGCGTAGTGACACCAGGAGAAACGATTACGATTATTAGCAAAGATGGCGCTGGTAATGAAAGTCAACCAGCTACAGCCGTTATTCCAGCGGATGTCGTTTTAGCGGCGCCAACTATTACGAAGGTTGAAGGAAACAAAGCCAATGGCTATACAGTCACTGGAACTGCTGATCCAAATGTCACGGTTCAATTTTACAATAGCAGTGAACAATTATTGGCAAGTGGCAATACAACTACTGGAGGTACCTTCTCCGTTCATATTGCAGCAGGGTTAGCAACAGAAAAAGAAACATTAACCGCACTAACCACAGATACACAAGGAAATGTGAGTCCTAAAACCACATTTATGACGCCAGCCGATATTACGGGAGAACCAGAAATTAAAATTGCGGCACCAACTGTTTCTTCAGTTTTAGGAACGTCTAAAGCCGGCTACCTCATCAAAGGAACAGCTGAACCAAACCGAATCATTCAAATTAGTAACCGACTATTAAGAAGTGTGATTGCTGTAGGTGCCACCGATGCTGAAGGCAACTTCGCTATCCAATTAACAGCGGGACAAGCGACTGCTCAACAAAGTTTACTTGCGACAGCTACCGATGGCGCAGGACATTACAGTACGGCTACAACCTTCATGACACCAGCCGACCCAACGAATCCTGGAGGAGGCAATGGTAACACTGGCGGAAATAACGGCAATACAGGCGGCAATACAGGAAACAATGGCGCAACTGGCGGGAATAATGGGAATGGTTCAAACACAGGTTCAAATCCAAATGGAGGTTCTGGTTTAGGCACAACAGGTTCTGGCTTAGGTTCACTAGGCAATGGCCTCGGTACAAATGGTAGTGGCTACCACCCTAAACTAAGCACCATCAGTTATGGCACTGGAAATCACGGGAAAACAGGCTTCTTACCTAGCACAGGTGAAAAAGAGTCTTCAGCCGTGACAACAAGTTTGTTTGGCGCCTTTGTCGCACTCCTTGCGAGCATGGGAATCATCAAACGCAAACGTAAAAACTAGCTCTCTCCTTTAATTCCTATAGATGAGAAAACGTATTGTTGAGAATTCCCCACTCAATGATACGTTTTCTCGTTCCATTTAATGAAGAAAAATTGCCAAATAGAATAAAATGTGCTATTCTATTTTCAGAAAATCGAAGGAACAAGCAGTGAAAGTGCTAAATCCAACCTGAATTTTTTAATGCAGGAGGAGTGGGCGCTTTTTTTGTTGTTATGAAGAAAGGAAGCTAATTATGCAATCAGCTACAATGGAATTTGATACAATTGCGGCGATTTCTACGCCGCCAGGTGAAGGTGCGATTAGTATTGTTCGTTTAAGTGGCGAGCAAGCAGTTGCTATTGCAAACAAAGTTTATCGGTCAGGCACTAAAGATTTAGCTAAAGTCCCCACGCACACGATTCATTATGGTCATATTGTTGATCCGCAAAACGATCAATTGATTGATGAAGTCATGCTTTCTGTGATGCGGGCACCGAAAACATTTACACGAGAAGACGTGGTAGAAATTAACTGTCATGGCGGCATTGTCGTGGTGAACCAATTATTGCAATTACTGTTACGTGAAGGCGCACGAATGGCCGAACCTGGGGAATTTACAAAACGTGCTTTTCTAAATGGCCGAATGGATCTTTCACAAGCAGAAGCAGTGATGGACTTAATCCGTGCTAAAACAGATAAGGCGATGAATGTTGCATTGAACCAATTAGATGGTAACTTGTCGGCGTTAATTCGTTCATTAAGACAAGAAATTTTAAATACTTTAGCGCAAGTAGAAGTTAATATTGATTATCCAGAGTATGATGATGTCGAAGAATTAACCACGAAATTACTTTTAGAAAAAGCCGAATTTGTGAAAGCGCAGATTCAACAATTATTAACGACCGCTAAACAAGGAAAAATTTTGCGAGAAGGCCTAAGTACAGCAATTATTGGCCGACCAAATGTCGGGAAATCCAGTTTGTTAAACCATCTGTTACGAGAAGAAAAAGCCATCGTTACAGATATTGCTGGAACGACACGTGATGTCATTGAAGAATACGTTAACGTTCGCGGCGTTCCTTTAAAATTAATTGATACAGCGGGGATTCGCGAAACAGAAGACATTGTGGAACGAATTGGTGTCGAACGCAGCCGCAAAGCGTTAGCAGATTCGGATTTAATTTTGTTAGTCTTAAATCAAAGCGAAGAATTGACAGAGGAAGATCGTCAACTGTTGGAAGCAACGAAAGGCTTAAAACGCGTTATTCTTTTAAATAAAATGGACTTACCGACAAAACTAGATCCTAACGAATTACAAGAATTAGTCCCTGCAGAAGAAATTTTATCCGTTTCGGTGTTGTCAAACACAGGCTTAGACCAGTTAGAAGCGAAAATTGCTGATCTTTTCTTTGGCGGCCAAACAGGCGAAAAAGATGCTACCTATATTTCTAATACACGTCATATTGCTTTGCTGGATCAAGCAGCGCTTTCGTTACAAGAAGTGATTAACGGCATCGAAGCAGGTATGCCAGTCGATTTAGTTCAAATTGATATGACCCGTTGTTGGGATTATTTAGGGGAAATCGTCGGCGATAGTGTCCAAGATGAATTAATTACACAGTTATTTAGTCAATTTTGTTTAGGAAAATAAGACAAGAGAGGAATTTTTTATGAATCAATATCAAGCAGAATCATATGATGTTATTGTCGTCGGTGCTGGACATGCTGGCTCTGAAGCAGCCTTAGCAGCCGCACGAATGGGCGTTAAAACGTTACTTTTAACAATTAATTTAGATATGGTTGCTTTTATGCCATGTAACCCTTCTGTTGGTGGACCTGCCAAAGGAGTCGTTGTCCGAGAAATCGATGCATTAGGCGGCGAAATGGGTAAAAACATTGATAAAACCTACATCCAAATGCGGATGCTAAATACTGGTAAAGGTCCAGCAGTGCGTGCGTTGCGCGCGCAAGCTGACAAACATGCCTATGCGACAGAAATGAAACATACCATTGAAAAAGAAGAAAATTTAACCCTTCGTCAAGGGATTGTTGAAGAATTAATCGTGGAAGATGGCGTTTGTTGTGGTGTTGTAACTTCAACAGGTGCCGCATACCGTA
The DNA here is from genome assembly GCF_050558525.1 of Enterococcus sp. DIV0236. Taxonomy (NCBI): domain Bacteria; kingdom Bacillati; phylum Bacillota; class Bacilli; order Lactobacillales; family Enterococcaceae; genus Enterococcus; species Enterococcus sp. DIV0236. The sequence continues at coordinate 2,760,730 of NZ_CP187891.1, read as the reverse complement.
GTCAAGCAGTGGTGATTACTGCCGGTACTGCCTTGCGTGGCGAAATTATTATTGGTGAATTAAAATATTCATCAGGACCAAACAATTCGCAACCTTCCGTTGGTTTAGCCAATCATTTAAAAGAATTAGGTTTAGAAATCGATCGCTTTAAAACAGGAACGCCGCCACGAGTAAAATCAAGTACGATTGATTATTCTGTGACAGAGGAACAACCAGGCGATAAAGAACCCAACCACTTTAGTTACAGCACGCCAGATAGTGCCTACAATCAAAACCAAGAACCTTGTTGGTTAACTTATACGAATGAAACAACGCATGAAATTATTCAAAAAAATCTACACCGCGCCCCAATGTTTACTGGGATTGTGGAAGGTGTGGGCGCTCGGTATTGCCCATCCATCGAGGACAAAATTGTTCGTTTTGCAGACAAACCAAGACACCAATTGTTCTTGGAACCAGAAGGGTTGAATACCGAAGAAGTTTACGTCCAAGGCTTATCTACTTCTTTACCAGAAGATGTCCAAACAGAAATGCTTCATTCTATTGAAGGATTAGAAAAAGTAGAAATGATGCGTACAGGTTACGCCATTGAATACGATGTGGTAGTCCCTCACCAATTACGCCCAACATTAGAAACAAAGGTCATTGAGAATCTTTATACAGCAGGTCAAACGAACGGAACTAGTGGCTACGAAGAAGCTGCTGGTCAAGGCTTGATGGCAGGAATTAATGCTGCATTGAAAATTCAAGGCAAAGAGCCTCTTGTTTTAAAACGTAGTGATGGCTATATTGGCGTCATGATTGACGATTTAGTTACAAAAGGCACTAACGAACCTTATCGCTTATTAACGTCACGTGCGGAGTATCGTTTGATTTTACGACATGACAATGCGGACTTACGTTTAACAGAAATGGGTCATGAAATTGGCTTAGTCAAAGAAGAACAATATGCCGCCTATCTAGTCAAAAAAGCGGCTGTTGAAGCGGAAATTGCCCGCTTAGGCAAACATCGGATTAAACCAACCAAAGAAGTGCAAGCATTTTTGGAAACCAAAGGCGCTGCTGGCTTAAAAGATGGTATTTTAGCTAGAGATTTTCTGAAACGCCCAGAAATCAGTTATCAAGAAGTCGCTCAATTTATTCCCGCACCTGAAGAGGCGCTCGATCCAAAAGTAATTGAACAAGTAGAAATTCAAATCAAGTACGAAGGCTACATTAAAAAAGCCATGGAAAAAGTTGAGAAACTAAAACGCATGGAAGCAAAACGCATTCCAGAAAACATCGATTACCAAGCGATTAACGGCTTGGCGACAGAAGCAAAACAAAAACTACAAAAAATCCAACCAGAAACGATTGCCCAAGCAAGCCGTATCAGCGGTGTGAACCCCGCTGACATTAGCATTTTGATGGTCTACATCGAACAAGGAAAAATCGCGAAAGTGCAAGGATAATAAAAATTTGAAGCAGTTGCTTCTTCACGGATGATTGATTGTGAAGAAGCAACTGCTTTTTTGTTTTGAATTAGTCTACTTTTTTTTCTAAACTGCAAAAAAAGACTGTCTTAAATAATTTCACAAACTGACCTATACTGAAAGCGCAAACAAATGATAGGAGTGGAACAAATGACAGATTGGTTAGGAATTAAAGGAAAAGTAGTGATTGTTACAGGAGGCTCATCTGGTATTGGTCGCAGCATTGTTGAAAGCTTGTTAGCACAAGAGGTCTATGTTGCTAATTTTGATATTTCAGCATCAGAAACGCAACATGAGCATTTACTCTTTGTGAAAGTCGATGTAACTTCTCGAGCAGAAGTAGAAGCTGGTGTCGCTCAAGTGGTGGAAAAATTTGGAACCGTAGATGGCCTAGTAAATAATGCCGGAATCAATATTCCTCGTCTATTGGTGGATAAAAATCATCCTCATGGGCCTTATGAATTATCGGATGAGGTATTCGACAAAATTGTAGCCATCAATCAAAAAGGGCTCTACCTAATGAGCCAAGCAGTGGGCCGGATTCTTGTACAAAAACAAGCAGGTGTCATTATTAATATGTCTTCAGAAGCTGGATTAGAAGGCTCCGAAGGGCAAAGCGCCTACGCTGCAACGAAAGCAGCGGTCAGCAGTTATACACGTTCATGGGCTAAAGAGTTAGGAAAATCAAACGTCCGTGTCGTGGGGATTGCGCCAGGCATTATGGAAGAAACGGGCTTGCGCACTTTAGCATACGAAGAAGCATTGGCTTATACACGAAACATTTCTGTGGAGCAATTGCGAGCAGGTTATTCAAAAACAAGTACGATTCCATTAGGTCGTAGCGGAAAACTCCATGAAGTCGCTGACTTAGTATGCTATTATTTATCAGACCGTTCAAGCTATATTACAGGCATCACCACAAACGTAGCTGGAGGTAAAACAAGAGGATAGAGGTGGGAAAACTAAATGACGCTAGTAAATAGATGGTACCAAGTAATAAAATTACTAGTTGATCACAAAGGAATGAGCTTACAGGAATTGCAAGAGAAATTAGCCGCAAGTCCTCAAACAGTTCGTAAAAACATTGATACATTGAATGATGAATTAATCGGTATCGCCCAAATTATTCAGAAGGAAAATCTCTTTCAGTTAGAAATCAATAACTTTGAAGGTTTTGAAGAGGTTTTGTCTGGACGGCTAAAAAGGGAATCTGATTTTAATTCTTCAAGCAAGCGTGTTTCCTACATTATCAAACGATTAATAGAAGAAGATCAATTTATTTCAACTTATGATTTATCCGAAGAACTCGCCGTTAGTCGCGGCACAGTTAATAAAGACATTAAGCGCATGAAAGAGCTGATTGCTCCTTGGCAGGTTGCGGTTGTAGGCACGCCAAACCGTGGCATTCATTTAGAAGGAAAAGAGTTTGATTTACGCTTACTTCATGTGAATTACGTCCAAGAATATTTTGAAGAACAGTTTCTTCATGAAACTACCAAACAAATGATACAAAAAATAATCAAAGAAACAAGACTAGCAAAACAAGATAGTTTTCTTTTACGAAGAGTGGTTTCAATTGTTTTGCAGCGTGTTTTAGCTGGAAAACTCATTACGGAACTACCACCAGAATATGTTGATTATGTTCGTCATAACGAGCAGATTGAAGAACTGATGTATCACTTGGAAATAACCTATAATGTAACGTTAAGCCAATGGGAACGTTCCTTTATCAGCTTTCCTTTTAACATCAACACAAACCATATTCGTAATTCTTTATTGGCTGATGAAGGACTCTTAGCTGACTATTTTCAAAAAATGATGAAAAAAATTCATCATTCAGTTGTTGTTGAATTTGATGAGGACTTCTTGTTTTCAGAAATGAAAGATCATTTAAGAAACGTGATGAATCGACTCGTTTTTCATGTGGAATGTCACGATTTATTTTATGGAGAAATTGAACGACAATATCCTTTGGCCTATGAATTAGCCAAAATTGGCTTGCAAGAATTGGGCCGTTTGTTGAATCGTTGTGTGCCGACGGTTGAATTTGGGTATCTCGCTTTGTATTTTGAACTAGCATTGAGAGGGAACTATGAAGCGGGAGCCAAAAAAGAAATCGCTGTAATCTGCAGTACAGGTCATGGAACGGCCTTGATCATTCAGCGGCAATTGGAAAAAGTTTTGGGTCCAGACGTCCAGATTGCCCATTTTTCTGAAGAAGAGGCAGAGAGAAGAGAATTGAATCAATATTTTGCTATTTTTACAACCATTCCCTTAAAAAATATTCGACCACAAACACCGATGATCCATTTAACTAATTTATTTAACGATACTTGGCTCAGAAATGAGTGGCAGAGAGCAAAAGAAATTCGTTCCGTGGAATCTCAAAATATTCATATGACCTATCAATTATTAGAGAATACTCAAGGTTACCGAGCGAATATCCAGAAAATGATTGCTGATTTAGAAGCAGAAAAATTAGTAGATCCCCAATTTATCGAACGAATTTTTACTAGAGAAGATCAACAAACAACTATTTTTGAATCGGGGATTGCCTTTCCCCATACAATTAATCAAGCCTTACCAACGATTATTTTATCGATTGGGGTTTTTGAAGAATCACTGGTTACACCAGAAGGTAAAGTTGATGTTATTTTGCTGTTGGGTATTCCAGAAGAGCTGACGGCCACTGTTGAAGCAGAGTTACTACAACTATATGACCGCTTGTTTACAATCGCAGGAGACGAACGTTTACGTAATGAATTACGGAAGCAACGAGATGTTTTAGCGGTTAAAGAGTGGATGCAAAGGAAGGGGATTATCATATGAGTTTTATCTACGTATTCGGGGAGCTTTTTTTAACAGCTTACTTCGTTCAGATAGCTATGGGAATGAAACAGATTAAACACTTTAATCAAAACTACCAAGAATTGCGACAATTAGGAAAAGTCGCGATTGGTCGACGTGCAGGGAAGTTAAAAGCAGGCACGATTATCTTGTTTGCTGTGGATTCACAAGGGAAAATCTTAGCCGCTAGAAAGATGCAAGGTGTCACCGTTCTAGCTAAATTTCATCCCTTACCTCAGTACGTGAACGAGGATATTCATTATATGGATCATTACCATCCACTCGTACAAAAGGAAAATAAATTAACCCAACAAGCGATGGAAAATGCACGAGAAATTTACTTACGTGTTGAGCTTGGCAATTATCAAGAAACACAACCATTAACGCCGCTTAATGGAGCCAAAATTCAATGGCAATTATGGAAAAATAAAGTACAAACAAAATTGAAAGGAAGTGTCGAGTAATGTCTTATATTACAAAATTTGCGGAAGGATTTATGCACCTTTTCCAAACAGGAGCAGAAACATTTATTTCTTGGATGACAGGCATCGTACCTGTTGTTTTGATGTTAATGGTAGCTATGAATACTTTAATTGCTTTTCTAGGAGAAGAAAGAGTAACCAAGGTAGCCAAACTTTCTGCCAAAAATCCTGTTACGCGATATTTAGTGCTGCCTTTTTTATCCGCTTTTATGTTAGGCAATCCAATGTCCTTTACGATGGCTCGATTTTTACCAGAATACTATAAACCTAGCTATTATGCTGCACAAGCGCAATTTTGTCATACCAGTAATGGAGTTTTTCCTCATATTAATCCTGGTGAATTGTTCGTTTGGTTAGGGATTGCGCAAGGGATTGATACGTTAGGACTAAATTCGATGGACCTAGCGATTCGCTATATGTTTGTAGGGATATTAATGAATTTTATTGGCGGTTGGGTTACCGATTTCACTACCGCCTATGTTTGCAAACAACAAGGAATTACCCTTAGTAAAACAGTAGAGATTGCTGTGGATTAGAAAGGAGCAAGGTGAGATGACGTACAATAGTATTAAGGTAGTTAAAGGAAATGGCGGTTATGGTGGGCCCTTAGTGATTACACCGACAGAAGAAAAACATAAATTTATTTACATTACAGGTGGCGGCGAGAAACCCGCAATCGTTGATAAAATCGTAGAATTGACAGGAATGGAAGCGGTCAATGGTTTTAAGACATCGATTCCAGATGATGAAATCGCATTAGCCATTATTGATTGTGGAGGCACTCTTCGTTGCGGAATTTATCCTAAAAAAGGAATTCCTACTATTAACGTTGTTCCAACTGGCAAAAGTGGTCCCTTAGCACAATACATTAATGAGACAATTTATGTTTCCGCTGTAGGCCCGAAACAGATTACATTGACATCAGAAGAAGCTGCTGCTGATACAGAAAAGCCCACCTCGAAAAAAACAGAATTTAAATATGATACAAGTAAAAAAATTACTGAACAAAAAGCGGAACAACAAAGTTTTGTTGCGAAAATTGGTATGGGTGCAGGAAAAGTTGTAGCGACATTCAACCAATCAGCCCGTGAAGGCGTACAAACGATGATCAACACAGTGATTCCGTTTATGGCATTTGTTTCTTTATTAATTGGTGTAATCCAAGGTTCAGGAATTGGTGAATTTTTTGCCAATATCATGGCGCCATTGGCAGGAAACATTGTGGGGTTAACAATTATTGGTTTTATTTGTTCTCTGCCATTTCTTTCTCCTTTATTAGGTCCTGGAGCAGTAATCAGCCAAGTAATTGGTACGTTAATTGGTGTGGAAATTGGGAAAGGCAACATTCCGCCACAACTAGCCTTACCAGCATTGTTTGCTATTAATACACAAAACGCGTGCGACTTTATTCCCGTGGGCTTAGGCTTGGAAGAAGCTGAAGCTGAAACCGTTGAAGTCGGGGTCCCTTCTGTTTTATATTCTCGTTTCTTAAATGGTGCCCCTCGAGTACTAGTTGCTTGGTTAGCAAGTTTTGGATTGTATAGTTAAAAAATTTTTTTTGGAGGATGGGAAATGTCAGTATTTACAACAAAGGTTCAGTCTATTGGGCCAGAAGCCGAATTATTTAAAGAAGAAAAAATGGTCATCTTATTTGGAAAAGATGCACCAGATGCTTTAGCAGATTATTGTTATAACATTGAGGTTCAGCCAGTCACAGAAGCGATTACGGACAAGCAAACGTTAGTGATTGATGAACAAACTTACCAGATTACCGCTGTAGGCGAGGTAGTATTAACTAATTTAGACACATTGGGTCACATTACTATTAAATTTGATGGCGCAACAACACCTGAATTACCAGGTACATTATATGTTGAAGAAAAAGCTATTCCTGAAATAACTGTTGGTACAACAATCACTATTCTATAATTATCGTTTAAGGGAGGAACGTAAAAGATGGAATTTATGCTAGATACAATTAATCTTGAGGCTATTCGAAAGTATCAGAAAATTTTACCACTGGCAGGCGTAACGTCTAATCCCAGTATTGTTAAACAAGCAGGAAAAATTGACTTCTTTGCGCAGATGAAAGAAATCAAAAAAACGATTGGACAAGCGAGTTTGCACGTCCAAGTGGTCGGTCAAACGACAGAAGAGATGCTAGAAGATGCCCAAACCATTGTACAACAATTAGGCCAAGAAACATTCATTAAAATCCCAGTCAATGAAGCAGGCTTGGCAGCCATCAAACAACTAAAGCAGGCAAATTATCGGATAACAGCAACCGCTATTTATACAGAATTTCAAGGCTACCTAGCGATTGCGGCAGGTGCAGATTATTTAGCGCCGTATTATAATAGGATGGAGAATTTAACAATTGATTCTCAAAAGGTTATTGAGCATTTAGCTGCAGAAATTAAACGGACGAACGCAAAGAGTAAGATCTTAGCTGCTAGTTTTAAAAACGTGGCACAAATTAATCAAGCCTGTCAAATGGGGGCGCAAGCGGTCACTATCGCACCAGAACTCGTGACACAAGGCTTGGCAATGCCCGCCATTCAAAAAGCAGTAACTGATTTTCAGGAAGATTGGGTTGCTGTTTTTGGAGTAGAAACGGTAAACGAATTAGCATAAAAAGAACGAGAAGAAAAAGCGGCCATTTTTCTTCTCGTTCTTTTTTTGTTTCACATGAAACATCTACGATTATTCACTTGCTTAAAAATTAGACAATTTCCTTTATTTGTCAAAGAATTTCTTAAAAAAAAGGGTTATCTTTTGGGTATTTTTTTTGGTAGCAGTATGATGAGGGTATCAAATGATAGGAGGAAACGAGAATGAGATACACAAATGGAAATTATGAAGCATTTGCTCGACCAAGAAAACCAAAAGGTGTAGATGACAAGAGTGCCTACATCGTTGGTGGTGGCCTAGCAGGTTTAGCAACGGCTGTTTTCTTAATTCGTGACGGTCAAATGAAGGGCGAAAATATTCACATTTTTGAAGAACTCACGCTGTCTGGCGGTTCTTTAGATGGTAAATTTATTCCCCATGATGGCTTTGTCACTCGCGGCGGACGCGAAATGGAAAACCATTTCGAGTGTTTGTGGGATCTATTTCGTTCGGTACCATCATTAGAAGTAGAAGATGCCTCTGTCCTAGATGAGTTTTACCGTTTAGATTTAGATGATCCAAATTCTTCAAATTGCCGCATTATTCATAACCGTGGCGAACGTGTCCCGGACGATGGACAATTTACTTTATCCAAAAAAGCACAAAAAGAAATCGTTGATTTATTTATGACTTCTGAAGATCAATTAATTGGCAAAAAAATTGAAGATGTTTTCGGCGAAGAATTTTTTGAATCCAACTTTTGGATCTATTGGTGTTCAATGTTTGCTTTTGAAAAATGGCACTCTGCCATTGAAATGCGCCGTTACATCATGCGCTTTATCCACCACATCAAAGGTTTGCCTGACTTTACAGCCTTGAAGTTTACCAAATACAATCAATACGAATCGTTAGTGAAACCATTACTAAGCTTTTTAACCAATCAAGGGGTAGACTTTCAATATGAAACAACAATCAATGATATCCAAGTCGACATCAAAGGAGCTACTAAAGTTGCTCGGCGATTATTGTTGACACAAGCGGGCAAAACCAAAGAAATTCCTTTAACTGAAAATGATTTAGTCTTCGTAACGAATGGCTCAATTACTGAAAGTTCGACGCAAGGAGATCATCATACACCAGCACCAATTACTCATGAACTAGGGGGAAGTTGGAATCTCTGGAAAAACTTAGCAAAACAATCCCCAGAATTTGGGCACCCAGAAGTTTTCTGTGAAAATTTACCAGATGAAAGTTGGTTTGTCTCAGCAACGATTACGTGGGAAAATTTCGATATTGAACCGTATCTTTCTCGGTTAACACATCGTAAATTACGCACAGGAAAAATTGTCACAGGTGGTATTATTACTATCAAAGACTCTAATTGGATGATGAGTTTCGCTATGCATAGACAACCGCATTTTAAAGAACAAAATGATCAACAATCTATAACTTGGGTATATGGATTACTTTCTAATAAACCAGGAAATTATATCAAAAAACCAATCGAACAATGTACAGGCCAAGAAATTACGCAAGAGTTACTTTATCATTTAGGGGTCCCAGAAGGGGAAATTGAACGTATTTCAGAAGAATCGGCTACCACTATTCCGGTTTATATGCCGTTTATCACTTCTTACTTTATGTTAAGAGAACCAGGCGATCGCCCATTAGTTGTACCAAACGGCTCTAAAAATCTTGCTTTCATTGGGAACTTCGCAGATACTGAACGAGATACGGTGTTTACAACAGAGTATTCTGTACGGACAGCGATGGAAGCTGTTTATCAATTGCTAGAGGTTGAACGCGGAGTACCAGAAGTGTTTGCTTCTGCATACGACTTGCGCGTCTTAGCAAACTCTGTTTATTATTTATCTGACAAGAAAAAATTAACAGAAATGGATATGCCGTTCGTGGAACGCAAAATGGTTGAACACTTTGTGAAGAAATTTGAGGATACGTATATTGGTGATATTTTAAGAGAAAATCATTTAATTTAGTTGAAAGAGGTCGGGATAGAAGTGTTTAACTCCGAGAAATAAGAAGGAATTTCCGAAAATTGTTCTATAATTTTTGGAGAATTTCGGCTTATTTCCGAAGGAGTTGCTTCTGTTCCCGCCGTTTATCAGTTTTTGAGCGTGGAGCAAAAATCCAAAGTGATTTTTGTCCCATGCTCTTTTTTGTTGGATTATCAACCGTTGAATAAATATTCATTATTATGTATATTTCTTTTGTGATTTTATGGATATTAAATATATAATATATCGAATGGAGGTAGAAAGTATACAACTTCGCAAAAAAATCTTAATTTCTGAAGAGACTTTTTCAAAATTTTGTTGAAAAGAAGGCGCATTTTTACCATAGTTTCTTCACATTTAACGGCTATTATTTAAACATACCCGATAAACAAAACCCTAACAAAACACTTTTTCATTTTTTAACTCCTCCGCCCGCCCTTCCCCAAAGGGCGGGTTGTTTTTTTGCGTTAAAGCAGTTGGCATTTTGCGGGGAAAGGATTATCATTATAGAAGAAGTATATAGAAAAAGGCGGCGAGAAGATGGGACGTTGGCAAGAATTACAACAAGCAATGAGTGCTGGTGTAGAGGCGGCGATTGACGCTGGCTGGGACCGCCAAGCTGTTTATGGATTAGTGGAAAGCGCCATAAAAGACACGCGTTTCTTGCCACTTGAGCAAGCGAAAACAGCAGTCACGGAACTGTTTTCTGAAGTGGAAGAAGTGGGCTCTTCAGCGTATGAGCGATTATTTCGCTTTTCGGCTTATCGTCCGCAAGAAAAGCTCTCGTTACTGTTATGGCAATTAGGTGCAGTGTTGGATCAGCATGGCATGTTGCAATTAGTAGGACCTTATCGTTTCTCGAAGACGGTTGCACCGCATGCGACGTTTTGGCATTTGTTGGCAAAAACAGTTCAAAAAGCCTATCCGTTAGGTCTTCTTGGGAGCTTTAATCAAGAGAAAGCGAAAAAGATACATCAATTAAGAATGTATATTGATCGTCAAAATATCACGTATATCCGCGATTTTTTTAAACAAGAAGGGGACACCGATGAACAGGCATTAAAACGCTATGTTTTTGCGGCCAAGCCGCAAGGAATGGGCGGGCGGAAACTGAAAAAAAGCTCTGCTCGTTTACACAACAAATACCCTGAGGGGGCATCTTATTCTTTGATTAATAAGAAACGATTGACGCCTAATTTTCACAGTGAGTTTATTTTGAATGAAGAAGGGACCTTTGTAACCCAGTGGGATGTGTTAGTTGAAGACTGGCGAGGCAGATTAATTAGTAATCCAGCTTATTATCAAGCGGCCAAAAACAATGAATACCAGGAAAAAGTCTTGAATGGTGAATCGTTTAATTATGCAAATCGGAATAATCGTACCCATGAATTACTAGATAGTTCACCACCAGGGAGATTTGATCATCAATTACGAAAAACAGCCAAAAAAGGTTGGTTAAGTCCCCGTATCCAAGAATACGACTACCGCAGAGAACGACAAATAAAGTGCGATGATTATAGTAAGTAAAACAAGCCAATGTTTCACATGAAACATTGGCTTGTTTTACTCTTAGAGAAAGGCGGTTTTCGTTGCCGCCAATTGAACATTTTGGCCCGTGGCTAGAGACTTTTTACTACATAAAAAGGCGGGTTTTTCTTTTATCATTCAGGTAAAAATCTTCCGAAAAGCATTGCAAGAAATTGCTATTTGCGTTAAAGTAGGAAAAGATGATTGTGAAACATTTTTCTGTTTCACAAAAAAGGAAGGAGTCTTTATGCTACCCGAAGAATTTAGACAACTATTAGCCGCAAAAGGCATTGAATTGACAGACCAACAGATGACACAATTTGACCAATATTTCCATTTACTAGTAGAATGGAATGAAAAAATGAATTTAACAGCCATTACAGAAGAAAAAGAAGTTTATTTGAAACATTTCTATGATTCTGTTTCGTTGGCATTCTTTGAAGACTTTGCCAGTGACAAAGCCATTTGTGATGTTGGCGCAGGCGCAGGATTTCCAAGTATTCCTTTGAAAATTGTTTTTCCTTCATTAAATGTCACAATTGTTGACTCTTTAAATAAACGAATTACTTTCCTAACAGAGTTGGTGAATCAACTAGGTTTGGCTAATGTTTCTTTGTATCATGATCGTGCAGAAACATTTGGTCAAAAAGCAGAATTTCGTGGCGCGTTTGATTACGTTACAGCGCGAGCAGTTGCACGATTAAATGTTTTAAGTGAACTGTGTTTACCCTTAGTTAAAAAAGAAGGCTATTTTTTAGCCTTAAAAGCATCGAAAAGTGAAGAAGAAATTAATGAAGCAAAACCTGCAATCGCTACATTAGGCGGTCAATTTCAAAAAGAAGTTGGTTTTACTTTGCCGATTACGGCAGACGAACGTCACATTGTCGTGATTCAAAAGAAAAAAGAAACCCCTAAAAAATATCCCAGAAAACCTGGATTACCAAATAAACAACCGATTAAATAAGATGGAGGCACACACATGACACGAATTATTTCTGTAGCGAACCAAAAAGGCGGCGTTGGTAAAACAACGACCACTGTAAATTTAGGCGCATGTTTAGCAAACTTAGGCAAAAAAGTCTTACTGATCGACATTGATGCACAAGGAAATGCTACCAGTGGCATGGGTGTCCCTAAACCAGATGTCGCACATGATGTGTATGATGTCCTTGTAAATGAAGAACCAATCACTAGCGTGGTTCAACATACTAGCCGTGAAAATTTAGATATTGTCCCTGCAACTATTCAATTAGCAGGCGCTGAAATTGAATTAACTTCAATGATGGCTCGAGAATCGCGCTTGAAATTAGCAATTGATGAAGTAAGAGACATGTATGATTTCGTTTTAATTGATTGCCCGCCTTCTCTAGGGCATTTAACAATCAATGCTTTTACAGCAAGTGATTCGATTCTAATTCCTGTTCAATGTGAATATTACGCATTAGAAGGCTTGAGTCAATTGCTAAATACGATTCGCTTGGTTCAAAAACATTTTAACCCTGAATTGAAAATTGAAGGGGTCTTGTTAACCATGTACGATGCTCGGACCAATTTAGGTGCCGAAGTCGTGGAAGAAGTCCGTAAATATTTCCGTGAAAAAGTCTATGACACGATTATTCCAAGAAATGTCCGTTTATCCGAAGCACCAAGTCATGGTTTACCAATCATTGACTATGATATTCGCTCAAAAGGTGCCGAAGTGTATCAAGCACTAGCAAAGGAAGTGTTGGAGAATGAATAAAGGCAAAGGTTTAGGCAGAGGCATCGATGCCTTGTTTCAAGATATCGCAAAGCTAGAAGATGTCGATGTTAAGAATGAACAAGTGACAGAAATTCTATTAAACGAACTTCGTCCCAATCCTTACCAACCACGGAAAACATTTGATGAAACCTCTTTACAAGAACTTGCAAACTCGATTCTACATTCCGGTGTGTTTCAACCGATTATTGTTCGTAAATCGGCAGTTAAAGGCTATGAAATTATTGCAGGTGAGCGTCGGTTCCGGGCTTCTAAATTAGCCGGCAAAGAAAAAATTCCCGCAATTATTCGCGAATTTGATGAAGAATCCATGATGCAAGTTGCTGTTTTGGAAAACTTACAAAGGGAAGATTTAAATCCGCTAGAAGAAGCAGAAGCCTATGAAATGCTAATGAAAAATTTGAAATTAACACAAGCGGAAGTCGCAGAACGTTTGGGCAAAAGTCGCCCGTATATTGCCAATTATTTACGATTGCTAACCTTACCTGATGCGGTCAAAGCAATGGTTCAAAAACAAAGCATGTCAATGGGTCAAGCACGGACGTTATTAGGCTTGAAGAACAAAGAACAGCTATTGCCATTAGCTAATCGTTGTATTAAAGACAATTTAACGGTTCGACAATTAGAACAACTTGTCGCTGAATTAAACGAAACACAAGGCAAAAAGGGCAAAAAAGCGAAAAAAGCCATCAAAGAAAAACCCATTTATATTCGTGAAAGTGAAGACCGCTTAATGGATAAATTTGGGACAACCGTAGCAATTCAAGAAAAAGAAGGCAAAGGAAAAATTGAAATTGAGTACTTGTCCTCTTCGGATTTGGCTAGAATTTTAGATATTTTAGATATTCATTTTGACGAGGAATAAAAAGCAAAGTGAGAAAGTAAGACAGAAAGTCACAAATCCTTTTGCTAGTTTCGTTAAAAAATGGTATTGTAATCATGGTATTTTTATATAAGTAAGAGAAGAAAGAAGGCTTGGAACATGTATGATTTAGGCGATATTGTCGAAATGAAAAAGCCGCATGCTTGCCAAGCAAATCGTTGGCAAATCATTCGCATGGGCGCTGATATCAAAATCAAGTGCACGAATTGCGGGCATATTGTCATGATGCCGCGTCGTGATTTTACTAAAAAATTAAAAAAAGTAATCGAGAAAAAAGCAGACTAATGCTTTGATGCCTCTAATAGAAAAGAGAATAGACTGAGAGAAAGAGTGGAAAACAAATGGCACTAACAGCTGGAATTGTCGGCTTACCAAACGTTGGTAAATCGACCCTATTTAACGCAATTACAAAAGCAGGAGCAGAAGCTGCAAATTATCCCTTTGCAACGATTGATCCGAACGTCGGCATGGTTGAAGTACCAGATGCCCGTTTACAACGCTTGACAGAACTAGTAAAACCGAAAAAAACAGTTCCCACAACGTTTGAATTTACAGACATCGCCGGAATTGTTAAAGGTGCCAGTAAAGGAGAAGGGCTGGGAAATCAGTTTTTAAGTCACATTCGTCAAGTAGATGCAATCTGTCACGTGGTTCGTTGTTTTGATGACGAAAATATCATGCGTGAACAAAATCGGGATGCGGATTTCGTTGATCCTTTAGCAGACATTGATACAATTAATTTAGAGCTAATTTTAGCAGATTTAGATTCAATCAATAAGCGCTATACTCGCGTGGCTAAAATGGCGAAAGCAAAAGATAAAGAAGCGGTGGAAGAATTAGCTGTTTTAGACAAAATTAAACCAGTTTTAGAAGAAGGTTTATCTGCTCGTACGATTGAATTTACGCCAGAAGAAGAGAAAATTGTTAAATCTCTTTTCTTATTAACCACAAAGCCGGTCCTTTATGTAGCAAATGTTTCAGAAGATGAAGTGGCGGATCCAGACAACAACGAGTATGTACAACAAGTTCGTAATTTTGCAACCAGTGAAAATGCGGAAGTAATCGTAGTTAGTGCGCGAGCAGAAGAAGAAATTGCTGAATTGGATTCTGAAGAAGACAAGGCTGAATTTTTAGAAGCAATGGGCATTGAACAATCTGGCTTAGATCAATTGATTCGTGCGGCTTACGATTTGTTAGGCTTAGCTACCTACTTTACAGCTGGTGAACAAGAAGTTCGTGCATGGACGTTCCGTAAGGGAATCAAGGCACCTCAAGCAGCTGGGATTATCCACAGTGACTTTGAACGAGGCTTCATTCGTGCGGAAACAGTTTCTTATGAAGACCTAGATAAATATGGCAATATGCAAGCTGCCAAAGAAGCGGGCCGTGTTCGTTTAGAAGGAAAAGACTACGTCGTTCAAGATGGCGATGTTATGTTGTTCCGTTTTAACGTTTAAAAAAATGTGCCCAACAAGCAATTTGTTTTGGGCTAAGCCCACATATTTAAGGCCATTCAGCCGTTTAGAAAGAGGTTCCCTCTACATGAGGGTGAGGAGGATACAACTATGGAAGCAGAAGCATTACGAGCAATCGTGGCTGAGAATCGTCAATTAGAACAGAATTTGACTAAAAGAAATGAACAATACATTTTTGACTTAAAAAAATCATTAAAAGCGGCTAATTTATCAGAAGAAGAGTTAGCATTGGCTCTACACGGTATTTTACCAGAATTAGTAGCCGGTCAAAAAACAGGCAAAACAGCCCGTCAGTTATTTGGCACTGTTTCAGAACGGACGGAAGCAATTTTAAATAAACCAGCAGAAGTCAAAGAACCAGCGGGCTGGATGATTTGGCTCGACAATACCTTACTATTACTTGGTTTATTAACAATCATGTTAGCGGCGATGTCTCTATTTTCAAAAGGAACCGCACAACCTCTCGGATTAACCACATATATCTTAGGTGCGATGGCTGGGGGTTATGTTTTCTATCTAATGCACAAATATGTTTACCGTTTTGATCGTCAAGGTGGCGACAAAAGCAAACGTCCTGGTTGGTTAAAAACGACCGCCATTCTATTTGGTGGGATGTTCTTGTGGATTGCAGTTTTCGCTGGTTCAGCGATGTTGCCACCAGTGATCAATCCCATTTTAGATCCGATGATTGCTTTAGTAATCGGTGCGTTAGCCTTTGTAGCACGCTATTTCTTCAAGAAAAAATACAATATTCAAGGTAGTTTCATGACACGTCAATAAACGGCGCGCGCTCAATTGTGAATGCGCTCGGCTGACGCAGAAACTGCAACAAGCAAAGTCGCTCTCTCAATAGAGCGTTTTAACAGTTAAAGCCTGGGGGATTAGTCGAAAAAACTAGTGTCCCAGGCTTCTGTTTTCAGAAGTTTGCTAAAGAAAGGAGCCTCTTATGGGACAACAAGTGAAGTCTTGGTGCCGTCAACACGAGCGGCTACTCATTTTTATTAGTTTTCTCTTATTAAGTGGACTTTCTCTCTATTTTGTCTATTTTCAAGAGAATTTTTTACGAGCAAGTGATTTTCGCTTTCATCAAAATCGGGTGGAAGGTCTCGCATTAGCAATTAAAAACAACGACTGGTTTCCTAAAATCAATTATTTTTTCTTGGGAGGCTATGGCTATGCCTCTAGTTTGTTTTATCCAGATGCGTATCTTTATTTACCTGCGCTTTTGCGTGTTCTGGGGCTTTCCTTTGTCGCTAGTATGGCGATTTTTGTGTTTGCAGTAAACTTGGCAACATTTAGTCTTACTTATTATGCAGGCCGATTAATGGCGCTCTCTAAAAAAAGAAGCTATCTCTTTGCCATTTTGTATGGCTTATCTATTTACCGCATGCAAGACTTGTTTAATCGCCAAGCGTTAGGAGAATTTTTGGCGCTAAGTTTTTTTCCGTTGGTCTTAGCGAGCCTGTTTTTATTACGAAAGGGAACCACGAAATATTGGCCGTTGTTAACGCTGGCGATGACTGGCATTGGGTTGGCTCACTTTATTTCTATTGAAATGGTTTCTATTTGGATTGGGTTATACATTCTGTTTTATTGGCAGCAGTTTTTTAAAAAGGAGGTCCTGTGGGCATTAGCGAAGGCTGCAGGTCTGACGCTGCTTTGGCTGGCCTTTTATCTTTTACCAGTTGCTGAACAAATGAAAAATCAAGTGTTTAAAGTTACATCCAATCCACTCACTTATATTTCCGAAAGAAGTTATCCCATTGTTTCTCTTTTCATTAATAGTTTAAAGAGCAGTGTTTTTCACGCGAAAACAGCGAATCTAGGAACCCTTTTGTTTGTGGGGCTTGTTGTAGCAGTGGTTTCGCTTGCCAGCAAAAAAATTCAGGACAAACGGTTTATTGGTTTGACGCTGGTACTCTTATTGATGGTTACCACGCTTTTTCCTTGGCACTTGCTGAACCACACGCCTTTAAATACGATTCAGTTTCCTTGGCGGTTTTTAGGGATTCTTTCCGTAATGCTCGCTTTTTTCATTGCACAAGACGAATGGGGCGTTTTCCGTAAATCTTGGACTGTGGCTTTGTTGGTTTTCCTTGCCATCAGCAATTTAGGCATTTATCAATATCAAAGTATTCAGTCACAACAAGGACGCCTGTTAACAAAAGCTGAGTATGAGCAACCAACGCCTTTTTATATCGGTGCGGGCCATGAATATTTGCCAGATGAAATCAATTATCAGGAATTATTGAAACAGAAAAAACGACAACTTGATTATTCGGCAGAACAAGTAACCATTACAAATGTTAGAATGCCTTATGGGAAAATTTCATTTGACTACCAAGTGGTGAATCAATCAGCGAAGGTGACCGTTCCTTTTATTTATTACTTAGGCTATCAAGCCACGATTCAAATGAAAAACCAAACGGGCGCTAAAAAAATGAGCCTAACCAATCAAGGAGGCTTAGCCGCTCTTTCTTTATCTGGTACAGGACATGTCGACATCCGTTACCAAAGAACAAAAGTGCAAAAAATAGGGACAATGATGACCTTGCTTTCTGTCGGCGGTTTTGGATTTAGCCGATTTTTACAACAAAAAAAGAAACACAAGATAAAAGAACAACGATGAAAGTAGGACCTTAATTAGGAAGAGTTGAATAGAGGACAAACCGATTTTGGCGTTTTGTCCTTTATTCCTCATTGATTATTTAAACAAATCTAGTTGACTTCCTTAGTATTATCTGTTATTTTCATATATAAAATTAAGTCGAGGAGTGGACAAAAAAATGTCAAATTGGGAAACAAAATTTGCGAAAAAAGGTCTTACATTTGATGATGTGCTATTAATCCCTGCAGAAAGCCATGTCTTACCAAATGATGTAGACATGAGTGTACAATTAGCTAAAAATATCAAGTTAAATATTCCATTGATGAGTGCCAGTATGGATACTGTTACAGATAGTAATATGGCAATTGCGATGGCTCGTCAAGGTGGACTAGGTGTCGTACATAAAAATATGACTGTCGCCCAACAAGCAGACGAAGTACGTAAAGTCAAACGTTCTGAAAGCGGCGTTATCATTGATCCATTCTTTCTAACACCAACAAACTTAGTAGCGGATGCAGAAGAATTAATGAGTCGTTACCGTATTAGCGGTGTGCCGATTGTAGAAACAATGGAAAACCGTAAATTAGTCGGAATTATTACAAACCGTGATATGCGTTTTGTAACGGACTACCAAATCAAAATCGAAGAAGTCATGACAAAAGATCATTTAGTCACTGCGCCAGTTGGCACATCTTTAAAAGATGCAGAAAAAATCTTACAAAAACATAAAATCGAAAAATTACCAATCGTTGATGAAGCAGGTCGCTTAAGTGGCTTAATTACAATTAAAGACATTGAAAAAGTGATTGAATTCCCAAATGCTGCCAAAGACGAACACGGTCGTTTACTTGTGGCGGCAGCAGTCGGTGTCACTAGTGATACGTTCGAACGTGCGGAAGCATTATTAGAAGCAGGTGCCGATGCGATTGTTATCGATACTGCACATGGCCATAGTGCCGGCGTTATTCGCAAAATTAAAGAAATTCGTGAAACGTTCCCTGAAGCAACATTAATTGCTGGTAATGTTGCCACTGCTGAAGCAACCAAAGCATTGTATGATGTCGGCGTGGACGTTGTCAAAGTTGGTATTGGACCTGGTTCAATTTGTACAACACGTGTCGTTGCTGGTGTTGGTGTTCCTCAATTAACAGCGATTTATGATGCTGCTTCTGTAGCTAGAGAATATGGTAAAGCAATTATCGCTGATGGCGGTATTAAATATTCTGGTGATATCGTGAAAGCCTTAGCTGCTGGTGGACATGCTGTAATGCTAGGAAGTATGTTAGCAGGTACAGATGAATCTCCAGGCGAATTTGAAATTTATCAAGGCCGTCGTTTCAAAACTTACCGTGGCATGGGCTCATTGGGTGCAATGGAAAAAGGATCAAGTGATCGTTACTTCCAAGGAAGTGTCAATGAAGCAAACAAATTAGTGCCAGAAGGAATCGAAGGACGTGTTGCCTACAAAGGAAGCGTTTCTGATATTGTCTTCCAATTAATCGGTGGCTTGAAATCAGGGATGGGTTACGTCGGTGCAGCAGACCTGAAAGCGTTGCGTGAAGAAGCACAATTTGTTCAAATGAGTGGTAACGGATTGAAAGAATCACATCCACATGACGTTCAAATCACAAAAGAAGCACCAAACTATTCTGTTCAATAAAATAAAAGCTGATTTTTTTGAAATTTAAAAGAGGCAGACGTCATTTCGACGTCTGCCTCTTTTTCTGTAGAATGAAGGAGTTGCTTCTGTTTCCACCGTTTATCAGGCTCCTTTTTCTGTAGAATAAAAGCCGTTATCTGATATCAGACAACGACCTTCATCTTCCCTTTATTTAATAACTGTTAGGTTACCCATGTAAGGAACTAGGACTTCTGGTACAGTCACAGAGCCATCTTCGTTTTGGTAGTTTTCTAAAATAGCAGCGACTGTCCGTCCCACGGCTAAACCAGAACCATTGAGTGTATGCGCATATTGGACTTTATCATTTTCATCACGGTAACGAATCATCGCACGGCGCGCTTGGAAATCTTCACAGTTTGAGCATGAACTGATTTCACGGTATGTCTCTTGAGCGGGAATCCAAACTTCCAAGTCATAAGTTTTCGCAGCTGAGAAGCCCATGTCACCTGTTGAAAGAGCCATGACACGGTAAGGTAATCCCAGTTTTTGCAGAATTTCTTCGGCATTATTCGTCATTTTTTCTAATTCCTCATAAGAATGCTCTGCATCACTAAATTTAACCATTTCGACTTTATTAAATTGGTGTAAACGAATTAACCCACGTGTGTCACGACCAGCGCTACCAGCTTCAGAACGGAAAGAAGGGCTCAAGGCCGTAAAGTAAATTGGTAAATCCTTGCCATCTAAAATTTCATTGTTGTAGTAATTGGTTAGAGGGACTTCCGCCGTTGGGATTAACGTTAAATCCGTATCTTGTAATTGGAAGACATCTTCTTTAAATTTAGGAAATTGGCCAGTTCCGAACATGGCGGTGTCATTAACGATATAAGGCGTAATCATTTCTGTATAGCCATGTTCATAAACATGTAAATCTAACATGAAGTTGTATAACGCACGTTCTAAGCGAGCACCTAGGCCTTTGTAATAAACAAAACGGCTACCAGCTACTTTGGCACCACGTTCAAAATCTAGAATGCCTAAGTTTTCAGCGACTTCCCAGTGTGGTTTTGGTTCAAAAGCAAAAGTTCTTGGTTCACTCCAACGACGTACTTCTACATTTTCTTCTTCACCAGCACCAACAGGCACAGAATCATCTGGCAAGTTCGGTAAAGTAGTTGTGATCCCACGTAGCTCTTCGTCAATAGCATTAATTTCTGCATCTAACGCTTTAATATTACCGCCGACTTCTTTCATTTCCGCGATTTTGGCCGTTGCATCTTCTTTGTTCCGTTTTAATTGAGCAATTTCAGCAGACACATCGTTCCGGTATTTTTTCATTTCTTCGACTTTGACTAATAAATCACGGCGACTTTCATCTAAACGCAGAAATTCCACTAAGATTTCTTCTTTCACACCACGGGTTTGTAGCTTTGCTTTTACTTCGTCAAAATTTTGACGCATCATTTTTACATCTAACATATTTTTTCCTCCTTAAAATTAGTACATAATCAATAATAACTGTTGTAGAAAACAACAAAAAAGCCATCTCACCCCAAAAATAAATATTCTTGGGACGAAATGACTGGAAATCTCGCGGTACCACCCAAGTTCAGTAATGTTACTGCCCTTGATTTGCAGATAACGGCTGCAGACCGTTCCAACTTATTTCGCTGGACACCTGGAAGAGACGGACTTCTTTATAGATGAATGTTTGCTCGCACCCCCGCAAACTCTCTGGAATTCAGTGCCATAAATACTTTTTCTCTTAGTTTTCTCTTTTCTATAGAATACCGAAAAAGTTCAGGGATGTCAATTAACTCTCTGATTTCTTGTTGGTACGCTGTAAGGGTAGATGAATAATAAAGGAAGTCCACTTTTGATCAGACTTCGCATAAATATATCCACCATGTAAAGCGACAATACTTTGTGCAATAGCCAGACCTAAACCAGTACCACCCGTTTCTTGTGATCGGGATTCTTCGACACGATAGAAGCGGTCAAATAACTGATCTAAAGAATGTTTAGGGATAGCTGGTCCATCATTGCGAACAGCGATAATTGCTTCGGTGCCGACTTTGTCTACTTCCATTACAATATGATGGCCGCCTTTGCCATATTTCAAAGCGTTTGAAAGAAGGTTGTTAAAGACTCGGACTAGTTTTTCCGTATCGCCTTCCATCATTAAAGAAGCTGGATTGGCTTTTACTTGGATTTGCATATTAATCTTTTTCGCTTCCAATTCAAAATCGGCAGCAAGCTGTTCAATTAATTGTGCCATATCAAAAGTCGTCGTATGAATCGGTACACTTGGTTGACGGACTTTTGTATATTCAAAAAGATCATCAACTAATAATTTCATTTGTTTCGCTTTGACGTAAGCGGTATGCGTATATTTCAGTAAATCTTCTTGGCTATGAAATTGACGATCTTCAATCAATCCCAGATAACCAATAATAGAAGTTAACGGTGTCCGAATATCATGACTGACATTCGTAATTAATTCATCTTTTGATTTTTCAATTCGCCGTTCATCTTCAATGGCTGCGACAGTACTATCCACCAGACCGTTAATACTCGTCACGACTTTTGCTAAATCACCACTTAATTCAAACGGAATGCGGTGATTGTAATTACCATCAGCGATGTAATGTAACTCACTGATAATATGACGCAATTGCATTTGATGGTAGCGACGAATTAAGCGCCAATAGAGAACAGCTGCATCTACTAAAAAGAAAATAGGTAAGACAAATTTATTCCAGCTCCAAAACAAATCAGTATTTAATTCTTTAGCGACCGCATCCTTAGTGGCCCAGATGACACCAGCTAAGGGCGAGTTTTCACTAAGTAGTTGTCCTAAAAGGAACATAATTGAGACATTTAATAGTAGTAATAAAACAATTGTCACAATTGCTTCTGCTAATAACTCGCTGATTTCTTTAGAAGTTAAGGTAATTCGTTTTTGTTTTTCAATCTTTTTAGGTTTAACGAGCATCGATCTTATATCCAACTCCCCACACTGTTTGAATGACTTTTTCTCCACCAGTTGCTTCTTCAATCTTATCCCTTAAATGACTGACGTGAACCATCACGGTTTTAGCAGAAACAATACTTTCTTGTTGCCACACACGCTCAAAAATTTCATCCGCACTAAACACACGATTTGGATGACTAGCTAATAGATAGAGGATACCAAACTCAAGAGCGGTTAATTGAATTTCTTTTCCTTCTATTGTTTTGACTTCGTGAGAGTCCTTATTAATCATTAATGGGCCGACTTCTAATTCATCGGGTTCTTCTTTGGTTAATTGCATTTGGCTTCTACGTAAAATAGACTTTACCCGAGCCATTACTTCTAAAGGATTAAAAGGCTTGGTGACATAATCGTCTGCACCAGCAACTAAGCCTTTGATTTTATCCATATCGGTTGTTTTTGCTGTTAACATAATAATTGGAATTTGCGATTCTTTTCGAAGTTCTTTCACTACTTCCATTCCATCCATGATTGGCATCATAATGTCCAAGATTAATAAATCGATATCTGGTGTTGTGTGCAATTTGGATAACGCTTCTTTTCCATCATAAGCTTTCACGACTTCGTATCCTTCATTATGAATATAAATACTCAATAGTTCTACAATTTCTTTATCATCATCTGCAACTAAAATTTTCATAAGCGTTCATTTCCTCCATATATAAAAAAATCTCTTTTCCATATTTTAACAAATAATTGCTAAAAAGGACAAAATCCTTGATATATTACGATAAATTTAGAAGATTTTGCTAAAAGTTAATAAACTATAGCCAAAAAAGGATGAAAGGGGGTAAAAAACGAACGAAAATACCTATACCAATCATAATAATCGGTATTGAAAAAAAGTTTAAAAAAAGTGAAAATAATGATTGACCAATGCTTGAAATCTTGGTATATTATTACATGTCGCAAGGCGAGTCACACAGCTGAGCGATTCAGAAATCAATAATTAAATAACAATTCTTGATTTCAAATCTCTCGAAAAAAGTTTGAAAAAACAACAAAAAAGTTGTTGACAAATAACAAGCGAGATGATAAGATATAGAAGTTGTCACAACAGACAACAACAACCGAGCAAAACAACTTAAAAAAACTTTTTTAAAAAAGTTCTTGACATTCAAACGAAAGTTTGTTATGATGTAAAAGTTGCTGCGAGGTAACGTAGACCTTTGAAAACTGAACAAAGAATAGACGAACCAAATGTGTAGGGCGTCTTGATTCAATTCAAGACAACAAACATTTTTAACAAGCAAGCAATATGCTAGCAAACAAATTGAGCTTAACAATCGCAAGATTGTTCTAACTTTTATTATGAGAGTTTGATCCTGGCTCAGGACGAACGCTGGCGGCGTGCCTAATACATGCAAGTCGAACGCTTCTTTCCTCCCGAGTGCTTGCACTCAATTGGAAAGAGGAGTGGCGGACGGGTGAGTAACACGTGGGTAACCTACCCATCAGAGGGGGATAACACTTGGAAACAGGTGCTAATACCGCATAACAGTTTATGCCGCATGGCATAAGAGTGAAAGGCGCTTTCGGGTGTCGCTGATGGATGGACCCGCGGTGCATTAGCTAGTTGGTGAGGTAACGGCTCACCAAGGCCACGATGCATAGCCGACCTGAGAGGGTGATCGGCCACACTGGGACTGAGACACGGCCCAGACTCCTACGGGAGGCAGCAGTAGGGAATCTTCGGCAATGGACGAAAGTCTGACCGAGCAACGCCGCGTGAGTGAAGAAGGTTTTCGGATCGTAAAACTCTGTTGTTAGAGAAGAACAAGGACGTTAGTAACTGAACGTCCCCTGACGGTATCTAACCAGAAAGCCACGGCTAACTACGTGCCAGCAGCCGCGGTAATACGTAGGTGGCAAGCGTTGTCCGGATTTATTGGGCGTAAAGCGAGCGCAGGCGGTTTCTTAAGTCTGATGTGAAAGCCCCCGGCTCAACCGGGGAGGGTCATTGGAAACTGGGAGACTTGAGTGCAGAAGAGGAGAGTGGAATTCCATGTGTAGCGGTGAAATGCGTAGATATATGGAGGAACACCAGTGGCGAAGGCGGCTCTCTGGTCTGTAACTGACGCTGAGGCTCGAAAGCGTGGGGAGCAAACAGGATTAGATACCCTGGTAGTCCACGCCGTAAACGATGAGTGCTAAGTGTTGGAGGGTTTCCGCCCTTCAGTGCTGCAGCAAACGCATTAAGCACTCCGCCTGGGGAGTACGACCGCAAGGTTGAAACTCAAAGGAATTGACGGGGGCCCGCACAAGCGGTGGAGCATGTGGTTTAATTCGAAGCAACGCGAAGAACCTTACCAGGTCTTGACATCCTTTGACCACTCTAGAGATAGAGCTTTCCCTTCGGGGACAAAGTGACAGGTGGTGCATGGTTGTCGTCAGCTCGTGTCGTGAGATGTTGGGTTAAGTCCCGCAACGAGCGCAACCCTTATTGTTAGTTGCCATCATTTAGTTGGGCACTCTAGCGAGACTGCCGGTGACAAACCGGAGGAAGGTGGGGATGACGTCAAATCATCATGCCCCTTATGACCTGGGCTACACACGTGCTACAATGGGAAGTACAACGAGTCGCTAGACCGCGAGGTCATGCAAATCTCTTAAAGCTTCTCTCAGTTCGGATTGCAGGCTGCAACTCGCCTGCATGAAGCCGGAATCGCTAGTAATCGCGGATCAGCACGCCGCGGTGAATACGTTCCCGGGCCTTGTACACACCGCCCGTCACACCACGAGAGTTTGTAACACCCGAAGTCGGTGAGGTAACCTTTTTGGAGCCAGCCGCCTAAGGTGGGATAGATGATTGGGGTGAAGTCGTAACAAGGTAGCCGTATCGGAAGGTGCGGCTGGATCACCTCCTTTCTAAGGAATATTACGGAAATACACATTTCGTCTTTACTTTGTTCAGTTTTGAGAGGTCTACTCTCAAAACATTCGTTCATTGAAAACTGGATATTGAAGTAAAAAGAATCAAAACAAACCGAGAACACCGCGTTGAATGAGTTTTTTAATAAGTTCAATTGCTTATTTATTGATTAACCTTCTATCGCTAGAAGAAGTGATCAAGACCCAACCGTAAGGTTGATAAGGTTAAGTGAATAAGGGCGCACGGTGGATGCCTTGGCACTAGGAGCCGATGAAGGACGGGACTAACACCGATATGCTTTGGGGAGCTGTAAGTAAGCTATGATCCAGAGATTTCCGAATGGGGGAACCCAATATCTTTTATAGGATATTACTTTTCAGTGAATACATAGCTGATTAGAGGTAGACGCAGAGAACTGAAACATCTTAGTACCTGCAGGAAGAGAAAGAAAATTCGATTCCCTGAGTAGCGGCGAGCGAAACGGGAAGAGCCCAAACCAACAAGCTTGCTTGTTGGGGTTGTAGG
>NZ_CP187891.1:2295000-2732500 GCF_050558525.1 Enterococcus sp. DIV0236 | reverse complement strand
TTTCTTTAAGAAAGTAAGACCCCTGAGAGATGATCAGGTAGATAGGTTGGAAGTGGAAGGCTAGTGATAGTTGGAGCGGACCAATACTAATCGGTCGAGGACTTAACCAAAGAATGGATAAGTAAAAGCAACTTGGTTATTTTGATTCAAACTTCAATCCAGTTTTGAGTGAATGAAGATTCAACTCAATAAGAAACAACACCCAGTGTGGTGGCGATAGCGAGAAGGATACACCTGTTCCCATGCCGAACACAGAAGTTAAGCTTCTTAGCGCCGATTGTAGTGAAGGGTTTCCCTTTGTGAGAGTAGGACGTCGCCACGCGAATTGTTGTTTTTGGAGGTTTAGCTCAGCTGGGAGAGCACCTGCCTTACAAGCAGGGGGTCAGCGGTTCGATCCCGTTAACCTCCATTTTTTGAGCCGTTAGCTCAGTTGGTAGAGCATCTGACTTTTAATCAGAGGGTCACAGGTTCGAGCCCTGTACGGCTCATATTCATATTTCATTTGCGGGTGTGGCGGAATTGGCAGACGCACTAGATTTAGGATCTAGCGCCGCAAGGCGTGGGGGTTCAAGTCCCTTCACCCGCATATTTAGCCGGCTTAGCTCAGTTGGTAGAGCATCTGATTTGTAATCAGAGGGTCGAGGGTTCAAGTCCTTTAGCCGGCACCATTTTGCGGAAATAGCTCAGTGGTAGAGCACCACCTTGCCAAGGTGGGGGTCGCGGGTTCGAACCCCGTTTTCCGCTTAGCCAATTCATTACGCCGGGGTGGCGGAACTGGCAGACGCACAGGACTTAAAATCCTGCGGTGAGTGATCACCGTACCGGTTCGATTCCGGTCCTCGGCATTGTTTTATATTTAGCACCCATAGCTCAACTGGATAGAGTGTTTGACTACGAATCAAAAGGTTAGGGGTTCGACTCCCTTTGGGTGCATAGTTGAGTGATTGACTAAGTTTTAAAAAGGTGCACGTGAGTTTCTTTTTAATTCGATAGTCTTTTTTTATTACTTTAACTTCATAGCCCGGGAAGTAGCTCAGCTTGGTAGAGCACTTGGTTTGGGACCAAGGGGTCGCAGGTTCGAATCCTGTCTTCCCGATTGTGAAAAACAGTACTGATCATCAGTACTGTTTTTTTGTTTTGTTTAAAATTTAAGTATCGAAGTAGGTGTATTTTTTTGTGATGTGTAATTCTTATCGAAATTGCGACTAAAAATACAGGAATAAAGGACATTGAGAATATATTCGATGGCTAGTTGAGAGGAAAAGGTTGAGACTTTGAAATCTGCATGTTCAACGTTAGGAATGGGCAAAATCACTGTAGCGTATTTAGCTAATTGGCTGTTCAAGTCTGAAGTAATGGCAATAATCGGGGTGCCTCCTTCTGCAAAAATCCGTGCTTCATTTACGATTTCTGCAGTGTTACCACTGTAAGAGACGAGGATGGCTACGTCATTTTTGGTGGCATTGATGGCTAAATAAAATTGTTCAGCTTGATAAGGGATTAAATGGATAAATAGCTGAATGCGTAATAACTTTGTTTGAAAATCCGTTAAGCGAATGTAGGAGTTACTGACACCCACTGCTAAAATATTTTCAGCGGTTAAAAGTAAATCAATGCTTTTATTTAACATGGCCTCGGTTAATAACTGTTGGGTGGATTGAACAGTTTCAGTCGTTAACTGCGCAATTTTCTTGGCAATTAGTAAATCAGAATCTTGCGCTAAAAAAGGCATATTCGCATCAACATTCCGGATTGCTTGGTAGTGAATTTCTAAGTCGCGGGACAAGCGGATTTTAAATTCTTTGAAACCGCTAGTTTCTGTTTTTTTACACAAACGAACAATCGTGGAGGTTGAAGAGTTGGTGGCTTCTGCTAGTTCATAAATCGACATATGCAGGACTCGTTCAGTATGAGATAAAATAAAATCAATAATTAGCCCTTCGTTATATGTATAGCGTTCTTTTTGTTCTAAACATTCGATTAGATTCAATGGGTTCACCTCTCTGTGGTACTTTGTTTCGCTTTCAGTATACCTTAAGCGTATGAATTATGAAACATAGTTACAGAATCAGTTAGTCGTATTTACATCAGAAAGCGGTTTCTTTATGATGAGGATATCACAAAGGATTAAGGAGAGAAGTGAAATGGATAAGTTAACAAACTGGGTGGAGCAAGCCGTAGTGCCTAAAGTTTCAAGGATTACAAGTTTACGTTATTTTCAAGCCTTAAGAAATGGTTTTTTTGCAATTATGCCGTTAACAATTATTGGATCGATTTTTATGTTGATTACAGATTTTCCAGTAGCAGGGTATGGCGATTTTATGGCTGGAATTTTCGGTGCAGATTGGGCGGATATGATTTCACCCGCTTATCGAGCAACTTTCAACATGATGGGAATTATTTTTGCTGGGACGATGTCCTATAAATTGGCGGAAAGTTACGAAATGGATCGTTTAACTTCATTAATTTTAGGAATTGTTGCTTACGTAGTCGTTTTACCGAAAACGGTGACCACTGAATCAGGCGAAGTTGTGACGAAAGTTTTATCGTTTGATTGGTTAGGAACGCAAGGGGTGATTACGGCCATTATTATGTCAATTCTTTCGGTTGAGTTGACTCGTTTCTGTATTAAGAAAAAATTAGTCATCAAAATGCCTGACAGCGTGCCTTCTATGGTGAGCCAAGCTTTTAGTGCATTGATTCCTGGGATTTTTGTGGTAGCGGTGGCTTTATTGATTAATGGGATTGGGCTTTCGTTTGCGGATTCCTTCCCGCAATTAATTTATGCGGTGATTCAAGCGCCACTGCAAGGTTTAATCGGAACCCCTTTTGCAATTATTATTGTGGCTGGCTTAAATGGACTGTTCTGGTGGTTCGGGATTCATCCAACTGTCATCAATTCCATGCTATATCCTATTTTATATGCGAATGCAGACAAAAACCAAAGCTTAGCGGAATTAGGACAATTAACTGCTCAAAGTGGCAACTTTGGCACGGTCCAAATGCTCGATCAATTTGCCACAATTGGAGGCGCTGGTTGTACGATTGGCTTGGCTATTGCAATGGCCATCGTCGGACATTCATCTAGAATGAAAGCCATGTCGAAAATTTCGTTTGTTCCAGCATTTTTCAACATTAATGAACCCTTGATTTTTGGACTCCCAGTTATTTTTAACCCTTTATTATTGATTCCGATTGCGGTCGCGCCGATTGTATCGGTCTTGATTGCCTTTCTGTCAATGAAAATTGGGTTCATGCCAATGTTTACAAACATTCAAGCACCATGGGCTACGCCCTTTCTGTTTTCGGGCTTTTTAGTGGGAAAATGGCAAGGTGCAGTGACGCAAGTTTTAGCTGTTGCCGCTAGTGTCGTTATTTATTATCCATTTGTAAAAGCCTTAGATCGACAATATCAAAAAGAAGAAGCCCATGAAGTACCAGAAACATTGTAGAGAAAGAGGAGTGAAGGAAATGCATGTTGAGAATGATAAAAATATTTGCTGTGAAGTGGAAAAAGGAATGGAAAAAATGTATCATCCGATGGTGCCCGAGTTGGTTCAAACCTCTTCCTTTTATTTTCCAACTTACGAAGAATTTATGGCAGCGAGTATAGATGAAAAAAATAATTATGTTTACACACGTGGCACCAACCCCACAACAGAAATTTTAGAGAAAAAAATTGCTCGTTTGGAACGTGGAGAAAAATGTAAAGTTTTTGCCTCAGGAATGGGCGCTATTTCGGCAACGCTGTTTACGTTGCTCCAACAAGGTGATCATGTTTTAATGGTCAATACAATTTATGGAGAATCTGTTTCGTTTGTGCAATATTTAGAGAAATTTGGCGTATCCTTGACCAAAGTAGACGTTGCAGAAACAGAAGAACTTTTTCAATTTGTTCAGGAAAACACCAAAGTCATTTACTTTGAAAGTCCGTCCTCACAAAAGTTTGAACTGCTAGATTTAGAAAAAATAACTGTGTTAGCACAAAAAATTGGCGCATACACTGTCATTGATAACACGTGGGCGTCACCGTTATTTCAGCATCCTTTATGCCATAATGTGGACCTGGTGATTCATTCTTGTTCCAAATATATTGGTGGTCATTCGGATATTGTAGCGGGGGCTGTCATTGGCAAAGCAGCGCTTGTAGATCAAATTTTTGAACATGGTCATCAAGCTTTAGGAGCAGTCAATAGTCCCTTCAATTCTTGGTTAGCGTTACGAGGTATTCGTACCATGCCTGTTCGGTTGGCGCATCAGTCTCAAGCCATCCAAACGGTGCTGTCGGCTTTGCAAAAGGATCCGCGAATCAGTCGATTATATCATCCTTTTGTAGGAAATCAACAACAACAAGCGTTAGCAGAAAAATATTTGACAGGTTATGGCTCATTGTTTGCGATTGATTTAAAAGATACCGATTTTGAACGTTTGAAAACATTTGTGAACGCATTGACGCTGGTCACAATTGGGGTCAGTTGGGGTGGCTTTGAAAGTTTGGCCTTGCCTGTATTCAAAGGCAATAACTTGGCGGCTGTTCAGAAAAGAGGCTTGTCGCCAGCGCACATTCGCATGTACGTTGGTTTGGAAGAGCCAACATCTATTATCGAAGATATTCAACAAGCCTTGGATCAAGCCTATGGCGAAGAATCGCTTTTGTGAGACATTAAGATAATCAGCTGAACAAAAGCAACTCCTTCGGAAATAAGCCGAAATTCTCCAAAAATTAAAGAACAATTTTCGGAAATTTCTTCTTATTTCTTGGAGCTAAACACTTTTGTCTCAGCCTCTGTGATTCAATAACATATTTTCAATTTTAGGAGGGGAACTTAAGTCAGTTTGACTGAGGTTGCTCCTCCTGTTTTGCATTTTTTTATTAAAGTCAAAGCGTTCCTCTTTATTTAATAGGCAAAGTTCGATATAATAATGGTCAATATTAGTCAAGAGAGAAGAAGGATGGAAGACTATGAGTAATCAAAATACGTCAGATTTAATCGAGGCTTATTTAAAAAAGATTTTAGAAGAAAGTAATAAAATTGAAATCCGTCGGGCGGAAATGGCTAATTTATTTAATTGCGTTCCTTCACAAATTAACTATGTAATTAATACACGTTTTACCATCCAACGAGGCTACGCAGTTGAAAGTAAACGTGGTGGAGGCGGCTATATTCGCATTGTCAAAGTACAAATTTCAGATAACGATCAATTACTAAAACAAATGGATCAATTGATTGGCGCAACCTTAACAGAAAAAGATGCGCTAACATTTATTCAAACATTGTATGAAGAAGAAGTGATTACGAAAAAGGAAGGCAATTTAATGCTAGCTGCTTTAAGTAAAAGCACATTGAATGGTCTGGGAAATCACGAAGATTTTCTAAGAGCTCAAATAATGCGTTCATTTTTAGAGCGCTTGAGCTATGAGGAGGAATAACTATGGATGAACTATTTACAGAAAGTGCGAAAGCCGTACTGGCGATTGCCCAAGAAGAAGCGAAGTATTTTCGTCACCAATCCGTCGGTTCTGAGCATTTATTATTAGCACTCGTTTTAGAACCGAATGGGATTGCCGGAAAAACATTACGACAATTGAATACTGACACAGAAGACATCCGTGAAGAAATTGAGCATTTAAGTGGCTATGGCACCATGCAAAGTCCAATGGGGAATAACAACTTATACTTGCCTTATTCACCAAGAGCCAAACAAATCTTTGCCTATGCTGGAGATGAAGCGAAACGCTTAGGGGCTCAAAAGATTGGTACCGAGCATTTATTATTAGGCTTGTTAAGAGACGAAGAAATTTTAGCGTCTAGAATTTTAGTGAATTTGGGATTAAGCTTATCCAAAATGCGTCAATTATTATTGAAAAAAATGGGCGTTTCCGAACCCAATGGCGCACAACGTCGTCGGAATGGTCAAAATAAAAATACGCCACAAGGGACGCCAACATTGGATTCTTTAGCAAGAGATTTAACCAAGTTAGCACGAGAACAAAGCTTGGATCCAGTAGTTGGTCGCGGTACCGAAGTCCGTCGTTTGATCCAAATTTTGAGTCGCCGTACCAAAAACAATCCTGTCTTAGTCGGTGAACCAGGTGTTGGGAAAACAGCGATAGCAGAAGGCTTAGCCCAGAAAATTGTCAACCGAGAAGTCCCTGAAGATATGCAAGGCAAACGTTTAATGATGCTAGACATGGGTGCCTTGGTTGCTGGAACCAAATATCGAGGTGAGTTCGAAGATCGCTTGAAAAAAGTTGTCGATGAAATCTATCAAGATGGACAAGTCATTTTATTTATCGACGAATTGCATACCTTGATCGGTGCTGGCGGTGCAGAAGGGGCGATTGATGCTTCAAATATTTTAAAACCTGCTTTAGCACGTGGCGAGTTGCAAACAATTGGTGCGACAACTCTGGATGAATACCAAAAATATATTGAAAAAGATGCCGCTTTGGAACGTCGTTTTGCCCGTATTCAAGTAGCAGAACCAACCCCAGAAGAAGCAGAAGAAATTCTAAAAGGCTTGCGTTCCCGCTATGAAAAACATCATGGCGTAGAAATTACAGATGAAGCTCTACATGCAGCGGTTCAATTATCGATTCGCTATTTAAATGACCGCCAATTACCAGATAAAGCAATTGATTTAATGGACGAATCTGCAGCAAAAGTTCGTTTAGATAAGGCAGATCAGCCTTCAGAAATTAATGAATTGCGTACCGAAATTTCTCAATTAATTACGGAAAAAGAAGAGGCCATTCAAAACCAATCATTTGAAAGTGCTGCTCGGATTCGTCAAAAAGAAAAACAAGTGATGGAAAAACTAGAAGAATTGATTGCAGTGAAAGAAAAAAGTCTGTCTGGTTACAGTACGCAAGTAACAGAAGAAGACGTGGCTGGAGTCGTTTCACAATGGACAGGCGTTCCTTTGCAGCAGCTAGAGAAGAAAGAAAGCGAACGATTGATGGAATTAGAAACCATTTTACATCAACGGGTCGTTGGCCAAAACGAAGCAGTTGAAGCTGTTTCACGCGCTATCCGTCGTGCGCGTAGTGGCTTGAAAGACCCAGCAAGACCGATTGGTTCCTTCATGTTCTTAGGACCAACTGGGGTTGGGAAAACAGAACTTGCCAAAGCCTTAGCCGAAGCAATGTTTGGCAGCGAAGAAGCCTTGATTCGCGTGGACATGTCTGAGTTTATGGAAAAATACAGTACTAGCCGTTTAATCGGTTCTCCTCCAGGTTATGTCGGCTACGAAGAAGGCGGCCAACTAACTGAAAAAATTCGTCAACGTCCTTATTCCGTTATTTTGCTAGATGAAGTAGAAAAAGCCCATCCAGATGTCTTTAATATTTTATTACAAGTCTTAGATGATGGCCATTTAACGGATGCCAAAGGACGAAAAGTCGATTTCCGTAACACGATTTTAATCATGACCTCCAACTTAGGAGCAACAGCGATTCGTGAAGAAAAACATGTCGGCTTCAATGTGAAAGACATTTCTAAAAATCATGAATTAATGCAAAAACGAATCATGGAAGAATTGAAAAAAGCCTTCCGTCCAGAATTCTTAAACCGAATTGATGAAACGGTTGTCTTCCATTCCTTGAAACAAGAGGAAATTCATGAAATCGTAAAAATTATGAGTCAATCTGTCGTGAAACGGATGGCCGAACAAGAGGTTAAAGTGAAAATCACACCAGCTGCAATTGAAGTTATTGGTAAAGTCGGGTTTGATCCAGAATATGGCGCACGTCCAATTCGTCGGGCCTTGCAAAAAGAAGTGGAAGATCGTTTAAGTGAAGCCCTTCTTTCTGGTCAAATTCAGTTAGGGGATAAAGTAACTTTAGGCGCTAGCAAAGGCAAAATTACGTTAAATGTGCGGGCACCAAAAGCACCAAAGACAGAAGCGAAAGAATTACAAACTGTATAGATGAGATGCAAAGGAGGTCGGGACAGAAGTGTTTAACTCCGAGAAATAAGCCGAAGGGGTTGCTTCTGTTCTCGCCGTGTATCAGTTTTTGAGCGTGGAGCAAAAATCCAAAGTGATTTTTGTCCCACGCTCCTTTTTCTATTTTCCAGTGGCGATTTCTTTTTGAGAATTGCCAGATTGATTTTTCTGTGCTACGTTAATAAGGAGGGGTGATGGAATGGAACAATCTTTTTTTCGAGAATTACTACATTATCAGCGTCCAAAGGATAATCCTTTTCGACTAGTGTTTGCTGGCTTGGTTATGTTCAGCATTCTTTTTTTGGGCTATATCAATCATCAATTATTGATTTCAAGCTTTGGCTCGTTAGGTATTTTTACTTTTTTATATTATCAGCCGTTACCATTAAAACAGTTAATGACTCGTTTATCTGTGGTCGGTAGTTACCTTTTTTTAGGAAATTTGTTAGGCATGTTATCGACCCATATTGCATGGCTTATTCCCATTGTTGTTGCCCTGGTCGGTTTTGGTGGCCGCTTTTTCTTTGAAGTCTACGATATTTCAAAACCAGGGGCCTTCTTTGGTGTGATGGTGACAGCGATGGGTGCCAGTACGAGCATTCCGTTAGCAAAAATTCCGTTCATGAGTGGCTGTATGTTATTAGGCATTGGCTTTTCCATTTTGTTTGCACTAGTGTTGCATTTTACAGAGAAGGAAATCAGTGCCCCGCTAGCTAAGCGATCATTACGGGAACGAATTTATCGGCATCCAGAAGCGCCATTAGATAGCATATATTATAGCTTTGTCTTATTTTTTGCTGTATATATCAGCGAAAGTTTACATTTACAAAATCCGTATTGGTTAGTCGTTTCCTGTGCATCCATTTTACAAGGAGACAATTTACGTGCGATTAAGCAGCGAAATATTCAGCGAATTTTTGGCACAACGATTGGATTGGTTATTTCCGCTTTTCTGCTTAATTTAGCTTTGACAACTTTTGAATCGATTGTCGTGATTACAATCTTATTTGTGACCGTTGAGTATTTTATTCGTCGTAATTATGGATTGGCGCAATTTTTCACAACGCCTATGGCTCTGATGCTTTCATTGCTCGTTCGTCAGCAGTACGTGATAACGTTGATTCAATTCCGCTTTTTGGGGATTGTTTTAGGCAGCTTGTTAGGCTTAGCGGCAGCGTGGCTATTCACCGTTGTAGTAACGTTTTATGAACGAAAATATCACTTGAACGAGTGACCAAAGAACAGATGACCAGTAATTAAAAAAAGAGCATTTGGTAGGTAAGCGGATGGCGCTTCTCTACCAAGATTTTTTTCGGAAACATTGTGAAAAATGTACGTTTAATACAGATAGGCTCTTTTAAAGTTTGTGAACGTATGATACTATTAAACGGTCATAAAGAAGGAGGCTATATTTATGATTGAACTGATTGCAACTGCAGAATCTGTTGAGCAGGCTGTAGAATTACTCGCAACAGGTGTGGATACATTATATATTGGAGAAGAAACATTCGGGTTGCGTTTGCCCGTATCTTTTACACGAGATGAACAACGCGAGATTGTGAAACGTGCACATGAAATGGGCAAACAAGTGCTAGTTGCAGTAAATGGCATTATGCACCCTGAAAAAATGAAATTAGTCCCAGAGTATCTGACATTTTTAAAAGAAATCAACGTCGATAAAATTACTTTGGGTGATCCAGGTATTGTGTTTATTATGCAACGAGATGGATTAGAAATTTCTTACGTTTATGATGGTGAAACCTTAGTAACGAGCTCACGTCAAATCAATTTTTGGAGTAAACGAGGAGCCATCGGAGCTGTCCTAGCTCGGGAAGTACCTTTTGAAGAAATGGTCGCAATGGAAGAAAACTTAGCAGTTCCAGCTGAAATTCTTGTCTATGGGGCGACCTGTATTCATCAATCGAAACGCCCATTAATTCAAAATTACTACAATTACACAAAGAACGACAAAGGGGTTACGAAAGACGAAGGGCTGTTTATTTCTGAACCCAAAAAACCAGAAACCCACTATTCCATTTATGAAGATAGTCATGGTACGCATATTTTTGCCAATAACGATGTGAACTTGATGAATGAGTTAACAAACTTGTATGACCATCACTATCGCACATGGAAGCTCGATGGCCTTTACACACCAGGTGAAAATTTTGTCGCGATTGCTCGCTTATTTGCTGAAGCGAAAGCAGCACTTGAAGCGGGAACTTGGTCAGAAGATCAAGCAGCTCATGCAACAGCTGAAATTGAAAAATTACATCCAACAGGTCGTGGCTTAGACAATGGTTTCTTTGATTTAAGTGCCGATGCAATAAAATAAATTGATTCATTTAAGGGGAAGAAGAACATGAAAGTAATGACAGAACGAACATTGAAGCGTCCCGAGGTGTTGGCTCCAGCCGGGACGCTAGAAAAACTAAAAGTCGCAATTCGTTACGGTGCCGATGCCGTTTATATCGGAGGGAATGCCTACGGTCTGCGTAGCCGCGCAGGAAATTTCACGCCAGAAGAAATGGCGGAAGGCGTAGCCTTTGCCCGCGAACATAATGCGAAAGTTTATGTCGCTGCCAATATGGTCACTCATGAAGGAAACCAGGAAGGGGCAGGAGCGTTTTTCAGAGAATTGCGAGACATCGGAATTTCAGCTGTGATTGTTTCCGATCCAGCTTTAATCGAAATTTGTGCGACAGAAGCACCAGGTTTACCCATCCATTTATCGACACAAGCTTCAGCAACTAACTATGAAACATTAGAATTTTGGAAAAATGAAGGCTTAGAACGTGTGGTTTTAGCGCGCGAAGTTTCAATGGAGGAAGTTGCAGCGATTCGTGAAAATACGGACATTGAAATTGAAGCCTTTATTCATGGAGCAATGTGTATTTCTTATTCAGGTCGTTGTACTTTATCCAACCATATGTCGATGCGGGATGCCAATCGTGGCGGTTGCTCTCAATCTTGTCGTTGGAAATATGAGTTATTTGATATGCCTTTTGGGACAGAACGTCGGAGCAAAACCAGCGAAGGGGAAGTTGAAGAAGAGTTTTCAATGAGCGCCGTAGATATGTCTATGATTGAACATATTCCAGAATTAATTGAAAATGGTGTCGATAGTTTTAAAATTGAAGGCCGCATGAAATCCATTCACTATGTTTCGACAGTCGCTAATGTGTATAAAAAAGCCGTCGATTCTTACATGGAAGACCCTGAAAACTATGTCTGCCAACAAGAGTGGATTGATGAATTATGGAAAGTAGCACAACGTGAATTAGCAACTGGTTTTTATTACAATACACCAAGTGAAGATGAACAATTATTCGGCGAACGTCGTAAAATTCCACAATATAAATTTGTTGGTGAAGTGATTGCGTACAACGAAAAGACGCAAGTCGCAACGATTCGTCAACGGAACCTTTTCAGTGTCGGCGATGAAATTGAATTTTATGGTCCCGGGTTTACCCATTTCCACCAAACCGTTAAAGAGATGTATAATGAAGACGGTGAAGCGATCGATCGGGCACCTAATCCCATGATGTTATTAACAATGGAAGTGACGCAACCTGTTGCAGTCGGCGATATGATTCGTAAGAAAAAATAAACCAGCCAAAAGGAGGAGTAAATATGAGTGTCCGCGTGAATGATTTATTAAAATTACCGTCTTTGCGAGAAGCAACGGTACTTTCTGGTAAAAACCAATTGGACACATCTGTTGCTTCTCTTTCTTTTTTAGAAGTCTCTGATATGTCTTTGTTTTCGGAAAAACTTCACAAAACAAATGAATACCATGCTGGCGAAATTTTGATTGGTTCATTTTGTGCCATTCGTCATGATGTGGTGAAGCAATGCGAAACGATTCGGCATCTCCATGAATTAGGCGAAGTAGGCCTAATCTTGTACTACGTTGGGATTATCGTACCGAAAGTTGCAGAGGAAGTGATTCAATTAGCGGATTCTTTAGGTTTTATTTTAATCCAAATGCCTAAAAATGATCCCACATTACGC
Source organism: Enterococcus sp. DIV0236 (assembly GCF_050558525.1). NCBI lineage: Bacteria > Bacillati > Bacillota > Bacilli > Lactobacillales > Enterococcaceae > Enterococcus > Enterococcus sp. DIV0236. The sequence goes on along the minus strand of NZ_CP187891.1, from coordinate 2,720,539 downwards.
TACAACGAAGTCATTTATGAAGTCATGAAATTGTTAGTCAATAAAAATAAAATGGCTTCTTTTGCAACGGACCTCTTGGAAAAAGTTTCCCTTTTGCCTGAACAAAACCGCAGTGTGGAAATGACCTTGAAAATCCTATCCGATTTTTTAAAAGTCAACATTGCGTTAACCACATATACCAATGAAATCATCAGCACCATCAATTGGCCGCGAAGCACGAAATTGCCCTTAACCAAGTTACTTTATCAATCACAAGAGAAAGTAGCGCTGGGAGAAACGACCTACTTCATTACCTCGCAAAAACTTCCTCAGAAAGATGGACAAACATTGAAGCTTTACTTCATTCGAGAAGAAGAGCAGTTAACCTCTTTTGAGATGAATCAAGCGGTGGAAGTCGTTCAGATGGCTCTGAATTTATGGGGGAAAAACTATGACGAAGTCAGTGAGTATGCCTTAGTCCAAGCAATCATTAACGATGAAAGTGATAAGATGTACCAATTAGCCAAAAAATTAATGATTGATATTTCTTCTGTCGAAACGATGTGGCTTTTGCCTATTTGGCAACAAGGACAAGAAATCCACGCTATTCAGCAAGATTTGAAAGATTTCCTACGTTACTATTACCAAACAACGATTGTCCAGCAAACAGAAAATTACCTGATTGTTCTCTTAGGTAATTATTTACACAAACAGCCTGAAGCCACGATTAGTAAAGAATACTTGCAAGCCACAGACTATCAGGACTATTTAGGTGAAATCATCCTTTGTCCGAAAGTTCGTAACACGACTGAAGTGCGTGTCAGCTACCAAACCGCTAATCAAGTCGCGCCGTTTTTAAAGCGCGTCTATCCACAAAGAAAAGTGTTATCAATCGCGGAAATTCGTACAGTTCAACAAATGATGACGTGTCTCCAAGCAGGAGAAGAAGCAATCCAACAACGCTTAGCAGTTATCCAACCTCTCTTAAAAGAATCAGAGCAGTTAATGACATTAGGAACGTTTTTACTAGATGCAAGTAGTGATTTTAAAGAATGCGGCGAACGCCTATTTGTTCATAAAAATACGGTCAAATATCGTATCAGTAAAATTAATGAAGCGCTCGGCTATGATATGACTAACGCCGCCGAAGCCTATGAAGTCTATTTGGCGATGATCTTATATCGCTTGGTCACGAATGAATGAAAAAAGCAGACAGCGGTCGGGACAGAAGTGTTTAACTCCGAGAACCACGTAGGTACTGTTCAACACTCTCAAAGGCTCAAATACATCGAGTAATCGCAGATGTCATCTATTTGCTTTGCAAATGGTGTTTCTCAGCAATAAGAAGGAATTTCCGAAAATTGTCATAAAACACAACGAGGTACGAGTTGATGTTGCATGATACCTACCCGGTGTTCTTTAATTTTTGGAGACCAAGTAGGTATTGTTCATCATCGAATCACTACGTTCTTCGTGATTCTCAACAATTTCGGCTTATTGTTTTCTCGCCAAAGGCTCGTCACAGTTTTATCCTTGTAAGTTCCGAAGGACCTTCACCAAGTAGGTACGATGATTTCATCTGTTCATGCTTCACAGTGAAACATCGCAACTCTTAGAGTTGTAGCTCTTTTGAAGGCTGTACTGTGACGAGACGCATGTCGAGAAAATACCTTAGAAGTTGTTGAGATCGGAGCAACGCATAGTGTTGCTTCTGTTTCCGCCGTTTATCAATTTTTGTCCCAGGCTCTTGCCTGCTTTTTATTTTAAGCCAAAACTTCCTTGATATTTTTTTCAATTTGAAAAAGACCTATGACTGATTTTTCGTTATAATTGAAAAAATAATTAAGGAGGAATGAGAATGAAATTAAAAAACGAGCAACAACAATCGTGGCTTAGCTTAGCATTTGTTTGGGCGGGCGCAATGATTAGCGTGCCAGGATTAATTATTGGAGGAACGTTAGTTGCAGGCATGCCTTTATGGGAAGCTTTGTTAACAGGATTTATTGGTTACGGTATTATTGTTATTTTAATGATTTTACAAGGAATTCAAAGTTCCGACTTACAAGAACCTTCTGTCAAAGTCGCTTCTCAAGTGTTTGGCATTCAAGGTTCGCAAAAGATTATTTCCATTATTCTAGCGATTGCTTGCTTAGGTTGGTTTGGTTTGCAAGCCAATGTCAGCGGCGGCGCCTTCACGAACTTTTTAAAAATTTACGGCATTGATTTACCTGTGTCGCTTTCTTCCTTAATCTGGGGAGTTATCATGCTTATTTCGGCTCTTTATGGCATAAAAATATTGAAAATTCTGAATTATTTTGCGGTTCCTGTGTTAGTTCTGGTTTGTCTTTATGGCTTGGTGGCTTCGTTAAGAAACAACGGTTGGGCGGCTGTTAGTCAATATACCCCTCAAACAGCAGGAAGCTTTATGTCAGGTCTTTCAATGACTGTCGGTTCTTTTGCATTAGGCGCAGTAATTGCTGGAGATTACTCTCAATATGTTTCTTCTCGTAAAGATGTGGTCAAAGCGGCCACCTTAGGGATTTTACCGACAGGCTTGTTGATGATTGGCGTTGGTGCGGTCTTGACCATTGCATCGAACACCGCAGATATCACGGAAGTTTTTATGAATCTCGGTTTTCCAGTTTTAGGAATTATTGCGCTAATTTTAGCAACTTGGACCACGAATGCCGTGAATGCTTTTTCTGGCGGACTGGCCTTGATTAATGTCTTTGATATTCCAAAAGAAAAAGAAAAAGTCGCTGTCGGTGCGGCCGGCGCCATTGGAACCTTATTAGCAGTTGTGGGGATTTTAAATTACTTTACGCCGATTATGTCCGTCCTTTCTGCGATGGTGCCACCAGTGGCTGGTGTAATGATTGCTGCCTATTGGTTGATTAACAAAGGCGATCGAACCAAATGGCAGCCAACGCCTGGCGTGAATAAATTAGGTGTTTTTTCATGGCTAATTGGTGCTGCAGTGGGGGGCATTCCGGTGATTATGAGTTTCTTTCCCAATGCCCCTCAATTGCCTAACCAACCGCTAATTGGCATTGTTTTATCGTTTGTTATTTATTATTTCGGTGCAAAACGTCAACAGACGAACACCGAATCATTAGAAATGGAATGAAGAAGAGGAGTGTCGGAGAATGCGTTATTTAGATGCAGAAGCAATTGAGAATATAGCTACAGGAGCAGCTTTTTTAGGGACAGGAGGTGGCGGTGATCCCTACATTGGTAAAATGATGGCTTTGTCCGCCATCGAAGAAAACGGACCTGTCAAACTGGTTTCTCCAGAAGAAATTGCCGCGGAGGATTTTTTCCTACCCGCCGCAATGATGGGTGCCCCATCTGTCGCAATTGAAAAATTTCCCAAAGGCGACGAATTCGTCCGTGTCTTTGAGAAGTTAGGAAAATATTTAGACCAAGAAACGATTGCGGGAACCTTTCCAATGGAAGCTGGGGGCGTCAATTCAATGATTCCAATTGTTGTTGCAGCGAAGCTAGGCATTCCCTTGGTGGATTGTGATGGTATGGGTCGGGCCTTTCCAGAATTGCCTATGGTAACGTTCCATTTGAATGGGATGTCAGCGACCCCTATGGCAATTACCGATGAAAAAGGAAATATTGGCATTATGGAAACGATTGATAATACTTGGACAGAACGTCTTGCTCGTGTTCAAACGGTTGAAATGGGCGCCAGTGCTTTAGTGAGCATTTATCCCGCGACAGGCAAACAATTACAAGACTATGGTATTCACAACATCGTGACATTATCAGAAGAAATTGGCAAAGTGATTCGAGGTACCTATGCAGATGAACAAGAAAAACGCCAAGCATTAGTAGAAGTTACGGATGGCTTTGAATTGTTCCAAGGAAAAATTCTAGATGTAGAACGAGAAGTAAAAGGTGGCTTCAATTTGGGACGTGTCAAATTGAGTGGCTTAAACAGTGATGCTGGTTCAGAAGCAGTCGTCCATTTTCAAAATGAAAATTTAATTGCCGAGAAAGATGGTCAGGTGATTGCGATGACGCCTGATTTGATTTGTATGGTAGATTTAGAAACTTTAACGCCTGTGACAACAGAAAGCTTGAAATACGGCAAACGTGTCCAAGTAATGGGCTTGAAAGCGAATGCCGCTTGGCGAACGAAAAAAGGTATCGAAACAGTGGGTCCTCGGTATTTCGGCTACGAAATGGATTATCAACCACTAGAAAACTTAGTAGCGAAGGAGGACAAATAAATGTATAAAATCGGTATCGATGTCGGCGGCACAAATACAGATGCTGTTATTTTAGATCATCAATTAAACTTGATTCATTCAGTGAAAGTTCCAACAACCGATGATATTCAAACAGGGATTGCCGGCGCCTTAAATAAAGTCTTGGCAGAATCAGCAGTGGACCCAACCAAAGTCACACATGCAATGTTGGGCACGACCCAATGTACGAATGCCATTGTTGAGCGAAAAAAATTAGCAAAAGTTGGGGTCCTTCGTTTGGGCTATCCAGCAACCGCTTCGGTCTTGCCTTACACAGCTTGGCCCAAGGATTTAGTGGCCACTCTTTCAGAAACGTATGCTTTAGCACATGGCGGCTACGAATATGATGGACAACCATTGACTGCACTGGACGAAGAAGAATTACGTGGGATTTTGGCCTCTTGGCGAGGAGAAGTAGAGGCAATCGCAGTAATTGGCGTTTTTTCTTCTTTAAAAAATGACCAAGAATTGTTTGTCCAAGCACTTGCGAAGGAAGTGTTAGGGGCAGATGTTCCTGTATCTTGCTCCTCAATGATTGGGTCTGTCGGTTTAATTGAACGGGAAAATGCGACAATTTTGAATGCTGCGTTGCACAAAGTAATTAAAGTGACCAGCGAAGGCTTTGAACAAGCCTTAGAACAAGAAAAAATTCATCACGCCCAAGTGTACTTATGTCAAAATGATGGTACGTTAATGTCGTTAACGTATGCCAAACAGTTTCCTATTTTAACCATTGCTTGTGGACCAACCAATAGTATTCGTGGCGCTTCTTACTTAGCTGGTTTGAAAGATGCGGTTGTTTTAGATGTTGGTGGCACAACGTCAGACATTGGCGTGTTAGTGGATGGCTTTCCAAGAGAATCTTCACTGGCCGTTGATGTTGGCGGGGTACGGACCAATTTTAGAATGCCAGATATCGTGTCAATCGGTGTCGGCGGCGGCAGTCTAGTGCGTGAACAACCAGATGGTTCTGTGACAGTTGGCCCCGATAGTGTCGGCTACCGTATTACACAAGAGGCCCTTGTTTTTGGCGGCACACAATTAACGACCACTGATATCGCGGTTCGCTTAGGCCATGCCCAAGTCGGTGATCCTAGCAAAGTGGCTCATTTAGACCAAACGTTTGCGGAAAAAGTGTACCAAAAAATTGGCGAATTGGTCAGTGAAGCGATTGATCGCATGAAGACCAGTTCCGCAGACGTGACGGTCGTTTTAGTTGGTGGTGGGAGTATTATCATCCCCGAAGAATTGACAGGCGTTAAAGCGCTAATTCGCAACGAAAACGGAGCAGTGGCGAATGCCATCGGTGCCTCTATCGCTCAGATTAGCGGACAATACGAACAAATTTATGTTTATTCAAAAATCCAACGAGACGCGGCGTTGACTGATGCCCAAGAAAAAGCCGTCCAACAAGCTGAACTTGCGGGTGCAGTCCCTGGCACAATCGAGTTAGTCGAGGTGGAAGAAACACCACTCGCCTATCATCCAGAAAATGCAACCCGCTTACGAGTAAAAGTGGTTGGGAATATGTATTGAGGACCAGTGCAAAGCAAAAGTTATAAGAAGAGTTATTTGAAATATGAGGTCGGGCTAGGGCTGTCGATTGAAGTTTTATCCTGAAGAGTACAGAAGAAGCTATATCTGTCTCGCCGTTTATTTTAAAATTCAGAGTTAGGAAGGTAAGTCGAAATGACTTACCTTCCTAAGTTCATTTTTTTGTGTTGACATATTTTTTTAGAAAAGGCAAAATGTTAACATGGTATGTTGTTGGGGTGTTATGAAAAAAGGAGAGAAAATAATGAGTATTTTAAAAGAACATTTAAAAAGAAATTGTGATGCACGAATGGTTGGTGTTTTATCGTTAAGCATAAGAGAAGCATATCGCTACTTAATGGAGCTAACAGAAAGAGAATCTATTTTTCAACGAGCAGAAATGAAAAAAGTTTGGGGACACGTTCGGCATGGATTGGTTGATGTTGGTTTAAAACAAGTGTTAACTTCATCAGCAATCCCACATGAAATAGCTGACAAAGCTAGTAGTCGATATGTCAATGGTCATACGTACTTAATGATTGAAACCAAAGGCGCAATTTTAACGCCAGCGAAAGTTTTATCAGAAGCTTCAGTTCCTAAAAAGGCATTATTTAGAAATCGTGGGAGCTTATTAAATAAGCAGTATAATTTATTTGACAAACCAGAAGATTTAAATGAGTATTATGATGCCAATCAACCGCCATTCTTATTACTAACTTATGGCGGATCGAATCATCAATTACGTTTTGTTCGATTAGGGTTACCAGATATTGGAGTTGGTCGTTGGATTGACCAAATTGATATTACGCAGGCACCAGTTCTTTTAAAAAATCCAGAGGAAGTTCGTAAGGACCTACATTTGACTTTTACGTCAACCGCTGACGAACTGATAAGGAGAGGACTAGAAAATGAACGAGAGGTTGATTTTTAATCCAAAGCAATTAACTTCGGCTCGCATTGCACGAGGATTAACAATGAAAGAATTAGCCGAGAAAGCAGAGCTATCTAGGCAAATGATTTCGAATTACGAATCGGGAAAAACAATTCCTAAAGCAGATAGCATATTAAAACTAATTTCTGTTTTACAATTTCCCCGTAGTTTCTTTTCAGCAGATACATTTGAATTGTATTCAGGCGCAACTTTTTTTAGAAGCCGAAGTGCGGCAACGAAGAAAGTAAGAGATATGCAAAAAGAGCGGTTAAAATATGTGCAAGAAGTGTATAAAGTATTAGCAACATATGTGAACTTTCCCAAAGTTTGTTTACCAGAATTAATTGAAAAGAGTATTTATGAAATCACAGAAGAAGAAATTGTGAAAAAGGCTGAGGAATTACGGAAAATTTGGGGCTTAGACTTGATTTCGCCAGTCCCTAATCTCATTCAGTTGGCTGAACAAAATGGTGTGATTATTTCAGAAGCCAACATGTCCAATCCAACACTAGATGCGGTTTCGCGTTGGATGATTGGTCGGCCGTTTATTATGCTCACAGATAATCATGAATCTGCTGTCCGTCGTCGTTTTAACGTGGCGCATGAACTAGGACATATTTTATTACACAACGGTGTTGAAAGTATTCATGAGTATTCGCAAACAGAATTAAAGAACATTATTGAGTATCAAGCAAATCTATTTGCTGCGCATTTTCTCCTTCCTTCAGCGGCTTTTTCTGATTCGCTCTTGTCTATTTCGTTAGAATACTATATTGATTTGAAAAAGTATTGGAAAGTTTCTCTTCAATCAATGATTCAAAAAACATACACATTAGCGTTAATTAATGATGATCAACGTCTCTATTTAAATAAAAGAATTGCTAAAAATAAATGGAAAACGAAAGAGCCTTACGATGAACAACTGACTATCGAACAGCCAGAAGTTTTCCAAAAAGTTTATCACATGATTTTAGAGCACCAAGTCATTCCTGCAAGTCAACTAAATCAAGCTTTTAAATTACCTAAAGAAGAAATAGAAAAGATATTAGGAACAGCTATTCAAACGGAGCAGGACAAAACAGAAATTGTTCTTGAATTATTACGTTCTAACGAGTAATCAAAAAGAAGGAGGAATAACTATGGCTAAATTATTCGCCTACCAAATTGGTCAAAACCCTCGTATTCAAACGGACCTTTTGGTAGATCCTCAGCTGTTTGAAGATGAGCATGGCTGTATGGGTGCAGTGGGCTTCGGGTTAGCAGATTGTGTTCAAACCGGAATGTTTACAGATATTGAAGTGATAAAACGGTATCTTCACGAAGCAACCTACGTTTTTATTAATGGTGACTTTGACCGACTAAGTTATTTAGAAATTGGGATTGCACTTTCCTTAGGCAAAACACTTTACGTCATTACAATGAACCCAAACGTAACGAAAGAAGATTTAGGAATTCCCTTCGACAATGCTACGATTGAATTCCTTTCCCCCAGTGCTTTTACGGAACGAATCCATAAAACAGAAGCAGCAGAAAACTAAACAAAAGTAAGTAATACGACTGTCTTTTTTTGCTATTTTTTGCGATAATAAGGGAGAAAGTTCAAATTGAAAGGGAGCAGAATAAATGAAAACCTATGATTATATTGTTATTGGTGGCGGTAGTGGCGGGATTGCTTCTGCTAACCGCGCAGGAATGCACGGAGCCAACGTCCTTTTAATTGAGGGCAACGAAATTGGTGGGACCTGTGTCAACGTTGGTTGTGTGCCTAAAAAAGTCATGTGGCAAGCCAGCAGCATGATGGAAATGATGGAAAGAGACACAGCAGGCTACGGGTTTGATGTTGAAATCAAAAATTTTAGCTTTAAACAATTAGTTGAAAATCGTGAAAAATATATTGACTTCTTACATGGTGCGTATAATCGTGGTTTAGACAGTAACAACATTGAACGTATCCATGGTTACGCTACGTTTACTGGGGAGCAAACAATTGAAGTCAATGGGACAGAATATACGGCGCCGCACATTCTAATTGCGACAGGTGGTCGTCCGAAAAAACTAGGTATTCCAGGAGAAGAATATGCCTTAGATTCAAACGGCTTCTTTGCATTAGAAGAAATGCCAAAACGTGTGGTCTTTGTCGGTGCGGGTTACATCGCAGCCGAATTAGCAGGAACCTTACATGGCTTAGGCGCAGAAACACATTGGGCCTTCCGTCATGAACGACCATTACGAAGCTTTGATGACATGCTTTCTGAAAAAGTCGTAGAACGCTATCAAGAAATGGGCATGCAAATTCATCCGAATGCAACACCAGCTAAAATTGAAAAAACGGCGCAGAATGAGTACGTTATTACATTTGAAAATGGTGAATCAATCACGACAGATGCCGTGATTTTCGGGACAGGCCGTCAGCCGAACACGGATCAATTAGGCTTAGAAAATACGAAAGTAGCACTTGATGAAAAAGGCTACGTCAAAGTAGATAAATTCCAAAATACCACGCAAAATGGCATCTACGCAGTCGGCGATGTCATTGGTAAAATCGACTTAACGCCAGTCGCGATTGCCGCTGGTCGGCGCCTGTCTGAACGCTTATTTAACGGACAAACCGATTTATATTTGGATTATAACTTGGTACCAACGGTGGTCTTTACCCATCCACCAGTTGCGACAATTGGTTTGACGGAAAAAGCAGCGCTTGAAGAATATGGTGAAGACCAAGTGAAAATCTATCGCTCTAGCTTTACGCCAATGTATTTCGCTTTAGGAGAATACCGTCAAAAATGCGACATGAAATTAATCTGTGTCGGCAAAGAAGAAAAAATTGTCGGTTTGCATGGCATCGGCATCGGTGTTGACGAAATGCTACAAGGCTTTGCAGTCGCTATTAAAATGGGCGCGACCAAAGCTGATTTTGATAATACTGTTGCGATTCATCCAACAGGATCAGAAGAATTTGTAACAATGCGATAAAAGGCGAATAAACCCCAAAAAAGAGCGTTGCATCAGCAACGCTCTTTTTTGAATACACGAGTTATATTATTTGATTCGTAAAAAGTAATTTTTTATATCATACCAATAACCACTTTTCCATCTTTTAACTACTGACTTTTCCAAGAAATATGCTATGATTAAAAAAATCAGCAAAACAGAGGGTAGGGAGTTAGAGGATGGATAAAATTAGAATTAACAACTTGAAATTTTTCACAAAAAATGGTGTTTTGGCAGAAGAAAAACGTCTAGGACAGCAAGTAGAAATCGACCTTGAAATGCAGTTGTCGCTAGCCGAAGCAGGGCGAACAGATGATGTCACTCAAACTGTCAATTATGCCGAAGTGAATGAATTGATTGCCCAACGAGTAAACAATCACTCGTACGATTTAATCGAAGGGTTAGCGAGTGCTATTTTAGATGATATTTCCGCAGATTATCAAGAACAATTGAACAAAATTATCATTAAAATTAGAAAATATAGTGTGCCGATGCCCGGCCTTTTTGACAATATTGAAATTGAAATGGAGCGAGAAGTATAGATGATTGGCTATGTAGCATTAGGTAGTAACGTCGGCGATCCATACGCAAATTTAGTGAAAGCCCGCAATTATTTAAACGAAGACCCGAAGATTCAGGTCGTGGCTTCTTCAAAACTTTATGAAACGGATCCTTACGGCTATACAGACCAAGATGATTTTTTGAACGCCGTATTGAAAATTGATACTAGCTATACCGCTGAAGAGTTATTGGCTGTTACCCAAGGGATTGAGCAAGCAATGAAACGTAAAAAATTAATTCACTGGGGTCCGCGGATTATTGATATTGATATTTTATTATTAGGGGAGCAGTCAGTCACGTTGCCCCACTTACAAGTTCCTCATCAAGAATTAACAAAACGGTCATTTGTTTTGATTCCCTTAAGTGATGTTTACGCAGAGGAACAACTATTGGGCGCGCCAATAGCTACGTGGATTCAGCGCAGTGGCAATCAAGAAGAAGTGCGAGTAAGCGAAAAGGAATGGTAGAGATGGAGCAGGAAAAACAAGCGCAAATTGAGCAGGCAGTTATCACAATCTTAGAAGCAGTGGGGGAAGATACTCAACGGGCAGGACTCATTGATACACCCAAACGCGTAGCTAAAATGTATGCAGAAGTTTTTAGTGGATTAACCGAACCTGAATTTGATGATTATAAATTATTTGATAGCTTAAATGAAGGCGAAATGGTTTTAGTAAAAGATATTGCCTTTTATTCAATGTGTGAACACCATTTATTGCCATTTTATGGAAAAGTACATGTCGCTTATCTGCCAGAAGGTGGCAAAGTATTGGGACTAAGCAAGTTACCAAGATTAGTAGAACATTGTGCCAAACGTCCCACAGTTCAAGAAGATTTAACAGTGACAATTGCCCGCAAACTCCAAGAAAATATTCCCGTCAAAGGCATTGCAGTAGCCATTGAAGCGGAACATATGTGTATGACGATGCGCGGCGTGAAAACACCACAAAGTAGCACCAAAACATTTCAATTTACCGGACTATTTAAAGAACAAGAGTGGAAAAATCAATTTTTAATGGAGATACGTTAGAAAATGGAAATCATTGTTGGCACGAATAACCAAGGTAAGTTAAAAGAAATGCAATCAGGACTTAAGGACCCCGCTATTCAACTTGTCTCTTATCGAAAGTATACAACCAGTCAAGAACAACCTGCAGAAACTGGCACTACGTGTGCTGAAAATGCTTATCTAAAAGCTCGCTTTTTCCAACAATTAATTGGCCGCCCAGTGTTAGGTGATGATGGCGGCTTAACGTTAACTTCTTTTCCTGATTTATTAGGTATTCATACAAGCCGCTTTTTCCATTCAGCCAATCCGGAAGAACAGAACCGCGAACTGTTGCACTTATTTGAAGGGCAACAGTCGACCCGAGAGTTAACCTTATCAGCCACGTTGGTCTATGTACTCGACGACGACAAACTGTTGCAAACGGAAGCCACTTTGACTGGTGAATTAGTTGAACCGCGCGGTACAGGTGGTTATGGCTTTGATCCGATTATTTATTTACCAGATCGAGGCAAAACCTTAGCGGAGTTGTCCACGAGTGAACGAATGAAGATAAGTCCTAGAATGCGGGCTTTACGAAAGATGATTCAGCAGATAAAGGAGCAATGTGACAATGATTGATTTAAAAAAGAATTACCAAATTATGGGGATTGTCAACACGACCCCCGACTCTTTTTCTGATGGCGGTAGCTACACAACGGTCGACGTGGCCTATCAACATGCGCTTCATCTACTAGAAGCGGGGGCCGATATTTTAGACATTGGCGGCCAATCCACACGTCCTGGCTACGAAGAAGTTTCTCCACAAGTTGAGGCAGACCGAGTATTACCGTTAATTAAAAAAATACGTGAGACTTCTCTAGCGCCGATTTCTGTGGATACCTACTATCCCGAAGTAGCAGAAGCCGCGATCCAAGCTGGCGCCACAATGATTAATGACATCAAAGGATTAGACACTCCGGGGATGGTAGAAGTCCTCGCACAATATCCTGAAGTCCAAGTTGTGATTATGCATTCCAGAAAACACCAATCCCTTTCTTTAAAAGAAGAGTTACACCAATTTTATACAGAAAAAATTGAACAATGCCAAAAATATGGGCTTTCCTTAGAAAAAATTTGTTTCGATCCAGGGATTGGCTTTCATAAAACTGTCGCAGAAAACCTTCAACTGTTAAAAGATCCTAACGCCTTTCGCTACCAAGATTATCCGTTACTGTACGGCGTTTCTCGCAAACGAACTATTGGCGCTTTAACGAACGAACCAGAACCAGCCAACCGTGATTTTGGCTCAGCCGCTGCTTCCTTGTATGCAGCACAACAAGGCGTAGAAATTTTACGTGTTCATAATGTCCAAGGCTTAAAACAAACATTTGATGTCTGGCGAGCATTGTCGGAGAAGGAGTAAGGGCGGAGCAATAGACTAAACAGACCGACCATCAAAAAAGATGGTCGGTCTGGTTAGTCTAAAAAATTTTAGTTGGCTAAATCGTTTTATCCCAGTAAACGGTGCGCGATTTTTATTACAAAAGAAAGCGGCTGTTGAATAATCAGGAAAGAAAGCGTATTCTAGGAAGGTGCAAATGTGTTATACTACACAAGTAGGAAGTTTATGACGGTGGCAATTTCTCAAAAAAAGGGGGACTGCCAATGTTTTTGCTTGTTTGCTCTTTCCCTAGAAAGGAATAGTAGTGACTGTCTTTGAAGCATTGATGCTTGCGATTGCTTTCGCAACATTAATTGTCAAAATCAGTAATAAAAACAACAAAAAATAAACCCGTCATAACCTTTAGCGAAGATTGACGGGTTTATTTCCGTATTAAAATCAAGCTACCGTCTTAAACGGTCTACCCGAGAGCGTATGTCTAGTACGCTCTCTTCGTGTTTATTATACCAAGGTATCACCTAAAAAGCTAGCCGCTAAATCCTCAATAGGATCCAGCGGCTTTTTTAATTTTCTCTTGTCAAAATCGTTTGTGTAATTTCATACAATTGTTCTTTCGCTTGGGCCTTTGTTTCAGGAAGTTTGCTGATTTCTTTCAGCGCTTTTTCTGTGTAATGAGTGGCTAATTGTTGGGCCTTTTCTACGCCACCTAGTTCATGGACAAGACGATAAATTTCCTGTGTTTCTTCATCGGTCAAGGCTTCTTTTTTCATTAAAAGTGGCAACAAGACTTCACGATTGGCTTCAAGTGCATAAATCAAGGGCAAAGAATACACGCCTTGACGTACGTCTTCTAAGACGGGTTTGCCGATAGCATCGGCAGTTTGCGTATAGTCCAAAATATCATCAATAATTTGAAAAGCCAGTCCGATATTTTCGCCGATTTCACCACAACGTTTGGCAAAACGTTGGGAGGTGCCACTTTCATAGGCACCGACAAAACAACTTAGCGCAAATAGTTCCGCAGTTTTCCCGGAAATATTTTTTAAATATTGGTCAATCGTTACCTCGAAATTATAGCGATTGTCCATTTGACCAAGCTCACCAGTCAGGACTTTTTCCATACTACGCGAATTTAATTGAATGCTTTTTAATGAAGAAGAATAATCAGATAAGAGCTTGAAACAGCAAACAAAAAGATAATCGCCTGTATACACGGCTGTGCTATTGCCAAAGTGCGAACGCAGGGTTGGCAAGCCACGACGCGTATCGGCTTCGTCGACAATATCGTCGTGAACTAACGTGGCGGTATGCAGTAATTCAATGGAAGCCGCTAACGCTGTCGCCTTTTTAGGGTCCCGCTGTTCACCAAAATAAGAGAACAACAGTTGGTAGGCTGGACGTAGCAATTTGCCGCCAGAATGAATCATGTCATGGACAGCAGCTTGAATCTCTTGATTATCGATTTGAACCGCTTGTTCCATCAAGCGAAGAGTAGTTGTTAATTCTTTTGATAACGTAGGATAGGTATTCCACATAGGATGTATATTCATAAGATGACTCCTTTAATTGTGGCGGACAGGTTTTCAATTAGAAAAATTGACTCCACTTATGTTTCGTTGTTTGTTCATAATTCAGTTGGAATTTTCGTAACGTCTGGACATGTTGTAGTAAATAATTAGCGGCAATCCCAATGGCAATCCCCGAAAGTAACCCAAACAGAGATAAAAATGGTAAGTACAGCATCGGCGCCCACGAATGAGCAAAGAAAGAGGTCGTTAGCAACTGACCAACGTTGTGTAAGAAACCACCAACGGCACTAATCCCGATAATGCTGACCCGTTTTGGCCCCAGCTGCTTGACAAGCAACATGCCGAAATAACTTAATAAGGCACCACTGGCACTATAGAAAAAGGTCGAAAGTGTGCCGCCCAGTAATGTCGTTAAAATCAAACGTAAACAGACCAGGAAAAAACTATCACGCTTACGCATGGTGAAAATCGCAATAATGGTAATTAAATTTGCTAGACCGAGCTTTGCCCCAGGAGCAAATGCGAAAGGGTAAGGAATCATATTTTCGATTAAACCAATAATGACCCCTTGGGCAACGAGCATAGCAATATAAATATTCTTGTGTAATTTGCTCATAGTTGTCGTGCTTAATAAATTAAGCTACCGTCTTCACTCCCATCAGAAGCTTCCACGGTGATAAACAAATTGTGGGGTAGACAGGCAATCGGGGTTTCACCAGGTTTTGAAATCCAGCCTCGTCGAACATCCACTAAGTCAGCACAGTTGGCTTCCTTCACGCGGATACGATCACCATCTACTTCAATCAGGTTGTAATCACCGTCTTTTGCTTCGTATTTATATGTATAATGCGGGCCGTCCTTTTTTAAGTCAAAGACTTTGATTACTTTGTTGTCTACTTTCAAGACTGCTTGATACGTAGCCGCTTCTTGACCACGGTTTTGCATGGCAAAAACAACAAGGGGCAGAAAAGAACCAAGAACTAAAACAGCAATAATAATAACGTCCCATGTTTTCAAGCGACTTTTCTTAATGAATTCTTTGATCGTCATTTTCTTCTCTCTCCTTTGGTGTTTTTTTCTTGTCTATCATAACACAGTGAACGAGCTTGGAACAAAAATTATTTTGAATTTTTGTTCCAAGCTCAAAAACTGATAAACGGCGGGAACAGAACCAACTCCTTCGGAAATAAACGATTCTGTCCCGACCTCAGTTGAGCCACCATATTATATAAAAGAAAATATGTGGGACAAAAGTCATGCTTGACTGCTGTCCCACATACTAAATCCTATGATAGTCAGCTGGAGACATGTGTCTCAGCTTTTGCTCGTAGTTGTCAATCGATTATCGATTGCTTACTTACCGCCGTATCTAGCTTTCGGGGTACCATACCACGCTTTACCAAGTTTGCGTTGAATCCATGGAATTACCCAGCGGTCTAAACCGACAGCACGGCCTGAACCGTTCATCAAAGCAAAAGCGACAAAGATAAACCAGATATTTACCCAATAGAACATGCCAGATAAACAGAAGGCAATTGTTAAACCAATTGTAGCAGCACTTGATAACCAAGTGAATAAACCAGCAATCAATGCTAAAGCAATACATACTTCAACGATTGTCATGAATTTTTGCATGAACAAAGCAACTTCTTGGTTTGGCATCATAAATTTCATTACGCTTTCGAACCATTTAGGCATGTGATCAAACACTTGCATTGGTGTTTCGCCGTAAGCGTAGCTTAAACCAAAGTGCGCTGCTTGTGTTGCCGCATCGGCACCACCGCTTGCCGCCGCATCCGCCGCACCACTTGCAGCAGTTGTTGCTGTTTCAGTTGCTTGAGAAGCACCTGTTGTTACTTGTTCTTGTAACCAAGGGAATGGGAAAACGACTTTATCTGTGAACCAAGAACCATCACCAAACCAAGTGCTTGGTTTCAAGTAATCGCCGTTGCCGACAATTTTCTTCATTGATTCGACTAACCAAACCATACCATAGAAGACACGTAGCGGAACACTCCACAAGACATTGCCGTAACGAGACGTATGTCCGCGAGCAACAGAACGATCATCTTTAATATGGAAGATTTCGTGCATAATGTATTGGAACATGTAGTAACCAGAACGAATATCAAAGAAGTATTTCAAGTTAACGATATGTTTCATAATGATGGCTAAGAAACCACTCAAATGAATTTTATCGAATAAGTTGGCAACGCCCCATTTCGCGCCGATGGAAACCATGAATCCTTGGTAGTTTCCTTTAAAGGCGTGTTTTTCGCCACCTTTAATATCTGCAACGATGTTGGCAGCCGCAGTATGACCTGTTTGTTCAGCTGCTTGAACGATTTGAGGAGTTGGTGTATTTGGTGTTTCTTCGTAATAAACCAAGTCACCAATGATATAAATGTTTTTGTCTTCGTAACCTTTTGCTTGCATGTATTCATTCGCAACTAAACGACTACCACGGGCTGCTTCTAAACCAAAGTCAGCGGCATCAGAAGTTGCTTTCACACCAGCTGTCCAGATTAACGTATGCGTTGGTACTTCAGAACCATCTTTTAATTTAATGTGATCTGCTGCAACTTCAACGATTGGTGAGTTCAATAATAATTGAACATTTTTCTTTTCTAGATAACGTTCTGCTTTGGCAGCATCGTTACGAGATAACATGTTTAAGATGGTTGGCATTGCTTCAACAACCATTAATGTAATTTCGTCTGGATCAATTTTGGCATCTTTCGCTAAACGATCTTTCCAGTCGATTAATTCGCCGACCATTTCGATCCCAGTAAAACCAGAACCACAGACAACGAATGTTAACATTGCTTTGCGTACTTCAGCATCTGGTTCGATGGCTGCTTTAGCAACGGTTGCTTCAATGTGATGACGAATTTTCACTGCATCATCAAATGACCATAAGGTGAAACCATTTTCTTTCACGCCTGGTGTTCCAAAGTCGTTTGGTTCGCCACCCATACCCAGAATTAACTGGTCAAATGGATAAGAACCTGCTAAAGTTTTCACAACTTTGTTTTCTTTGTCGATCCCAGTAACAGTATCTGTTACCAATTTTACGTTTTTCTTGCGTGAGAACAAACGTTGTAAGTCGTATTGAATTGCTTCTGGTTCAACACGTCCGCCTGCTACTTCATGCAATTCGGTCATCATAGTGTGGTAAGAATGGCGATCAATCAATGTGATTGTTACGTCCGTATCTTTTTTAAATTTCTTTGCTAGAAATTTAGTAGCTGAAACGCCAGCATACCCAGCACCTACAACGACAATATTTTGCTTTGTCATTGACAATCCGCTCCTTAATATTGTAAGTAGTAAAATAGTGATAATGATTAATAAGTACACAATCGACTAACATTATATAAGTATTTCACGAATTTGTCTAATATAAATTTTAATTGTCAACAAATTTACTCCAACGATGAGTTTTTGATGAAAAAAAGACCGAAATGTAAATATTTTTAGGGGATGGTCTTGACAACGTTTTTAAAACCATTATAATGTGTAATGTATCACAAACTTTTGATGTTTGTGAAAATCATGAAAGAAAAGGTGACTATCAATGAAAGTGAATAAATTTGTTAAAGGTTTTGCGGCAATTGCATTATCAAGTTTAGTCTTAGCAGCATGTGGTGCAGACAAGAAAGACAACACAACGAACTCTTCTAGCGCAGCATCTTCAGAAACGAAAAAATCAACTGAATCATCAGCACCAGCGAAAAAAGTTGCCGGTGGCGATTTAAAAGATGGTACGTATAAATTAGAAGAAAAAAATGAAAAAAATGGTTACCGTGCAGTCTTTGAAATGACTGTAAAAGACGGCAAAATCACTGAATCTAAATATGACAACATCAATGCTGACGGCAAATCTAAAACAGAAGACACTAAGTATGAAGAAAGCATGAAAGCAAAATCTGGTGTTGGACCAAAAGAATACATCAAACAATTAAACGATTCTTTTGTTAAAGCACAAAGCGCAAGCGGTGTGGAAGTAGTAACTGGTGCGACTCATTCATCTGAATCATTCCAAAACTACGCACAACAATTAATCCAAGCAGCACAAGCTGGTAACACAGACACAATCGAAATCGACAATGGCGCAGCATTGAAAGATGGTACGTACTCATTGAAAGAAAAAAATGACTCAAACGGCTACCACACAACATTCTCAATGACTGTGAAAGATGGTAAAGTGACTGAATCTAACTACGATAACGTGAACGCTGACGGCAAATCTAAAAAAGATGACACTGAATACGAAAGCAAAATGAAAGACGTTGCTGGCGTTGGACCAAAAGAATATATCGAAACATTAAACAAAGAATTTGTTAAAGCAATGGGCGAAGAAGACGGCTCACCTGCAGGTGTTGAAGTGGTAACTGGTGCAACACACAGCACACATTCATTCATCAACTACGCACAACAATTAGTGAACGCTGCTGAAAAAGGCGACACAACTGAAATCGTTGTTGACAACATCGTAACAAAATAAGTAATAATAAATGAATCGTGAAGTAGTTCCTGAAATGCTTTTCAGCAATTACTTGACACCATTGAGGGGTTGGGAAAAAGTCGGTTGGCTGACTTTCCCGCCCCTTTTTCTTCGCTAGTTCTGTCCATCATTTCACAAATTTTTTCACAGAAATTTGTGAATTTCCAAGAGAAAGACTTTTCATTTTTTCCAAAAAAGGCTACTATGCAAGAGAACTTATTTTTTAATTAAAGAAGGAAAGAAGAGGGAATCCTATGAAAAAGAAACTTCTGCTCATGGTGAGTGTTCTAGCAGTGCTGTTTGTGGCAGCTGCTTGTTCCTCAAAACCAGAAGCGAAAATTAATACAGAACCATACTCTGACCGTCAAACAATGCTTGGTACCTACGTTCAAATTCGCATCTACGATGATGGCAAAGAAGACGTCTTACCGAAAGCCTTTGCCCGCGTCAAAGAACTAGGCGATAAAATCACGGTCAACCAACCAGGTTCAGAAATTGATGAAATCAACCAAGAAGCAGGCGTAAAACCAGTCAAAGTCTCAGATGACCTGTATCCTTTGTTGAAAAAAGCCTATGAATACAGCAAAGACTCCCGCGGCGGCTTCGACATGGCAATTGGCCCAATCACTTCTATGTGGCACATTGGCTTCGATGATGCCCGCAAACCAAGCCAAGCCGAAATTGATCAAGCCTTGAAACTCGTTGATTACACGAAAGTCAAATTCAACGACAAAGAGCAAACCGTTTACCTTGAAGAAAAAGGCATGCAATTGGATTTAGGCGCAATTGCCAAAGGCTTCATCACCGACGAAGTCGTGAAAGTCCTCAAAGACAACGGCGTTACCACCGCTATCGTCGATTTAGGCGGAAATGTTTACGTCTTAGGACACAGCCCACGTGGCAAAGACATGGATTGGACAGTCGGCATTCAAGATCCGAATAAAGCCCGCAACACAGTCTTAGGTCAAGTCAAAGAAAGCAACAAAACCTTAGTCACATCAGGAATTTATGAACGCTACTTAAAAGTCGATGGCAAAACATACCACCATCTCTTTGATCGTGAAACTGGCTATCCGTTTGATAACGACATCGCAGGTGTCACCATTATCACCGACAAATCCATCGATGGTGATGGTCTCTCAACAGCCGTCTTCTCAATGGGCGTCAAAAAAGGACTAGAATATGTCGAAAGTCTGAAAGGAACCGATGCCATTTTCGTCACAAAAGACGACAAAGTCTACATCAGCAAAGATATCGAAGGCAACTTTGAAATCGGCAAAGACTCTGGCTATACGATGGGGAATCGGGCCGATTTGAAATAAGGAGCGACTAAAAATGTCTTTAAATGTGTTTTTAAAAGTAGTGGAAATTCAGACGAAGCTTGCCAGTCTCTTTCCCTTCATTATCGGGGTCTTGTTTTCAATGACCTATTTCGGGGAAGTTCAGTGGGGCAACACGCTGGTTTTCTTCATTGGCATGGTGGTCTTTGATATGGCCACCACCGCCATTAACAATTACATGGACTTCAAAAAAGCCAAATCTGACGTCTATAAATATGAAGAAAATATTATCGGACAATCAGGCGTTTCACCACAACTGGTCCGCAACATGATTTTCGCCATGATTGCCTTCACTGCCGTTGTGGGTGCTTACTTAACGGTTCAAACAGGCTGGCTCTTCCTCGTATTAGGCGGGATTTGCTGCTTCATCGGTATTTTCTACACGTATGGACCGATTCCGTTATCCCGCATGCCCTTGGGGGAAATTTTCAGTGGCTTCACGATGGGCTTAGGCATCTTCGTCTTAACGGTTTACTTGAACGTCGTTACTAAGCCGCCGTTTTACTTAACGGTTGATTTCGCCAGTGGCGCCTTTCGCTTAGACGGCAATCTCTGGGCGGTGCTTGCGATTGTCGTGGCGTCCTTGCCCTTGGTCTGTTCGATTGCTAACATCATGCTCGCCAACAATTTACGGGACTTAGACACTGATATTGAGAACCACCGTTATACATTAGTCTATTATATCGGGCGCCCAGCAGGGATTGTGCTGTTTCAAGTGTTAGCACTAGCTGGTTATCTGGTGATTTTATTCGGCTTCATTAGTGGTATTTATCAATGGCCAGTGTTAATTACATTTGCCACTTTGCCTGTCATTTGGAAAAATATTCAAACGTTTAAACAAGAATTGCCGCAGCCGAAAAGTTTCCGTCATTCCATTAAGAACTTAATGGTTTTCAATGGCACCTATGCCTTAGGGCTATTAATTAGTGCGTTGCTTGGCTAGATTCTTAAAAAAGTAGAGAAAATACGAAAAAAATACTGTTTTTTTTCAAGCGACTTCTTCAAAAGTGTTACACAAAGCTCAAAAAGTTAGTATCAATTACTAACTTTTTGAGCTTTTCTCGTTAAATTGCTAGAAACCTTAAACTTTTGTCGGGGATTTTTGATAAAAATTGACTAAAATCGCCTTTTTTTAGTAACGATTATTAAATAACGGACGTTGTAAACCCTAGTATAACAAGAACTTTCAAAATTTTCGCAAGAGGTGCGAAAAAAACGTCAATTCCTAAGGGGGGGTTCTTTGTTATTATAGAGGTATGAAAAAAGGTTGTTACACATTCCTTGTATAAAAGATCAACGAATACAAGTGAATCTAAAGGAGGTTTTTAAATGAAAAAAAAGCGTTATTTAATGATTGTGTGTCTACTATCTTCTCCTAGTTTTTTTATAAATGTTGAAGCATCTGATGGTGGTTCTAGTTCGGTGGGGATTGAATTTTACCAAAATCCGAGAACACCCGCTCCTAAAGATGCCCCACCGAAAACAGATGCGCCAGCTGCTGATCCCAAGGAACCAGCTGGTCCTCCGCAAGGAGATCAACGAAGTGGTGGTTCGACACAGACCACCACAACTGGCTCGCAGCTCCCTCGTACAGGGAGCAAGAGTCAGGCAAATCTTAGCATTCTCGGCTTAGCCTTAATCGGCTTGGCGGGAATGGTACATAGAAAGAAGGGACGACATGAAGCAAACTAAGTGGCAACGATTAGCAACCATTGGCTTGTGTAGTTCTTTAGTGATTAACGCCTTTTCTGGCGCGACCGCAGTTGCGGAAACAATCACGATTGAAAGTAGTCCAACAGTGGCAAGTAGCGCTAAGGAAGCAACATCAGCAAGTAGTGCAACGCCAGCAAGTACGGAAAGCAGTCAAGAAACGACTGAAACGATTCGGGAAGAAGTAACACAGGAAACAGAGAAACCAGAAGTAGTGAAAGAAGAAACGCAAACAGAAGCGAAGAAACAAGAAGAGGAAACAGTAACTTCGGAAGTGGTTCAGCCGAATCCAGTGTTGACACCTACGCCAGTGAGTGGGATTGGGATTCGGGCGGGGAATTTGGCGGAAACGTATCAATATTTTTTAGAAATTCAGAAAAATTTTCAAATAAACGGCTCCCAAGCACAGGTAGTTACACCTAATATAGCAATAGGAGTAAATTTAACATCTTCTGAAGGAGCTACCGTTAATATTGATGATTTTGAATTAAGGTCTACAGTAAGAACACGTTCAGGTTTATGGGATCAAAGTTATGGAGGTTATAGAAACACTTATCATACTCCAGAAAATATATCGAGTACTAAGTTAACGAATAGTATCCAAATGAATATCCCCTCTAAAATTGTAAGGGCACAAGCAAATGCTACTTACACAAGAGTCAACTATTCTTTTTCCTTAGAGGATGTTTCTCTCTCCGTACCTAAATATATATCGAATGTCCTTGTGGGTGAGCCATTGGCAATAAAAGGAATACGTGTTGGCGCATTCGCTATACCTACAACGGCAACATTAGATCTTAAGAAAATAAATCAAGAAACTTATAAGCTTGAGACTAATACTAATACTGGTACTGCTGCTTATGTATTCTCTACTACAGTTGACCATTCATTGAATAGAAGTGGATTTGGAACTGTTTTAGCTGAAAAAGATTTAGAGCTATCTGTAGTTTTCAAAAAAGTCACCGAATCCTTCAAAGACACAGCAGGCGCAACCATTCCTGCTCCAACAGGATTCACCCAAGGCAAACAGACCAGTATTACCAGCAATAACTATACCTTCAAACAAGCTGGCACCTTGCCAGAGACTTACAAAGCAAGCAACGGCAAAACCTATAAGTTCAAAGGTTGGTACAAAGGCAAAACCAAGCCAAACACCTTGACCACCACCAAAGCACCAAGCTATGGGGTGACGTATGATGACAATGATGATTTGAATGTGGTGTATGAGGAAATGGTTCCACAAGATACGTGGATTTACCCAGGTTTCTATGCAGAATTTGTCGATGAAAATGGTCAAGCATTCAATGAACCATTAACGTTTTCTGGTAACTATACTCAATTTTTAAGAAAAGTGGATAACACGATAGATCCAACGGGAACACGTACACCAATTGTTGGGACCAAAGATACTTCAAAAAACAACAGGTATAAAATTGGGACACAGTCACGAGTTACCATGCCTGCAAATTTTTATACACAAGTCAGTGATATTTATAATCTTCGTGGCTATACAATTGATAATATAAGCATCACGAATACGTTGAATTATGTCGATAAGATTGAAGCAACAACTACAGAAATTCCTGTAGCAAGGTATCCTATTGGTTATGTGGGAGTCAATCCTGTTTTCAATAATGGGGAGCCTACTTTTTTAAATGCCGTAGATAAAGGTTTTAAAAAAGGAACAGATAATAAATTTACTATGAAAACAACTTTTGGTGCAGGTAGTTCCAATACAACCTACCCTCGACTATTAAGAGTGGCGGTCTCTGATAATCCTCCAGAAAAGCAAATGGTATTAATTGGCTTTGATGGGACTTCTACGTATAAACAAACAATGAACTATAAAGTCACACGGAAACAAGTCACCGAAAAGTTCGTAAATACTAGTGGCGTAGCTATTACACCGCCAACAGGGTTTACTCAAAATAAGAAAACACCAATGACCAGCAATGCTTTCGCCTTCAAACAAGCTGGTACCCTACCTGACACCTACACAACAGGTGGCAAAACCTATAAGTTCAAAGGTTGGTACAAAGGCAAAATCAAGCCAAACACCTTAACCACCACCAAAGCACCAAGCTATGCGGTGACCTATAACGATGATGACGATTTGAACGTTGTGTACGAAGAAGTAACAGAAACAGCTGTTTATCCAGGATTCTATGCGCAATTTGTTGATGAACAAGGCAAAGCTTTTACTAATCCGCTAACTTTTTCTGGAAATTATACTGAGTATCTCAGAAAAACAGGCACCACTGTTTTTGAAACAGCAGGCGCCTTTTATCCAATGATAGGTAAGCGCGATGCAACAGTGACAAATAAGTATAAGATTGAAACAACGAGTAGTGTTGCAGTGCCAAATAATTTTTGGACACCCATGCCCGCTGACATTGGTAATAGAGGGTACGCATTAAATAACTTAGATATTACCAATCAAATGAAGTATGTTGATAAGATAGAAGCTACTGACACGCGCACTACAATGTATGACTATGCTGGAATTGCAGACATTGGAGTCAATCTGAATAATACTTCTCAGACAGAATTAAACGCTATTGATAAAACATTTGTTAAACAGGCGAATAGTACCTTTTCGATGAACACAAAGTGGGGAGACGGAACATTTTCACAAATAGTTCCTAGGATGTTATTGTTGGGAGAAATTAGCAGAAGACCAAGATTATTCGGGTTTGATGGTACTCCAGACTACAAACATACAATGAACTACACAGTCACCCGTAAACAAGTCACCGAAAACTTCGTGGACACCAACGGCACTAAAATCACGCCGCCAACAGGTTTCACGCAAGGGAATCAAATTCCCATGACTAGCAACACTTTCAAGTACACAGCCGCAAAAGCCTTGCCAGCAACTTATACCGCAGGTGGCAAGACCTATACTTTCCAAGGCTGGTACAAAGGTAAAACCAAGCCTAATACTTTAACAACCAGCACTACGCCAACATACAATACAACTTTTGATGGCAATGACGACATGACGGCGATGTATAAGGAAGAAGTACCGAAAGCAAGTGTTGCTTTAACGCGCACTACCGCTGAAACCGTGACTAGCGGCGGCAATGTCACCTGGCGGGCCACAATTACCAATACAAGCCAAGCACCACTAACCACGGCGACCATCAAGAAATCAACCGCTTGGACAACTGGCTTAGCAGCACCAACCGCCATGATTGTCACGCCAGCTGGCGGAACCGCGAAAACAGTCCCCGTCACAGCGACTACGTGGACCAATGGTGTTAGCTTAGGGACTGACATTCCCGCAGGAAAATCTGCCACGGTTCAGTTCACTACGAAAGCAACGGGGACAGCGAGGCAAGTCTTGCGCGCTGGGATTACCACCAGTGGGAATTACAGTGGTGTTTCTGCTTCGGCCACCGTACGTGTGAAAGACAATGATCAAGCAATTGTGACACCAACGGCTGAAGGTTTCATCAGTGTTCCAACGTTCAATTTTGGTCAGGTTGGGGTAGCGGGAAGCACGCAACAGCATGGCCTGAAAAAAGCCGCTGATTATTATGGCAACGGCACACGCAATCCCTATCTGCGGATCAAGAAAACCCAACCGAATTGGAGCTTAACGGCGCAACTGTCGCAACCGAAATCAGCCACAGATAGCTTGCCAACAGCGACCCGCTTATTATTAGGGGCAGCTCCTGTTTCGAGTTTCTCAAATTACAACCAACCTACCGAGTTGAAAAATGCGGTCGGTACTACGAGTGCCATTAGCTTGAATGCCAACAACACGGCCACTAGGATTATTGCCAATCAACAATTCACTGGGAGTAATATCTATCAGTTGGACTTCACCTTCAACAATGTCAAACTTGAAGTGCCAGCCAACCAAGGGGTCAAAGGGCAACAATACCAAGCCGCAGTTACGTGGAACTTAGTGACAGGTCCTTAAAATAGTTAAGTTATCATGAGGAAAGCTCAAAATGTTAGTATCGAATACTAACATTTTGAGCTTTTGCTTATAAAGATTAAGGAATTTAGTTGAGAATCAGTAGCAAAATGGCAGAAATTCTTGATTTTTCGCGCATTTTTCTAGTGAAAAAGGACTCTTCCGCCTTGGTATAATAGGAATCGTCGGAAAAGTCACTTAGCTGTAGCAAAATTTGAAATTTCAAGGTCACCTTTTTTTTGATAGAATGGAGAAAATTAAAAGCTGTACATAAACCAATACATAAAGAAAGAGAATAGCATGAATCAAAATGGTACATAGAAAGAAGGGACGACATGAAGAGAATTAACTGGCAACGCTTAGCAACCATTGGCTTGTGTAGTTCTTTAGTGATTAACGCCTTTTCTGGCGTGACCGCAGTTGCGGAAACAGTCACGAGTGAAAGTAGTCCGACAGTAGCAAGTAGCACAACGCAAGAAAGTACGGAAAGCAGTCAAGAAACGACTGAAATGAGTCAGGAAGAAGTAACACAGGAAACAGCAAAACAAGCAGAAATACCAGAGGTGAAAACTGAAACAACAGAATCGGTACCAGAAAGTAGTAATGAAAATGACCGACAAACGAGCATTTCACCACGTTGGGTACCGAATAATCAAGTGATTTATCCGAGAATGATCTTTGGCTTTACTGATGAAACAGGAAAAGCTTTTGCTGATGAAAACTTAACGTTATCAGGGACGTATTATAAATTATCATATCAAACGGCAACTAGTCAGTGGCGTCCAGATGCGGATAGATATCCAATTGTTTCTTCTAATGCAGGTGGTGGTCAATATCGAGTATCTGTCAATGCAGCGGTTCCTATGCCGTACGATTTTATCACAAATTTACCAGCAGGTTACCTTCATAATACGTATGCAATTGAACAATTAAAGATTGATAACACGTTAAAGTATGTCGACAGTATTGTTGCCCCGCCTGGTAGTATAAACAGGACCAGATACAGTGAGCAACAAACATCTGAAGCAGCTCAATTTGGTAATTATATTACAAGTAGTTTGACTCAGAGGGATAGAACATTTTCTAAAAATAGTGCAAATATCTTTTCTCTAAATTCATTAGCTTTGGCTTCATCAACGGTTGACGTATTAACGATGCTGCGCACAGGTTCTATAGAACGTGGACCAATACTATATGGCTTTGATGGCACTACCACGTACCGAGAAACACTTAATTACGTAGTCACTCGGAAACAAGTCACCGAAAAGTTCGTAGATGCTAACGGCGTAGCCATTACACCGCCAACAGGTTTTACCCAAAACAAGAAAACACCAATGACCAGCAATGCTTTCACCTTCAAACAAGCTGGCACCTTGCCAGAGACTTACAAAGCAAGCAACGGCAAAACCTACAATTTCAAAGGCTGGTACAAAGGCAAAACCAAGCCAAATACTTTGACCACCACCAAAGCGCCAAGCTATGCGGTGACCTATGATGGGAATGACGATTTGAATGTTGTGTATGAAGAAGAGACAGTCACAACGTTCTATCCATCATTAGATGTAAATTTTGTAGACGAAAAAGGGGTTGGCTTCACGCCAGCGTTAACTTTTAGCGGCAAATATCGTGTGCAAAGAACGAGTGATAGGCTTTATACAGACTTGTACGATTTAACATCCAAAAGCAAAGGTAGCGGACAATACACACTGAGTCTTAACAATGGTACGATGCCATTATCACCAGAGCTATTGCTAGTTTATGGGAATGACAAACCAATTACTGGTGCGAACAGACTTAATTTTTCTTTAGATAAACTAGCGATCAATCAACAATTAAAATATGTCAATAGTATTGAATTAGATACAGTGAAAAGTGTTATGAAAATGTATGGCTATAACTATACCAGTGATAGCGCCACAATTATAGATCCTAATCAAGTGCCAGCAGAATATACCATGAGTGCTGCAACTCTCGCCTTATTAGGCTTTGATACAGATGGAGTATATTTTTCCAAGGAAAGTAGTGGAGTATTCAATACATTGATGGGTTATGCGAGTACCGGAGGTAAGCCTCTAATTACTATGAATCTTTTTAGTGGAAATCCAGTAAATGCATCCAAATTAGTCTACACAGTCACCCGTAAACAAGTCACCGAAAACTTCGTGGACACCAACGGCACTAAAATCACGCCACCAACAGGCTTCACGCAGGGGAACCAGATTCCCATGACGAGCAACACTTTCAAGTATACGAGCGCAAGAGCCTTACCAGCTAGTTATACAACAGGTGGTAAAACTTATATTTTCCAAGGCTGGTACAAAGGTAAAACCAAGCCCAATACTTTAACAACCAGCACTACGCCAACATACAATACAACTTTTGATGGCAATGACGACATGACGGCAGTCTACAAAGAAGCAAACATCAGCGCTAACTTAACGATGCGTGGTGCAGTCGATGTCATTGACAATGGCGCAGCCATGGAATATTGGGAAGTGCTCTTAAAAAATACTGGAGAAGCACCTTTAACTTCAGTTAAGATTAAACCAACCACTGACTGGGCGGCTGGAATTAGTACGCCCACGGAACTGTTTATTTTAGGTACTGGTCAAAATACGAAAGTTCGACCAATCACGAAAGAGCAGTGGGAAGCAGGTTTTGAGATTCCTTTAGACAGTAGTCTTCCTGTTGGCGGCCAACTAACGATTAATCTCCTAGGAACAAAAGTTACTGGACAACCAAACCAAGTGCTAAAAGCCGCTGTGGAAGTCACAGGGAATTTCAACAAACTGACTGCCTCAGATACGGTCCGGATTAAAGATTTAGATCAAGAAACAAAGGAACCGACTGGAGAAGGCTTCATCAGTGTTCCAACCTTCAATTTTGGTCAGGTTGGGGTAGCGGGAAGCACGCAACAGCACAGCTTGAAAAAAGCCGCTGATTACTATGGTAACGGCACACGCAATCCCTATCTGCGGATCAAGAAAACCCAACCGAATTGGAGCTTAACGGCACAGCTGTCACAACCAAAATCAGCGACAGACAGCTTGCCAACAGCGACCCGCTTGTTGCTAGGAACGGCCGCTGCTGCCAGCTTTACCGATTACAACCAACCAACAGAAACCAAGACGCCGCTTGGCAAGACTGGCACCGTGAATTTAACCGCCGACAATACCGCAACAGCGGTGGTCGCGAACCAACAGTTCACAGGTAGTGACGTTTATCAGTTGGACTTCACGTTTGCTAACATCAAACTAGAAGTGCCCGCCAATCAAGGCATGGTTGGCCAACAATACCAAGCCGCCGTTACGTGGAATTTGGTGACTGGTCCCTAACAACCTTCGGGATTATGTGGCGGACTCCTTTTATAAATAGTAAAAATATCATGAGAAAAGCTCAAAATGTTAGTGTTTGATACTAATATTTTGAGCTTTTGTTTATAAAAATTAAAGAATTTGGCTGAGAATCAGTAGCAAAATGGCAGATTCTCTTGATTATCAAGCACTTTTTCGGTGAAAAAGTGCTCTTCCGCCTTGGTATAATAGGAATCATTGGAAAAGTCATTTAGCTGTAGCAAAATTTAAAATTTCAAGGCCGCCTTTTTTTGATAGAATAATGGAGAAAATTAAAAGGTTTACATATAACAATTAACAATAAAACCAATACATAAAAAGGAGAATAGCATGAATCAAAAATGGCAAAAGTTACTTACAACCGCTTTGTGTTGTTCCTTATTGATAAGTTCACTCAATGGCATCTCAGTACTCGCCGAAACAATGGTTGTTGAAAATGAAACAACCACTGAAACGGGAGAAACAACGGCAAGTGAGGATACCGCTACAAGCGACTCATCGTTAAACGCTAGTCAAGAAAATGAAACAGCCAACACAGTTGCTTCATCAGAAACAACCACAGAACCAGAGACATCAGAATTACCTCAAAAAATGATAGAAGAGCCGCAACTACCATCGGCAGAGGACCAGACTGAAGCAACAGCCGATACAACGACAGCGGCTGTTGAAGCGACTCAGGAGGAGCCGACAAAGCGAGAAAATCGTGCAGTTAAAACGGCTGATATTCCTGAGAAAACCTATAAAATGGCCTTTATTGATGAAAATGGGTTGTTTATTGATCCTGCTAAAGTGACGTTCACAGCCGATGTCACGAAAGTAGAAAGAAAATCAGGTACTCAGACAAAGGTGGGAACCATTACAACTAGTAATCTAGGGAATTTCAAGATGTTGACGGTGCCGAAAGTTACACTTCCTGATGATGACGCCACAGAGGACTACGGTTTTTCGGGACTAACCAATCACAAAATTACGTTGCCAGGGCAATATTCTACCCCAAAGACAACGCCTAATAATTTTTATAAAGGACCAGACACGACAACCTTTCCTTTGGCTGTTTCCCGTCAAGTAACTATAGCTACTGGCAAGGATTTTAGTACATACACAACAGGGGAACGTTTTAATATGTTTACTACGGCAACGCCTAAGCAATTTAGTTTGCGAACATATTCTTGGGTCCCTGATCCTCAAAAAGTCCAATTTTCTGCTGCTTACAGTATGGCCACGACTGCAGGTGAAAATAATTATTTAATAACCGATGATACGGTTTATTATTATGTACCCAATAGACGAGTCAGTATTTATTATAATGACATGACATCGACAGTTTTGCCAACCTATCCGACAGGCTATAACGCAGCCCTTTCGAAAACGGTGGTTGAGTCAGACAATTTTCACTATAAAGCCCCAAAAGCATTTCCAAAAACCTATTCTTCTGGGAATCGCCACTTCCAGTTTAAAGGGTGGTATAAAGGATCCGCTCGACCAGATCCTAAAGCCGTTAAGTTGGAAACCACATTGACACCAGAATTTGATGTTACTTACGATGGTAAAGACAATGTGTATGTTTTTTATGAGGAATTAGAAGAAAAGACAACGACAATCCCGGAAATCACTTATAGTTTTGGGTTTGTAGATGAAAAAGGCGCATTAATAGCGCCAGCGAATTTCGGGATGCAGACTAATTTAACATCGATCATGAACGGAATAGCGAAACAAGTAGGAACAGCAACAGGTGTTAATAGTGGGAATCTGAAAAAATTAACTATTCCTAGTCAACAATTAACCTACACGAAAACGATAAATCCTGCCTTTTATGGTAGTACTAATTTTCGCTTAACAATCCCTAAACAATACAAGCCACCAACAGTAACATCTGGGCCTCATTATACAGGCTCCAGTACGGCTTATCCTGTTGCAACAAAAAGAATGCGTTTTGTGGACAGTACGATAGCTGACATACGGGTGGAGACAGATGGCAAATATTATAGTTTATATCCTACAACGACAGCCAATCAGTATCGACTGTACTACACTTATTGGACAGAGGATACGACCAAAACGAGATTTGATTCTATTTTGACTAGTACAAATACAGAAGTAAGTGTGCCAAATTACTATACAACCGATGATACGATGTATTATTTCTTAGAAAATCGGCGCATCACTGAAAATTTTGTAGATGAGAATGGTACGAAGATTACAGCACCGACAGGATTTACCCAGGGAAAGCAAACAGTCATTGACAGCGACACCTACCATTTTAAATTGGCGCAAGAATTACCTTATAGTTACTACGCGAATGACAAAGCCTATCGTTTTAAAGGCTGGTATAAAGGGAAAACGCAACCTCAAAATTTACAAACCACACGAGTGCCGGAATATGATGCCTCCTATGATGATAATGATGATTTAACAATTATATATGAAGAAATTAAATATGGCGGCAATACCGTGCAGTTTGGGTTTGTTGGAGAAAGTGGGCAATTACTCAATCCTGCTGACTTTAAAGTCACCACAGAGGTAGTTCAGATTATCGATGGCGTTAGCACGGTTTTAGATAATATTTCGGCAACGGATCAAACAGGAAACTTAAAAGCCATGACAATTCCACAAAAACAGTACACGTTAACGAATAGCTCGAACTTTTATGGTACAAGGAACTCGTTTATTGAGATTCCTAAATACTATAAGAACCTTTCGTTTCAAAAACCTTCTGGGTATCAAGGACAAGAGTATCCGTTAGCAGGACGAGTAGAAAGGACTTTTGCTGGTAATCCTTATACAGAAGGCGCAAATCCTGTATATTTCACAGTAACGAAGAGTCAGAACCAACGTTATAAACTCCGTGAAATATACTGGAATGATAATCCTGAAAACCTTTTCTCAAGTTTATATAAAACAACACTTATAAGAAATGATAATTCGTTAGCTGGCGTGGAAATGTTTCCTGAAAGCACGTTATATTACTATCTTGTTAATCGCCGTGTAACTGAAAATTTTGTGGATGCATCTGGAACGAAAATTACGCCGCCAACTGGGTTCACACAAGGGAAACAAACAATCATTGATAAGGATAATTTTACATTTACTCAGGCAGGTACGTTGCCTTTTATGTACAAAGTCAATAATCGGCCTTATGTCTTAAAAGGCTGGTATAAAGGCAAAGAAAAACCAGGCAAACTAAATGAAATCACCAGAACAAATCGAAATATTAGTTATCCAGTGACTTATGATGACCAAGATGATATCACTATAGTATATGATGAATTTAAGACGGAAGACAAAACGATTAATTTTGGTTTTATCAATGAGACGGGTGACTATGTAGCACCAAGTAATTTCAATATCCGCACAGATATGTCTCAGGTAGTGGGTGGTTTACAAAGCAAGTTGCAAACTATTACCGCGTTACCAACTGGTGATTTTCTACAGTTAAAGCTTCCAGCTGTCAATATTGTGGGAAGTTTTACGTCGGATGAAGAGCTTTATGGAACACGTAATAGCATCGTGACAATTCCTAAGTATTATAAAACGCCGACTATAACCCCATCGAGTAAATATAATGGTCCGAATTATTCTGGGGTTACGGGAATAATTGCGTATCATAATACGAAAAATAGTGCAGAATTTACTGAAAATCGTTTACAAGTGACACCAATTGCGGGGTCTCAAACGGATTACCGGTTTCCTGAAGTAGGGTGGCAAGGGGAAACCACTCGAACAACCTTCTCTTCTCTTTATAAAATGGATTATAATAGTACAGTGAGCGGGGTGACTGCTCACACAGAAATATACGCAACAGGGACAGTAAATTACTATTTAGAAAATCGGCGCATCACTGAAAATTTTGTAGATGAGAATGGTACGAAGATTACAGCACCGACAGGATTTACGCAAGGAAATCAGCTGGTAATGAACAGTGAAACGTATAAATATACCGCTGCAAAAGCGTTGCCGAAAACCTACCAAGTCGGAGAAAAAACCTATGTATTCAAAGGCTGGTACAAGGGGAAAGAAACAACAACACCTTTAAAAACAACAACACCAAGCTTTACTCCAACATTTGATGAGAATGACGACATGACCGCTGTGTATCAAGAAGCGGTCCCTACAGCAGAATTAACGGTAAAAGGTTCCGCTGACATAGTCGAAAATGGCACGACAATGGATCACTGGGAAGTGCTATTAAAAAATACGGGAGAAGCCCCGTTGACGACCATTAAAATCAAACCAACGGCGACATGGGCCGCTGGCATCAGCCCGCCCAATACTATTTTTGTGTTAGGTACAGGGCAGAATGCTAAGGCCTACCCAGTTACGAAAGAACAGTGGGCAGCAGGTTTTTCTCTGCCATTAAATACGCCCTTACCAGCAGGCGGACAGTTACAAATGAACTTATTAGGAACCGCCGTTACAGGAAATCATGGTCAAGTTTTAACCGCTGAAGTTGAAGTAACGGGCAACTTTGGCAGCTTAATCGCCAAAGATACGGTCCGTATTAAAGACCTAGACCAAGAAATAACTAATCCTGACGGTGACGGCTTCATTAGTACGCCAACATTTGATTTTGGCAAATTAGCGATTTCAGGAAGTAAGCAACAATATGGTTTGAAAAAAGCCGCTGATTACTACGACAACGGCACACGCAATCCCTATTTACGCCTGAATACTAGCCAAGACAACTGGAGCTTAACGGCGCAACTGTCGCAACCAAAATCAGCCACAGACAGCCTGCCGACAACGACCCGCTTGTTGCTAGGAACGGCCGCTGCTGCCAGCTTTACCGATTACAACCAATCAACAGAAACCAAGACACCGCTTGGCAAGACTGGCACCGTGAATTTAACCGCCGACAATACCGCAACAGCGGTGGTCGCGAACCAACAGTTCACAGGTAGTGACGTCTATCAGTTGGACTTCACGTTTGCTAACATCAAACTAGAAGTGCCCGCCAATCAAGGCATGTCTGGCCAACAATACCAAGCCGCCGTCACTTGGAATTTAGTGACTGGCCCATAAAAATAAAAATGCCCGAGCCTCTTATTTTTCTAAGGCTCGTGCATTTTTATTGATGGTCTTTTGAGGGTCGTTGTGCTATAATAGTAATGAAAAGAGAGGTATGCGCCAACATACCTCTCTAGTGTAGAGCCGTTTCAGACGGTAGCGATTTTTAGTGATTTATAAAAAATAACCGTGCTCGCTAAAGTTGACGGTTATTTTTTATTGTCTTCTTTAACAGCCTCTAGGATTCCGAAGATTAACGTTGCGATAAAAGAACCGAAACTAATCATCAGAGCTAAAGCTTCTGCGATAGACAAAAGGCCTCTCCTTTCATAGGTTTTAGTACTTACATTCATAAGCACCACCACCGAAAGGGAAAGTCTCTGCTCCTACGCTTCTCACTTCATTGCGATTCTCGTCGCAAAGCGCATGTTCTTGTGCGCTTGCCTCCACCATAACTTCTCTACACTTAGATTATACCATGTAGGGCTAAAAAATAATTAGTTTCCAATATGTTTTTTTAGGTAATTGTGCTATAATGGTAATGAAAAGAGAGCTATGCGCTAACATACCTCTCTGATGTAGAGCCGTTACTAACGGTGACAAAAATTAATATTTTTGAAATGACCGTCTAACTAGGCAAAGTAAGCAGCGTCCCTTTCATTAAAGGGCGCTGCTTTTTAGTCGTTATTGCGATTGTTCAGTGTCTTTTGTAGAGAGGTTCATTTGTTCTTTAATAGCATTTTCGACACGTTGGCGTTCACTCTCTTCCACAAGTTGATAAGAAATACCTTCAATCCCTGTCACACCATCGCCAGTGTAATCGTAGCCTTTTAATTGATCGGTTTCAATCGTTTTTAGTGCGGGGGTGTATTTTTTTAGCATCGCCATCATTTGGTCAAAGGACAAGTCGGTTTCGCCATGCTCGCCGATTACGTCCAGAATTTCTTGATATTTTAGCAAGCTGTTAAAAGAAAGTAGCTTGTTGGTTAATTCGATTAAAACTTCTCGTTGGCGGCGTTGACGACCATAGTCGCCTTCGGGGTCTTCGTAACGCATGCGCGCATATTGTAAAGCTTCCCAGCCCCCTAAATGCTGTTTGCCTTTCGGATAATGAATCCCTTCAGCGTCAAAAGCAAAGGCATTGTCAACAGTGACGCCGCCCACCGCATCGCCAAGGTCCTTCATAGCATCCATATCAATTGAAAAGTAATGATTGATTGGGATGTGCAAGACATTTTCAACCGTTTTAATTTGCATATCGGCACCACCGAAAACGTGGGCCGCATTGATTTTATTGTATTCGCCATTGGTGCCAGCCATTTCCACATAGTAGTCACGCGGGATGCTGGTGATGGTAGTTTTTTGTAATTGATTATTCACTGTAACCACCATTAAGGCGTTGGAGCGGTAATCGGTTTTGCGTTTTGAGTCATTCGCAATTCCCATAATTAAGAAACTAACCGGTTCTCCTTTGGCTAAATCGGGACTCTTCGTGGAAGATTTTCTTGGTTTATACATGGTGTTCGCCGTTTTTTGCAAATTACGATACATGCTGACGCCGTAAGCCGAAACAGAAAGTGTGCCTAAAAATAAAAGGGTTAAACTGAAGACCACGAATAAACTTTTTCTTTTACGAGAATGGCGGCGCCGGCGTTGCGTCGGTACTTCTGCTTCCTCTGGTTCAGGTGCCGGCAAATAACGTTGAACAATTTGAAATGAAAAGTTGATCCAGCTATAACTTAGAAGCATCCCAGCGATGACATCACTAGGATAATGAACGCGTAAGATTAAACGACCTAACACAATCAAAACTAAATAAGTGAGTAAGAAAATTTTGATGCCTTTGGTTTTTTCGACATGAAGATAGGCCAAAATGATCAAAATCGTACAGACTAGCGCCATTGCTAATAATGAATGTCCGCTGGGAAAGCTAGCAGAGCTCCGGTCGGCTAAAGCGCCTAGGTTTGGTCGAGCCCGACCCACCACATGTTTAAAAACGCTCCCTAAGAAGCCGACAGCTAATAGGTTACTGACAGCCCAAAAGGCTAGGATTTTTTCTTTTTTGCGTAAAAGGTATACCATCAATAATAAGAAGAATAGCAGCATTGGTCCAATTGTGGCTGTTTTTGCTAACAGATTGACCGCTGTTAAAAGTGGGGCATTTAATTGCCATTTGATGTGATAGATAGCTTCGTCCATTTGTTGAAACCAATTTGGACTAGCCGCCACTAACAAAGTGAGGAAAGTAAAACCAAGCGTTGTTAGGGCATAAAGTGGAAATTTTTTATTCGATGTTTGCATGAGAATCCCTTTCTTTTTCCCTTGAAAGAGTAGACTAAGCCAGCATCGATCGTAAATAAGCGCTTGCGACTAAACAGGACACAGCAAGCCAATCGGTTCTCATCGTCTGAGCTTTAGCACTATCCAACGTAAAGATTTCTCTTAGCTATTTTTAGAAGAGCCTTAATTCGACCATTCCTGTTTTACACATTGGTGTCTTTCGACATTTCTGCGCAATAGCCTATGTTTGGATAGGAGCCTCACCTAACAAGGTTATTTTATCTAACGCTAGAAGTATAGAATTTATGCAGCGGTTCTCACAATGAAGTTTAAGAAAATTTATTGTTTTTTAAATAAATTTAAAGGTGTGGGAGAAAAGTGTTATTTTGGGAAAGTTATTTTAAAAACGGAAAAACGTTTTACAGTATCTGATTTTAACGATATAATAAAAGAATAGATGAAAAAACGAGGAGGTGAACAGCATGCTAGTTAATTTTACAGTCAAAAATCTTCTATCTTTTAAAGAGGAACAAACACTTTCCCTACAAACAGGTGCGTATTTACGAAAGTATGTCAATAATCGTTTCGAAGTGAAACCTAAAAATTACCCAGAAAAACTAAGGTTACTGAAGAGTGCCATTATTTTTGGGGGAAATGGTTCAGGAAAATCAAATTTAGTGAGTGGGTTAAATGCATTAAAAACATTAGTTTTAAGAGAACAAGCTTCGATTAATGATGCTTTATTATATGAACCTTTTGCGTTAGACCCTCTTGCTAAACAAAGCCCATCTGTTATGACCATTGAATTTATTAATGACAGTGTCTTGTATCGCTATTCGTTAGCTAACACAGCGCGCGAAGTAGTTAAGGAATCTTTAGAGATTTATGACAAAACGCAGGATGATTTTGTTTATTATTTTAAGAGAGACGGTGCGGAATCTTCCGTTTTTCCAGAAAAATATCAAGAATACCAAACACAAATTAAGTCTAATTCGTTAGTTATCCATACGTTGGAATCAAAAAATGATCAGCACGCTACGAATGTCGTTCGTTGGTTTGCCAATCAGTTAGTTATTTTTGATGGATCTTTACGGAATATTGAACGGCTGAGCAATGAAAAAGACAAAGAGAAAGTCTTGAACTTTTTGAAACTTGCGGATATGAACATGGTTGACTTGGTTCCTGTGAAAGACAAAGAGGAAGATTACTCGAAACAAGAAAAATTAGCCGCTGTTTTAGAACGAATTATCCAAGAAAAAGCCCCGACCATTGAAATTGGTCGAGTCAAGAAAAGTCTGTATTCGCTGTACTCTGTTTATAACCAATATGACGAAATGAATCAAGTGGTCGGACAAGAACGTATTCATTATGATTTGGAATCTTCTGGGACAAAAAAATTAATTGGCTTAGCGCTAAATATTTTATTTAATCCAGAAGAAAAAGTTTTTGTTTTTGATGAATTTGATGATGCGTTTCATCAAGAGTTGTCAGGAACATTGTTAGAAGCGTTCAATGCCATGGAGACGAATACACAATTTATCTTGACCTCCCATGAACTTCATTTGATGGATAATCAATTGAGAAAGGATCAAATTTACTTCACAGATAAGAATTATCGTGGCGCCAGCGAATTATACGCTTTGTATGACTTTGAAGCAGACCCAAAAAAAGGTCGCGGAGATATCACATATTATCGCCGTTATTTAAATGGTCTGTTCGGTGGTGTTCCTCATATTGATCGAAGTGAAATCGTTCAGGCAGTGAAGGTAAAGGAGTAGAAGTTGGTATGCCAAAAATAAAAAGGGTAAAAAAAGGAAAGAAATTAAAACCAAATGTCATGATTTTTTGCGAAGGAGAAACAGAAGAAGCTTACCTTAGATTGATTAAACGAAAATATTCTGCAGTCAATATTAAAAGTAAACTCAAAGTAAAAACATGTAGACGTCAAGGAGAGGCGTTGGTCGAATACGCCGTTTCCTGTATTCGGAGTATGGGAAAAGCGGAGCGAGACAATTATGATTTGTTTTATGTTATGTATGACAAGGACGAACAAACCACAGAATCGATTGAAAACGCGGTAAGATGTGCACAACGACATCGTCCTGAAATCAAGACAATTTTTTCAAATGAATGCTTTGAACTCTGGTTATTACTTCACTTTGAGGAAGTCAATCGATACATGACTAGAGAAAATTTATATGGGAGATTAGAGAAAGTTCTGCATTTAAAAGACAGTTATCGAAATTTTAAAGGCGCAGAAGTATGTAAGTATCTTGAAGAAAAAGTAGCTATTGCTTTTCAGAATACGAATAAAAACTGGTTGTCTCCTTTAGAAGAAATGAAAATCAATGAAAATCCCTATACGAATTTCCCAAAAGAATTGTGCGAAATGTTAGCACAAAAAGAAGTTGATTTTTAAAGAGCAAGAAAGCATCTGTTTAAATTTAGACAGATGCTTTCTTGCTCTTTTTCTAAACTTCCCCACTTATCCTCGACGCCATTCACCAATCTGGTCCAAACTAATTTCCCCAGAAGACAACGTTTTGGCCGTGCCATCAGGCAACTGGACAATCAATTCTCCATTTCCATTAATGGTTGTCGCAACGCCGCGGAAGTCTTGCCCGTTTTGGGTAAAAGCGACGTCTTTGCCAATCACAAAGGAGCGTTGTCGGTATTCTTCTAAAAAGTCTTTCGTTGAACGTTCGTCTAAAATTTGATAAAAATGATTCCAAATGTTGGCGACTAATTCATTTCGCGTCGCCGTCGGTTCACCATCTGGGAAAAGAGAAGTCACTTTCTGCCGAATGTCCTCAGGAAATTCGGTTTCTGTAATTGAAAAATTAATCCCCATGCCGATGATGACATTGGAAATCTGCCCTGTTTCCACATTGCTCATGGCTTCCGACAAAATCCCGCAAACTTTTTTGCCATTTAAATAAAGGTCGTTGACCCATTTAATTTCTGTGTGAACGCCTGCCAGAGCATCCATTGCTCGAGCGACCGCTACGGCCATAATCACAGTATATTGGGCGATTTCTTCAAAATTTTGGTTCGGTTGAAGCACCATGCTCATGTAAATCCCTTTACCTGGCGTAGCGAAAAATGGTCGGCCGAACCTGCCCCGCGGCATTTCTTGCATGTCAGCAACAATCAATGTATTGTCGGGCGTCTGGTCTAAAATCGCCCGCTTAGCATCGGTCATGGTAGATTCAGATGTTTCTAGGACGGTAATTGTTAAAGGCGGTGTTTGTGGCCATAATGCCAACTGAATGCCTTCTGCAGAAAGGACATCTGATTTCTCAAGGCGATACCCCTTATTTTGCACGCTAGTAATTTGATAGCCATCTTTTTTCAATTCATTAATTGCTTTCCAAATAGCTGTGCGAGATAAGGACAGACGTTGTGCCATCTCTTCGCCCGAAAGGAATGCGGGCGTTTGTTTCATCAATAAAGTTAGGACTTGGCTTTTTGTCGACATATTTTTTCCTCCGATTCGTTATGCTTATTGTAGCGGAAAGGAAAAGGCTTGGTCAACTAGTGAAAAAATCCATCTTAGGATGGAGGAAAATGAAGCAGGCGTTTGCTATACTTATTTTATTGAGAAGGAGTGAGGGGAATGGAAAAGCAACAATATGTTTGTGAGAAATGTGGCAACATGCACTATGTGTCGGACCAATTTCAAGCAACAGGTGGGAACTTTGCGAAAATTTTTGATGTTCAAAATAAAAAATTTATTACAATTAGCTGTACCCAATGCGGCTACACCGAACTTTACCGCAGCCAAACAAGCGGCGGCATGAATGTCCTAGACTTTTTATTAGGTGGCGGTTAGTCAAAAACGAATGCATCTTTGCATTCGTTTTTTTGTGTGCGAATAGGAAGATAAGGGAAAATGCGTAATTATTTATTACGCATTATATAGTAAACTCAGTCACATTAAGTGTGATTTAAAATTCTTTCCATCATTGCAAAGGCATAGTATAATGAAGCGAAGGGAGTGATTTCATGCTAACAACTAAATCAAGAAGACAAGGAAGCTCGGTCGTTTTAACTTTACCCACTGATAATGGTAAAAAACCAAAAGTCGACCAAGAATATATTGTGATGTATTCTGACGACGGTACAATTACATTAGTCCCTAAAATTCAGGATCCATTTAGTGAAGGTCCAGAAGGTGAGTATTATGAAAAAGATGAGTGGCATGATCTTGCACCTGAGGGGAGAGAACTTTTTTAATGAACGTTGAAAAGAAGTACATTCCCAAAAAAGGAGATATTGTATGGATTGATTTTGATCCTGCTGCAGGTAAAGAAATTCAGAAGAGACGCCCTGGTTTAGTCGTGTCAAGATATGAATTTAATCGGAAAACCATGTTTGCTGTGATTTGCCCGATTACTTCCACCATTAAAAATATTCCCACTCGATATACGTTGCCCGATGACATAGAAACCCAAGGACAAGTAGTGATCTCACAACTGAAATCTTTGGACTTCACTGAAAGAAAATTAAGTCAAATTGAGCATTTGCCATTAAAAGATATGGCGAAAATTG
Organism: Enterococcus sp. DIV0236; assembly: GCF_050558525.1. NCBI lineage: Bacteria > Bacillati > Bacillota > Bacilli > Lactobacillales > Enterococcaceae > Enterococcus > Enterococcus sp. DIV0236. Next base: position 2,679,696 of record NZ_CP187891.1, on the reverse strand, counting down.
ACCAAATAATTGAATATATTTTCTAGTTGTTGAAAAAATGCGTAATTATTTATTACGCATTTTTTCATTAAAACCCTTTACAAAAAAACTCCTTTTTATGAAAAAGAAAACCTTAAAGAAACCCTTGACTTTTCTAGACAAAGGTAGTAGAATCTATAGAGCAAAAACTATCTGAAAGTGACGAAGCAGGAGCGAAATATTGTCCGTTCCGGTTTTTTATAGGAAAACAAAAGTAGAAACGCCAGAAAATTTTTCGGAAGCATGTTCTATTTTTGGTTTTTTTTTGCTTAAAAACTGCAAAAAATGCTTTTTGTTACATATATTTAATATATGTAACGTAAATGTAATTTTTCGGATCGGTGTTTTGATAGACTTATAACTAGAGGGGTGAAGAGCTTGGCTGGACACGTAGTAAAATACGGAAAGCATCGCGAACGTAGAAGTTTCGCACGTATCAGTGAAGTATTGGAATTACCAAATTTAATTGAAATCCAAACAGACTCTTATCAATGGTTTTTAGATGAGGGACTTCGTGAAATGTTTGAAGACATTTTACCAATTGATGATTTCCAAGGAAACTTATCCTTAGAATTTGTTGACTATGAATTAAAAGAACCAAAGTACACAGTAGAAGAAGCCCGCGCACATGATGCCAACTATTCTGCGCCATTACATGTAACATTACGTTTAACTAACCGTGAAACAGGTGAAATTAAATCCCAAGAAGTATTCTTCGGCGATTTCCCATTAATGACAGAAATGGGTACCTTCATCATCAACGGGGCAGAACGTGTTATCGTTTCCCAATTAGTTCGTTCTCCAGGTGTTTACTTCCATGGAAAAGTGGACAAAAACGGCAAAGAAGGTTTTGGCTCAACAGTCATTCCTAACCGTGGTGCATGGTTAGAAATGGAAACAGATGCGAAAGACATTTCTTATGTTCGGATTGACCGCACACGTAAAATTCCTTTAACTGTGTTAGTTCGTGCTTTAGGTTTCGGTTCAGATGATACCATCTTTGAAATTTTCGGCGACAGCGAAAGCTTACGCAACACAATTGAAAAAGATTTACACAAAAACGCAAGTGATTCTCGTACAGAAGAAGGCTTGAAAGACATTTATGAACGTCTTCGCCCAGGCGAACCAAAAACAGCAGATAGCTCACGTAGCTTGTTAACTGCACGTTTCTTTGATCCAAAACGTTATGATTTGGCAAACGTTGGTCGCTACAAAGTTAACAAAAAATTAGACTTAAAAACACGTCTATTAAACTTAACCTTAGCTGAAACGCTAGTTGATCCAGAAACTGGTGAAATCATTGTCGAAAAAGGCACAGTTTTAACACACCAAATCATGGAAACATTAGGCGAATACATTGACAACGGCTTAAACAGCGTAACTTACTATCCAAGTGAAGATGCGGTAGTAACTGAACCAATGACGATCCAAGTGATTCAAGTTCTTTCACCAAAAGATCCTGAACGTATCGTAAATGTGATTGGTAACGGCTATCCAGACGACAGCGTAAAAACAGTTCGTCCAGCAGATATCGTTGCTTCAATGAGCTACTTCTTCAACTTAATGGAAGATATCGGTAATGTCGATGACATCGACCACTTAGGTAATCGTCGTATCCGTTCAGTAGGCGAATTATTACAAAACCAATTCCGTATTGGTTTAGCCCGTATGGAACGTGTGGTTCGTGAAAGAATGTCTATTCAAGACACAGAAACATTGACACCACAACAATTAATTAACATCCGTCCAGTGGTAGCAAGTATCAAAGAATTCTTTGGTTCTTCACAGTTATCACAGTTCATGGACCAAACAAACCCATTAGGTGAGTTAACCCATAAACGTCGTCTATCAGCCTTAGGGCCTGGTGGTTTGACTCGTGACCGTGCCGGTTATGAAGTTCGTGACGTTCACTACTCTCACTATGGTCGTATGTGTCCAATTGAAACGCCTGAGGGACCAAATATCGGGTTGATCAATAGCTTATCTAGTTATGCGAAAGTGAATAAATTTGGTTTCATCGAAACGCCTTATCGCCGTGTTGATCGTGCGACAGGCCGTGTTACTGATCAAGTAGATTACTTAACAGCAGACATCGAAGACCATTATATCGTAGCGCAAGCGAACTCACTTTTAAATGAAGATGGCACATTTGCCAATGATGTTGTTATGGCGCGTCTACAAAGTGAAAACTTAGAAGTTGCCGTAGACAAAGTTGACTACATGGACGTTTCACCAAAACAAGTAGTCGCAGTCGCAACAGCATGTATTCCTTTCTTAGAAAACGATGACTCCAACCGTGCCTTGATGGGTGCCAACATGCAGCGTCAAGCGGTGCCGTTAATTCAACCACGCTCTCCGTGGGTAGGTACAGGTATGGAATATAAATCAGCCCATGACTCAGGTGCTGCTTTACTATGTAAACATGACGGTGTCGTAGAATTCGTCGATGCAAAAGAAATTCGCGTTCGTCGCGACAATGGCGCATTAGACAAATATATGGTTACAAAATTCCGTCGTTCTAACTCAGGAACAAGCTACAACCAACGCCCAATTGTTCACTTAGGTGAAAAAGTTGAAAAAGGCGATACTTTAGCGGATGGACCTTCTATGGAAGAAGGCGAAATGGCTTTAGGGCAAAACGTCTTAGTTGCCTTCATGACATGGGAAGGTTACAACTACGAGGATGCCATTATCATGAGCCGTCGTTTAGTTAAAGACGATGTCTACACTTCTGTGCATATTGAAGAATATGAATCAGAAGCACGTGATACGAAATTAGGACCTGAAGAAATTACCCGTGAAATTCCAAACGTTGGGGAAGACGCATTGAAAGACTTAGACGAAATGGGGATTATCCGCATTGGTGCTGAAGTTCAAGATGGCGACTTACTAGTTGGGAAAGTCACACCTAAAGGGGTTACAGAATTATCTGCAGAAGAACGTTTATTACACGCAATCTTCGGGGAAAAAGCCCGCGAAGTTCGTGATACGTCTCTCCGTGTACCTCACGGTGGCGGCGGTATCGTTCATGATGTGAAAATCTTTACTCGTGAAGCTGGCGATGAATTATCACCAGGTGTCAACATGTTAGTTCGTGTCTATATCGTTCAAAAACGTAAAATTCACGAAGGAGATAAAATGGCGGGACGTCACGGAAATAAAGGGGTTGTTTCCCGTATTATGCCGGAAGAAGATATGCCATTCTTACCTGACGGAACACCTGTTGATATCATGTTGAACCCATTAGGGGTACCTTCTCGTATGAATATCGGACAAGTACTTGAATTACACTTAGGTATGGCTGCTCGCCAATTAGGTATTCACGTTGCAACACCTGTTTTCGATGGGGCAACCGATGAAGACGTTTGGGAAACTGTTCGTGAAGCTGGTATGGCTAGCGATGCTAAAACAGTTCTTTACGATGGACGTACAGGTGAACCATTTGATAACCGTATTTCCGTTGGTGTCATGTATATGATTAAATTAGCCCACATGGTTGATGACAAATTGCATGCTCGTTCAATCGGACCTTACTCTCTTGTTACGCAACAACCGTTGGGTGGTAAAGCTCAATTCGGTGGACAACGTTTCGGGGAAATGGAAGTTTGGGCACTGGAAGCTTACGGTGCTGCTTACACATTACAAGAAATCTTAACTTACAAATCTGATGACGTTGTCGGACGTGTGAAAACATACGAAGCCATCGTTAAAGGTGAACCAATTCCAAAACCAGGTGTGCCTGAATCATTCCGAGTATTAGTGAAAGAATTACAATCACTTGGTTTAGACATGCGTGTCTTGGACATTGAGGAAGCTGAGATTGAGTTACGCGATATGGACGATGACGATGATGATTTAATCACCGTTGACGCACTAACCAAATTTGCGGAACAACAATCAGCGAAACAGCTGGAAAAAGAAGCAGAATCAGTCGTGAAAGAAGAAGCGCAAGACGTTGTTCAAGAAATTGAAACAGCCGAAGACAGAGACTAATTTGTCGCTACCACTCTGATGAGTTGATTCAACTGCGACTTTGTTGCAACTGCGCAAGTCATTACTTGTTCCAAGTGTCGTCAGACCTTCTTTCAAGTGATGCTTGCCATTTGCTAACAAGTTGCTGACTCAGCTTCTCTAAATAAGGAAATGGAGGGAATTCCTTTTGATCGATGTAAATAAATTCGAAAGTATGCAAATAGGGCTTGCTTCACCAGAAAAGATCAGAAGCTGGTCTTATGGGGAAGTTAAAAAACCCGAAACAATTAACTACCGTACATTAAAACCCGAACGTGAAGGGTTATTCTGTGAACGCATTTTTGGTCCAACCAAAGACTGGGAATGTGCTTGTGGTAAATATAAACGTATCCGTTATAAAGGTATTGTCTGTGACCGTTGTGGCGTTGAAGTCACTCGTTCAAAAGTACGTCGTGAACGTATGGGACATATTGAATTAGCCGCACCAGTTTCACATATCTGGTACTTTAAAGGAATTCCATCTCGGATGGGTCTTGTTTTAGACATGAGCCCTCGTGCATTGGAAGAAGTCATTTATTTTGCTTCATACGTTGTCATCGAACCAGGTGACACAACATTAGAGAAAAAACAATTGTTAACGGAACGCGAATATCGTGAAAAACGTGAACAATATGGCCAAGCCTTCAAAGCTGCTATGGGTGCCGAAGCCGTGAAACAATTATTAGATAACGTCGATTTAGATGGCGAAGTTGCGCAATTAAAAGAAGAATTGAAAACAGCTTCTGGTCAAAAACGGACACGTGCCATCCGTCGTTTAGACATCTTAGAAGCCTTCCGTGCTTCTGGTAACCAACCAAGCTGGATGGTAATGGATGTTATCCCAGTTATTCCACCAGATTTACGTCCGATGGTTCAATTGGAAGGTGGTCGTTTTGCAACAAGTGACTTAAACGACTTATACCGCCGTGTTATCAACCGTAACAACCGTCTAAAACGTTTATTAGACTTAAATGCGCCAAGCATCATTGTTCAAAACGAAAAACGGATGTTACAAGAAGCGGTCGATGCTTTAATCGATAATGGTCGTCGTGGCCGTCCAGTTACTGGACCAGGTAACCGTCCATTGAAATCTCTTTCTCACATGTTGAAAGGGAAACAAGGTCGTTTCCGTCAAAACTTACTAGGTAAACGTGTTGACTATTCTGGTCGTTCCGTAATCGTCGTTGGTCCGTTCTTAAAAATGTACCAATGTGGTTTACCAAAAGAAATGGCGATTGAATTATTCAAACCATTTGTAATGCGTGAATTAGTACAACGTGAAATTGCGACAAACATTAAAAATGCGAAACGTAAAATCGAACGTGGCGAAGATGAAGTTTGGGATATTTTAGAAGAAGTTATCCAAGAACACCCAGTTTTACTTAACCGGGCACCTACGTTGCATAGATTAGGGATCCAAGCTTTCGAACCTGTTCTTGTTGAAGGTCGTGCGATTCGTCTTCACCCATTAGTGTGTGAAGCCTACAATGCCGATTTCGATGGAGACCAAATGGCGGTTCACGTGCCTCTAAACGAAGAAGCACAAGCAGAAGCTCGTATGTTAATGCTTGCTGCCCAAAATATCTTGAACCCGAAAGATGGTAAACCAGTTGTTACACCATCTCAAGATATGGTCTTAGGTAACTACTACCTAACAATGGAAGAAGAAGGCCGTGAAGGGGAAGGCATGATCTTCCGCGACATGAACGAAGCTGTTTTAGCATGGCAAAATGGCTACGTGCATTTACACTCACGTATTGGGGTTCAAACAACACTTTTAGGTGACAAACCATTTACTGATTGGCAAAAAGAACGAATCTTAATCACCACAGTTGGTAAGATCATCTTTAACGAAATCATGCCTGTTGAGTTCCCTTACTTGAACGAACCAACAGACTATAACTTAACTGTTCAAACACCAGATAAATACTTCGTAGAAGCTGGTACAGACATTCCTGCACACATTAAAGAGCAAGAATTAGTTTTACCATTCAAGAAGAAAAATCTTGGAAATATCATTGCTGAAGTCTTCAAGAGATTCCACATTACGGAAACCTCTAAAATGCTTGACCGCATGAAAGACTTAGGTTACAAACACTCAACTTATGCTGGGATGACGGTAGGGATTGCCGATATCATGGTTCTTCATGAAAAACAAGCAATCATTGATGCTGCCCACAAACAAGTTGAAACAATTACTAAACAATTCCGTCGTGGTTTAATTACTGATGACGAACGTTATGAACGTGTAATCGGCGTTTGGAACGGTGCCAAAGACGAAATCCAACAAAAACTGATCGAAAGTATGGAAGCTCGTAACCCAATCTTCATGATGTCTGACTCTGGAGCCCGTGGTAACATCTCCAACTTTACACAGTTAGCTGGTATGCGTGGTTTGATGGCCGCTCCGAATGGACGAATCATGGAATTACCAATCATCTCAAACTTCCGTGAAGGACTTTCTGTCTTAGAAATGTTTATCTCAACTCACGGGGCTCGTAAAGGGATGACCGATACGGCCTTGAAGACAGCCGATTCAGGTTACTTAACACGTCGTTTAGTTGACGTTGCCCAAGACGTAATCATTCGTGAAGACGACTGTGGCACTGACCGTGGTCTTGAAATCGAAGCCATTCGTGAAGGTAACGAAATTATCGAACCATTAGACGAACGTCTATTAGGTCGTTATACACGTAAATCAGTTGTTCATCCAGAAACTGGTGCAATCATCATTGGTGCGGATCAATTAATCACTGAAGATCTTGCCAGAGAAATCGTGGACGCTGGTATTGAAAAAGTAACCATCCGTTCTGTCTTTACATGTAACACAAAACATGGTGTATGTAAGCACTGTTACGGACGTAACTTGGCAACTGGTTCTGACGTTGAAGTCGGAGAAGCAGTTGGTACAATCGCCGCTCAATCTATCGGGGAACCTGGTACACAGTTAACCATGCGTACGTTCCATACTGGTGGGGTTGCCGGTGACGATATCACTCAAGGTTTACCTCGTATCCAAGAAATCTTTGAAGCACGTAATCCGAAAGGACAAGCAGTGATTACAGAAGTAACCGGTGAAGTTATCGATATTTCTGAAGATCCTGCCACACGTCAAAAAGAAGTAACCATCAAAGGAAAAACAGATACACGTACCTATACTGTCCCTTACACTGCACGTATGAAAGTTGCTGAAGGCGACATCATCCACCGTGGTGCACCGTTGACAGAAGGTTCAATTGATCCAAAACAATTATTACAAGTTCGTGATGTTTTATCTGTTGAAAACTACCTATTACGTGAAGTACAACGTGTTTACCGTATGCAAGGGGTAGAAATCGGCGACAAACATATCGAAGTAATGGTTCGTCAAATGTTACGTAAAATCCGCGTAATGGATCCAGGTGACACTGAAATCCTTCCAGGAACATTAATGGACATCGCAGAATTTAAAGACCGTAACTACGACACATTAGTTGCTGGTGGCGTCCCTGCTACTAGTCGTCCAGTTTTACTTGGTATTACCAAAGCGTCATTGGAAACAAACAGCTTCTTATCTGCTGCATCCTTCCAAGAAACAACACGCGTGTTAACAGATGCTGCTATCCGTGGCAAAAAAGATCCATTACTTGGATTGAAAGAAAATGTTATCATTGGTAAAATCATCCCAGCTGGTACTGGTATGGCTCGTTACCGTAACATGGAACCAAAAGAAGTTGGCGTAGCTAGCGAAAACGTTTATAGTATTTCAGACATTGAAGCACAAATGGCTGCTGAAGATGCGATGAAAAACATCAATAAATAAACCCTAAAAAGCCGTAAGGAGCATGCTCCTTACGGCTTTTTTTTATTTGCTATAAGCAACTGATTGTGAGTAAGCCCAAACTTAAAAAGGGGACAAAGGGAAGTGTCTGTTCAACTGGATACCCCAAAAATTTACAGCTGTAGCCATAGATTAGGCCATAACTACTGGCAAAAAATAGTAGCATCAGCAACTGAGGTACCTGTAAAAAACAGCCCCACAAACCCAGTAACAAAAGATCCCCTCGCCCCATGGCTTCCGGAAAATAATGTAAGACGGCTTGGAAAAAACAAAAACAAAAAAGACCAGTCAGTAAGTAAAACGAATGCTGACCCGCCACTTTCAGCAAGCAAAGCACAAAAAAACTAGGATAAAGAATCTTCGGTTCAACCACTAAATACCAGTAATCAATCAAGGATAATGTGAAAGCGCTCGTCAGCCACCACCAGAGAATCAAAGCATCAATCGTCAGGCCAGCTGAAAAACAGCTTGCGGTTAAGCCGCCCATGACAAGTTCTGCTAAAAGATAACTCTTAGCTACTGGCTGTTGACACTTTCGACAACGAAAGCGCTGCAGCAAAATCGAAACAACTGGAATTAATTCATAGAGTTGTAGAGGCTGGTGGCAACCTTGACAGTGGGAAGGGGGCCACCACAAAGAACGCCCTACTGGTAAGCGCTCCGCCACTAAGCATAAAAAAGAACCGAAACAGGCACCAATCAAAAAGAGACTCAAGAAAAACATAGGTTACCTCCTTAAAAATAAACTACGCTTTTTTTAAACTTTTTCGTTTGACTAGACAAATCTTTTTTTGTTAGGAATAATAAAAGAAACAAGAAATGAGGGAATCAAATGGAAAAATTAGCGATTGGTGTCGACGTTGGCACTACGCAAGCCAAAGCAGTGGCTTTTCAACCCAATGGCACAGTCGTAGCTTCTAGCTATGTGCGTTATCCATTAATTCAAGAGACTGAAGGAATGGCGGAGCAAGACCCAGAAACGCTGTTCCAAGCTGTGGTGAACTGTATTCGAACCGTCACACAACAAGTGAAGAATCAACCAATTGGGCTCATTTCTTTTGCTTCAGCGATGCATGGCTTAATTGCCATGGATGCGCAAGGACGCCCATTGACCCAAGTGATTACTTGGGCTGACACACGAGCATCTGATTATGCGGAAGCGTTAAAAGAAACGCCAGCGGCCCAATTGTTTTATCAATTGACAGGCATGCCAGTTCATCCAATGGCGCCTTTGTACAAGATTCGCTGGCTGCAGGAAAATCAGCCAGCCGTTGCGCAGAGCGCGGCCAAGTTTATTGGGATTAAGGACTACATTTTTTACCGTTTCTTTGGCGAATACTGGACAGATTATAGTAGTGCTTCGGGGATGGGTTTATTTAATATTCACACGCGGCAATGGGAATCGTCGATTTTAGCGTATTTATCTATTGAGGAGGAACAGTTGCCAAAAGTTGCCCCGTCAACGTTCATTTTTCCAGCATTAGCGCCTTCTTGGCAAGAGATGCTTGGTGTTGAGGAGGAAACGGTTTTAGTTCTTGGTGGCGCGGATGGTCCATTGTCTAATTTAGGTTTGGGAGCGCTAGGAATGGGTGTAGCGACTTTGACCGTTGGTACGAGCGGCGCACTTCGGTATATTGTCGAAGAACCTTTTTTGCATCCGCAAGGTGAAACGTTTTGTTTTGCTCTAGATGAACAGCACTGGGTGATTGGTGGTGCAAGTAGTAATGGTGCAGTTGCGTTAGATTGGGCGAGCCAAACGATTTTTGCAGAAGAACGTCAGCAAGCTATCCAAAACGGGACCAATCTCTATGACCCAATTATGGCCCAAATTGCAACCGTGCCAGCTGGGGCAAATGGCTTACTGTTTCATCCTTATTTGCTTGGTGAACGAGCACCGCTGTGGAATGCAGAGGCGAGCGCAAGTTTTATTGGCTTGCGCAAAAATCACCATGCTGGACATTTAGCTCGAGCGGTGGTGGAAGGCATCTGTTTCAATTTAAAAACTATTTTAGAGGATTTGAAACAACTCGGTGGACCCGTTCAGGAGATTCGGGCGACAGGCGGCTTTGCTGATTCCCCTGTGTTCCGTCAAATCATGGCTGATGTGCTGGGAGAAACGTTATCGTTCACTGATAGCACCGAAGCTTCGGCATTAGGCGCTGTTTTGCTAGGTTGGCAAGGCTTAGGGCAGTTACCAAATTTGCAAGCAGCGGCGCAACAGGTGCTGATTCATGAAACGGTCACGCCACGAGCGGATCAATTGCTAGTTTATCAAGAACTGTATCCTGTTTTTCAAGAAACTCAACAAGTTTTAGCACAAAGTTATCAAAAATTAGCAGAATTCCGCAAATAATTGATAGTAAATAGCTTTGACAAATGGCTGAGAAGTTGCTTAACTAGAAGAGAGACGAAGACTTGAGGAAATGAGGATGAGGAATGAAGAAACAGCTACTACCACTATTTCTGTTATTCATTGGGGCGTTAGCAAGCTGCAGTGCACCGTCTCGTTCCGGCGAAAAAGCAGCGCAACAGTTGGTAGATTACTTTATTTATCAAGAAAAGCCAGCGACATTCTCTCAAACTTTTCGTGAACCGAAAGTCTTAGCGGAGCATTTGCAGACGAGCCGTCAACAGTTCCAGAAGCAATTTTTCAATAGCTTAAAAGAAATGAACGCTGAAGTCACCGAGACTGAAGCCCAGAAGCTTAGCGCAGAATTACTGGCTCAAGTGAAGAAAAAAGCGTCATATCACCTAGTAGCCACGAAAGAATTGAATGGGCAAGCGACAATCACTTTTCAGATTAAGGGCTTAGATTTTGTGACGGCGATTGAAGATACAACCACTGCTCTTCTTCAGCAAACGCAACAGGCAACACAAGCGCTAGACATGCAGCACACGCTAGCCGTTTTAAAAAAAGAAATCCAACAAATCAATGTCAGTCATGAGCCAGTTGAACTGCCATTAACGGTTAAGCAAGTAGAAGGACAATGGTACTTGCCAGCAGTGGAGCAACTGAGACTGAATCAGTTTTTTTTAGCTTTCGTCACAGGAAAAGAAGATACTGACGAGTTGACAGAGGCACTCGACACGATCCTCACTCAAGCGGAACAAAAAGTCGTCACTGCGGATGAAAAAACAGCGATTTCAGGAAATTAATTAGATTATTAATTGTAATTATTATAATTTGATAATAATTTTAAAAAAGAAAGGTTTTCAGTGTACTTTTTTCACAATTCATATTACACTAAGAGTGTAGAAATAATATTTAGGAGGATGACAAAGAATGAAATTTGAAAAAACAAAAGAAATTTTGAACCAACTCGTTGCAGATTTAAGCCAATTTTCCGTGGTAATTCATCAAACACATTGGTATATGCGTGGACCTGAATTTTTAACACTTCACCCACAAATGGATGAATACATGGATCAAATCAATGAGCAATTAGATGTTGTTTCAGAACGTTTAATCACATTGGACGGCTCTCCATTCTCAACATTGCGTGAATTCGCAGAAAATACAAAAATTGAAGATGAAATTGGTAACTGGGACCGCACCATTCCAGAACGTATGGAAAAATTAGTAGCAGGCTACCGTTACTTAGCAGACCTTTACGCAAAAGGAATCGAAGTTTCTGGTGAAGAAGGCGACGACTGCACACAAGACATTTTCATCGCAAACAAAACAGACATCGAAAAAAATATTTGGATGTTACAAGCCAAACTTGGCAAAGCGCCTGGTATTGACGCATAATTTAAAACAACTCCCAAAGCCGCTGACGTTGACGTTGGCGGTTTTTTTCTGTTTAAAAGGCACAAAAAAATAAGTGAAAATCTATTTTCTGAAAGCGCAGAAAAACATTGACTTTATCAGTGATTGAAGGTAAAATATTAAATGGTATTGTTTGCCCCACAATGAGCCCCGGAAACTCAAGTGTATGTCAAACATCGAAAACAAAATTGGAGGAAAGAAACGTGCGTACAACATATATGGCCAAAGCTGGCGAAGTAGAACGTAAATGGTACGTAGTAGATGCAACAGATGTTCCTTTAGGACGTCTATCAGCAGTTGTTGCTTCTGTACTACGTGGTAAAAATAAACCAACATTCACACCACATGTGGATACTGGAGATTTCGTAATCGTAATTAACGCTGATAAAGTAAAATTAACAGGTAAAAAAGCTACAGACAAAATTTACTACCGTCACTCAATGTATCCTGGAGGATTAAAATCAGTGACTGCTGGTGAATTACGCGACAAAAACTCTCGCCGTCTTATCGAAACTTCTGTAAAAGGTATGCTACCTAAAAACACTTTAGGACGTAAACAATTTACTAAATTGAACGTATACGGTGGAGCTGAGCATCCACATGCTGCACAACAACCAGAAGTATTAGATATCACGAACTTAATTTAAGGAGGGAAATTCATTGGCACAAGTACAATATAGCGGCACAGGCCGTCGTAAAAATGCAGTTGCCCGCGTACGCTTAGTACCAGGTACTGGTAAAATTACTGTAAACAAAAAAGACGTAGAAGAATATATTCCACATGCTGACTTGCGTGAAGTTATCAACCAACCATTTGGCGTAACTGAAACAAAAGGCGCTTACGATGTAATCGTAAACGTAAACGGTGGTGGCTATGCTGGACAATCAGGAGCTATCCGTCACGGAATCGCTCGTGCATTGTTACAAGTAGATCCTGACTTCCGTTCTGCTTTAAAACGCGCTGGGTTACTTACTCGTGACGCACGTATGGTTGAACGTAAAAAACCAGGTCTTAAAAAAGCTCGTAAAGCTTCACAATTCTCAAAACGTTAATTACTTGGAGTCGTTGCGAACGTGTTCGCTTACGAAAACAATCTGGGACGAAGATTTCCTTGGAAATCGAGTGCCACTCAATTATCATTTTGAAAGACACTTTCCAATTTGGAAAGTGTCTTTTTTTGTTGTAGCAGTTACAGTATTATTTCTGCTATACAAGTCTTATAGACTGATTACACGCTTATCTTTATTACCAATAGAATGACGGATCCTGATTTCAAAATTATACGCCTCCTAAAAATACACTTATGCAGAGGATAAATTTCTTTTTAGTTAATTTTGTAATTTTGTTCACTTACATATTTTTCTGTTTAACTTTCATTAACAACGAATATATCCTCAATCCTCACATGGAAAAATTTAGCAATCCTAAAAGCTAATAATAAAGAAGGATTATAGCAATTTTTTTCTAATTGAAGAATGGTTTGTCTTGAAACACCGACCTTTTCTGCAAGTTCTTGTTGAGTCATGCGATGAATTGCTCTATATGCATGGATAGAACTGACGAAATTTGCTTTTTTTACTTTACTCATAAATACACTTCTTTTATATAAAATGCATGTCTATACGAACAACACTATAAAAATAGTTTACTATACGATGTTTATATAGACAACATTTAGAAAGGAGAAAATGACTATGAGTCAAGAAAAAACATCGGTTAAAGTAGAAGTATTGATTAATGACTTACTAGCTGAAAGAAATATGTCTCTGAGAGAACTAGCGAGATTGTCAGGTATTGAACCATCTAATCTCAGTAATCTTGCGAATGGCAAGCGAAAAAGAATCTATTTGGAACACATTGAACGTATTGCAGATGCTTTGGAGATTGATGATATATCCAAGGTTATAAAATTACGAAGACTTGACTAAAAAATATAGATTATATTAATATATTTACTTATAGCTTTGTATTAAATGAGAAGAGTAGCAAGCTGTTTTTCTTACCTCCAAGGTATATTAAAGAATATGGTAAAATATTATTGAAACGTTTAATGAAATAGGATTGTTGCTTTTTCACTCTATTTTTGGTACTATGATGGTGCGAAACGATAGTCGCTTTATCAATATTACACAAAAACCACTCTACGGCGAATAGAGTGGTTTTTCTTTACATTCGTTGCGACGACGAATGTGTGAGTTAGAAGGCAACCTGCTTTTAGTCATTGTCGTTCTCATCTAACCAGTGAGAAAAAAGTTTAATAACAATACCTACAAATATAGGCGCAATGACTAACGATAGAAGCTCATCCAATATTACACACCCCCCTTGGGGGCAAGTTGCCGAGATTAGTATAGCATAGAGAAAGATGAAAGAAAATGAGAACATCACCACCCCCATCGTCTTTTGACATCCTTTTCGAGCTTTTCTTTGGGGATAATTTCTGTATTTAGTTGTTTGATAAATTTTTTTGTATCGTGGTTGGAATATATATTTCCTTCTGAAAACATAGAAATACGTTTTTGTTCTTTTTCAAAAAATGTCAACTGGTTTAGGCAGTCTACATAATTGTTTATCCTCTCTTTTTCAGATTTTATTTTTTGATAGAAATTATTGCTGCTATGTTCTATGTAACCTCGATTCTTAATGATTGATGTTTTAATTAATTCATTTTCTCTATTAGAATATTTGTAATTATTTACTAAAAACTGTAAATCTTTTAAATTTACTGCTCTAGGCTCTAAGTATGTTTGTAAATCTTTGTCCGTATAAGAGTTGATATTTATAACTATTTGAGTAAATCCTAATATTAAAGCATAGTTCTCTAGTTGAATAATAAATTTTTTATAGAAATTATAGAAATCATCAAAGTGAAAATTTTCACTTTTTTTATATAAATCAAAATCTGTTATCTCAAATGTTAATCCATATAAAGTAGTATTGATTCGCATATTTCCTGAAAAAGAAAACTTTTTGAAATATCCTTTGGAATAAATATTCAAGCATTGTTTTGACGAATAAGGATGATACTTGCATGAAATATGAAGGTTTTTAGAAAGTAAAGATTCTAATAGATCCAAATTTTCATGATTAAAACCTTTATTAGGTAGGAATGCTTGTAAGCACTCTTCACGGGTATATATTGTTCCAAATTCATCAAAAGATACGTCAAAATATTCTAACAACTCAGTTAATACATTAACGGAAATATCATGAATTTCATTGTTTTTAATCTTACTAATAGCTTGCCGAGATATTGCAGTTTCTTTTGCTAGTTTGTGGTTACTAATATTTCTTTCTAGCATTAAATCTTTCAGTCTATTTTTATACATATTCATCACCTCAAAATGAGTTTAGCAAAAGAAGAAAAAAATTAAAACTGTAACTTAAGTAGGCAAACTGTAAAATGAATCAAATTTTTAGTTGATGTTATAAGGTTTCTGTTCAATGAAAATATGATAAACTATATTTTATAGGGAAAGTACACAATAAAATATATAATGGTATAGAAAGTTGTTACAAACGAAGTACTATGAGCTATTCCAGTAGCAGTTTTGATGTGGATAGATTAGGAGGGGGAAAATGTCAAGGTTGAATAGAATTCAAAATGAAATCAAACAACTAGAGGGAGGGAAATTTCAAAAATTATGTGATAGTTATCTTTATCGTAAAAGAAGTTGGGGAAATATCGTATCTCTAGGTTCTATGGAGGGGACTGATAAGACAACAAAAGGAATACCTGATACATACTTCTTTGATAATCAAATTAATAGATACGTTTTAGTTATGTATGGTACGAGAGCAGACTCTACAGCTAAGTTAGAGATAGATATTAAAGAAGCAATTGAAAAAACAAAAATTAGCAAAAAAGATATTCAAGAAATAATTTGTTGTCACACCTCTTCTAATTTAACTGTAGCAAAAGATAAAGAGCTCAGAGAGTTGGCTGGTTCAATAGAGCTAACTCTCATTGGTATAGACACATTATCCCACGACCTTCTTCAGTTTAAATATCAAGATATTACAAAGGAATTTCTTGGAATAATAGAATCAACGGAGCAAGTTTGGAATATAGAACAATTTATTTCCGTTCATGATAAAAGTAAAACTAATGCTCCTCTAAATACCTCTTATATTGATGAAACACAAACAATTGAAGAATTGGTAGAAGGCCTAAATGATTATCAGATTCTTTTACTATCCGGAGTATCTGGAACGGGAAAAACGAAGCTAGCTATTGAGATATGCAAAAGATTGCCTTTAAATAGTAATGTGATTTGTGTTAAAAGCAATAGTATGCCTGTTTATCAAGATGTTAAGGATGCATTAGATAGCAATAAAGTAAATTACTTATTTTTAGATGATGCCAATACGATCACTAATTTCGATGCAATTGTTAATTTGTTGAGATTAGAAGAGTATGAACAGAAGTTGAAAATTATTATTACTGTAAGAGACTATGCACTTTCAGGAATTATTAATCAGTTAAAGTCTTTTAAAACAAAAATACAAAAAGTGACTTTAATGAGTGATAAACAGATTGAGTTACTAATCAACAGTATAAATAAAGTTTCTACTAGTAACTTGAGAAAAATAATGAAATTATCTCATAATAATCCTAGAATAGCAGTAATTGCAGCTATTATGACGAAAGAAAAAAAGTATGAATTTATTGATAATGAAAAAGAGGTATTAGGTAGTTATTATAATCAAATTATCAAAGAAAATTCTCTTTCTCCAAATGAGAAAATCAGTTTGTTTATTTTGAGTTTTAAACATAAGTTGAATTTGACTGATAAAGAATCTTTGGGAGAATTGCTGAAATTTTTTAAAATAGATTTTGATAGCTTTTTACTTGCAATAAGGCAATTACACGATAAAGAGTTATGTGACATATTTCAAGATAAAGCGGCTAAGATCAGTGACCAAAGTTTGTCTGATTTTGTGATAATAGATTTTATTGCAGATAACAAAGTTTTTAAAGTAAGAGACTTTTTCATCAGTTTGTTCCCTGAAAATGCAAAAGAGATTGTTGAGATGCTTGTACTTGTTAATAATTTTAAATCCTCAAATGACTGGATAGATTACTTAACAGCTGAGATAAAGTATGTCTATAATGAAGGTATTATAGATGTGGATAAAGAACGTTTTCTAACACAATACGGGGTATTAATACCTATTGAAGCACTTGCCTACGTTAACGAGAAGATACAATCTGCTAACCCTAGTGAGTATCAAATATCTCAAAAAGAATTTGAAGAGAAAAAAAGAAATAATCGAGTCGATGATCCGATTATTGAGATTCTTTGTTCATTGTCAAGCGGTGAAAGATTTAATGATGCTGGTATACTTCTTATGGAATACTTAAAAAGGAGACAGGATAAAGTTTATGAAGTTTTTTCAGCGATCAAATCGAATTTTGATATTGAAGAGGATCGGAATTCTTATCTAGAAAAAAGATTTTGTATTTTTGAAATTTTCTCAAAACAAGAAACTATTAATGAGTTGACAGCATTGCTAATTGTTAATATTGCTGAAAAATTTTTAGAGTTTTCTGGGGAAAAGTTAATTTCTTATGGTCAAGCAGGGGGCTTTAGGCACTACAGATTAGTTGATGGAGATTACCTAATTGAACTTCATACAAAAATATTTTATATGCTCTTTGAAATTTTTAATTTGGAATATGTAGAAGTTAATAACCATATAGATAAACTATTATTTAATTATCCAGTCTATGAAGTGGAGAACTGTTTTTTAGAAACAGTTAGTTCGGATTTAAAATGTATAGAAAATCTTTTTTTTAAAGATTTGAGTAAGCCAGGTGTTAGACAAGAAGCGATAGTATTCAAATTGAATTCAGAAGCAAAGAAGCTAAAACTGAAATCTCAGCCATTCTTTGAATATGAACCATCAATTAGGCAAAAAATTTATGAGATATTTTCATCTAATGGGCTAGATTATATGGCAGAGGAATTTGACTATGAAAAGATTCAAAAATTAAGAATAAAAAATCTTAGTGAAGTTTTTGGCGAACATTCTAATGACTGGTTATGGTTGTTTAATGTACTTGCGGAATACCAGTCAGATGAATTACTAAATAAATATGAGTTGGAAGAATCACTACTTTTATTGTACTTAAAATTGAACGTAGAAGATAAAGTGAAAATGTTAACAGTTCTATTGAATAGTGATTTCGTTCTCTCGTATTACAACTTTAACTTTTACATGGAAAAGTTATCATTTGAAGAAGGTAAAAATATTTTAAGTAGCATTGAAAAAGAACTTGATGAAAGATGGTATCTTTCCAATCTGTTAACATGTAAAAGTATTAATAAAGATAGGATACAAGAGCTTATCTTATTTTTAAAGGAACTTAAAAATTATGAGAAAATAAATACTTTTAATATTTTATCTTTTGAAAATTATATTGAAAAAGATAGAGCTATTTTAGATGTTTTAAGGAATAAGCTTGGAGAAGGAAAAATATTGGGACGATTTTTCATACCTGATTATGTTTTTGAAGATATTGCAAAAAGAATTATAAATATAGTGGGCTACAAAGATTTAAAAGAAATATATTTAGATATTTTAGGTAGTGAAGAAGTTGATAAATCAGGAGAAATTTTCAAGAGTTTATTAGAAGAGCAAGATATTAATTTTATTTATTTATTTCTTGTGAAACTAAATGCTTTAAGAGGAAGTTTAAGTTTTGCCAAATATGATGCTCAATTAGAGCGCATATGGACATCCGAAGTTGCAGAGGATGGGATTAGAAAGTATTTAGACTTTTTAATCCGAGAAAATCGTGTGATTTATGTTGGAGTAGACCCATATTTGGAAGGAATATTCAAAGCAAATACTGAACGTGCTTTAGAGTTTGTAAAAGCAGAAGTGCTTGATACTGAGGATGAGAATAGATTGGTTAATTTGTACAATCTGTCTCTTGAAATATTTGATGATGAGGTATTACTACAGTTATTCGAATTGCTCAAAGATAAAGATATTGACGCTCCTTTTTTTGAAAAATTATATTTAACCATGCGTACACATAGTTGGACAGGTAGTTTAGTTCCTTTATTGGATAAAGAAATTAATTTCTTGAATAGCTTGCTTGATATTTTTGAAGGTATAAAATATATTTCACATGCTTTAGTTATTACAACAAGGATAGATTCACTTAGAAAACAAAAAGAAAAAGAACTTCTGTCGGACTATTTGAGATAAATATATAGATATGATACTCTTTAAATCTCTGTTTTAGTTACTAAAAATGAACGATAAAAACGTGAAATATATCTTCTGATTTTTATTTTATTATTGTTCTGATTCACGCATATTTTTGGGTTCGTCTTGAGGTATGATGGTCTTAAAATGTGCTGAAATTCATTTTGAAAAATTGTTTAATCTATTGCTGTTAAAGGATTCTTTAACTATTTCAAAATCTCTGTCACAAAATCAGATCTTAAAAAAGCCCGTAAAGCTTCACAGTTCTCAAAACGTTAATTATTTGGAGTCGTTGCGAACATGTTCGCTTACCAAGAGAATAATTGATTCCGATTTCAGCAAGTATCCTCATTCCGAATAACGCACTTACGCAAATGATACATTTCTTTTTAGTTGATTTCCTCATTTTGATTGCCGCTATTTCTTTTTTCTTTGAATTCATCATACGTTTTTGGGAGATATTTCTTTATTAACTTTTTCTCTCTTGCGTTTTGGAGAGAGTAAGTTGCGGTTTTTGGAGAGATTAGTATGTTTAAACTGAAGAGTTATTAAGTAATTAAAGTATAGTAAATCAAAAAAACAAATATAATAAATGAAATTTACGCCACTAATATTGCAACCCTAGCTTATTTATGCGATCCTAAATATAATAAAACTAACAAAATCAATTAGATTAGAGGGTTAAAATATATGAAAAAAGAAATTCGCGTAGTAGGAGCAATCATAGTGGAGAACGGGAAAGTTTTGTGTTGTCAAAGAGGACCTGAACGTGCATTAGCAAATCTTTGGGAATTTCCTGGTGGAAAAATCGAGAATGGTGAGACGGAAGTTCAAGCGCTTGAACGTGAATTGCAAGAAGAATTAAAAATAGAAGTAACGATCGTCAAGGAAGAGTATGCTTTTTGTCGATATGAGTATGATTTTGGTTTCGTTAATTTAACTACATTTATCTGTTATTTAGAATCAGGTGAACCTCAGTTGACAGAACATCTACAAATTAAATGGCTAACGCCAAATGAATTAAACCAACTTGAGTGGGCGCCTGCTGATATTCCTACTGTGGAAAAATTAGTAGAAAAAGGTGTGGGAACTGAACAAAATGGATAATTTAGAATTGGCGTTACAAAAGGCATTTATTAATAAGGAAACTCTAGGTGACGAACTTACACCTAAATTTATTGTTAACAATCCCAAAAAACATGATTATTTATTGAATACATTGAGTAAAGATTTGAAAAGCTGTAAGACTTTTTTTATAGCCGTTGCATTTATAACACCTAGTGGCTTAAATGCAATAAAAACACAACTGGCTGATCTGGCTTTGCGTGGAATCTCTGGAAAAATCTTAACATCAACATACTTAAATTTTAATGATCCACACGTATTTCGAGCATTGTTGAATATTCCAAATGTAGAAGTACGAGTTTCTAAAAAAGAAGGTTTTCATTCAAAAGGATATTTGTTTGAGATGGAGGATTATCAAAGCTTTGTTATTGGTAGTTCGAACCTAACAATGTCTGCTTTGAAACTTAACTATGAGTGGAATGTTAGATTAACTTCAAGAGAGAATGGCGAGATGGTTTCTTCTATTCAAAAGCATCTCATTCAAGAATGGCATGAGGCACAGTCGTTAACCCTAGAATGGGTAGAAGCATTTGAAAAAAATTATCATCCTATTGTTAATAGAAAGATGTTAGTACAAGATGTTTCTGAAAACGAGTGTTTAGATACGCAATATATTTTGCCGAACTCTATGCAGAAAGAAGCGCTTAGAAGTTTAAAAGCGCTTAGAGAAACGGGCGCAACTAAGGGAATGATTGTTTCGGCGACTGGTACAGGGAAAACGTATCTAGCAGCATTTGATGTGCAGCAATTCAATCCTAAACGTGTATTATTTATTGTTCATAGTGAGCTAATTTTAATGAAAGCATTAGAATCATTCAAATTGATTTTAGGTGGAAAAGATGATGATTATGGTGTTTTATCAGGGAATTCTAAGAATTTTGATGCAAAATATCTATTTGGAACAATTCAAACAGTATCTAAAAGTGAATATCAAGAGCGTTTAGGAAAAGAAGCGTTTGACTATATTTTGATTGATGAAGTCCATAAAGCTGGAGCGAAATCTTATATTAAAGCCATTGAATTTTTCAATCCCAAGTTTTTATTGGGAATGACGGCTACACCTGAAAGAACAGATAATTTTAATATCTTTGAGCTATTTGATTATAATGTAGCGTATGAAATACGTTTGCAAGCCGCTTTAGAAGCAGAACTGCTTTGTCCATTTTATTATTTTGGCGTAACTGATTATGAAAAAGATGGTGAAATCATTGATGAAACAACCGATTTAAAACGTTTGCTACAGGAAGAACGAGTTGATTTTTTAATAAAAAAAATTAACTATTATGGTTATTCGGGAGATAGTCCTCGAGGCTTGGTGTTTTGTAGTCGTAAAGACGAAGCAAGGCAGTTAGCAGAGATGTTTAACGATCGTGGAATTCCGAGTGCTTATTTATCAGGTGACCATAATTTTGATAAAAGAGAAAAGGAAATTAAGCGTTTAGATACTGGAGAGATTCATTATATCTTCACAGTTGATATTTTTAATGAAGGTATTGATATCCCTAAAGTAAATCAAGTAATTATGCTGCGAAATACGCAATCTAGTATTATTTTTATTCAGCAATTAGGTCGGGGGCTAAGAAAAGACCCATCAAAAGAATTTGTTACGGTAATTGATTTTATTGGTAATTATAAAAATAACTATATGATTCCTATGGCTTTATCTGGAGATAGTTCTCAAACTAAGAATAGTTTACGTCGCGATACAATTGATGTGACGTATATCAGTGGTTTATCTTCAATTAATTTTGAAAAAGTTGCTCGTGAACGTATCTTTAAATCAATTGATCAAGCTAAATTAGATGCGATGTCAGAACTAAAAGCTAGTTATTTTAAGTTGAAAAATCGGTTGAATAGGGTTCCTTACCTGAATGATTTTCAAGTGTTAGATGGCGTGGATCCATTGTTGATTATAGGTAAAGAAAAAACATACTATAATTTCTTGGAGAGAATTGGGGAAACAGAAGCTAAATTAAGTGAAGAAGAAAACGGTGCACTAAAATTTGTTTCTGTAGAATTGCTATCAGGAATTCGCCCGCATGAACTTTATGTTATTGAAGAATTTTTAATGACAGATAAAGAACAGTTATCTTTAGAGGAAATCACAGCGCTGTTTGATACGTTTAACCTGACGTATACGACAGATACTCTAGCATCTGTTGTTAAAGTCTTAGATTTATCTTTTTACGAATCAACAATTAGAAAACGTTATTTGTTATCACAAATGTTTAAGATGAAAGAAAATTGTTTACAAATAACAGAAAAATTCAGAGAGTTTAAAAAGAATTCTTATTTCATCAATTTGATGTTAGATGTAATCCATACAGGGATTAACAAATCTATGGAGTATGATTTATCACAACCGTTAAATTTATACAAAAAATATCGTCGTAAAGATGTTTTACGATTATTAAATATGAACTTTAATCAAAATGAACAAAGTATTGGTGGATATACAAACAGTAACAATCATTTTGCTATTTTTGTAACTTTGGATAAAGGCAAAGATTTTAAAGCTGCACGTATTGCTTATGAGGATGAATTTATTGATGAACGAACATTCCATTGGTATACAAAAGCGCCTAGAAATCTACGCTCACCAGAAGTTCAACTTTTGCGAAATCCTGGGGAATATAAATTTCATTTATTTGTGAAACGGAAATATAATCAAAAAGAGAATGAAACAGATTTCTATTATCTAGGCGAAGTAGTCCCTCTTCAAGAAACTATCCAACAAGTTGAAAAACAAGACAAAGAGGGTAAGAAAAAAAGCGTCGTTAAACTAGACTTTACCTTAGAAACACCTGTAGAACCTAATATGTATGAATTTTTAACGCAGAACACAAACTAAAAAAAGCCACTTTCCTCTGGAAAGTGGCTTTTCCCATCCCTCCTCACCGAGAAGACAAAATTTCATAAATCACATAGAGTTCCCAGTTGGAAATCTCTATTCGATAAAACTGTTCTAGAGTATAGAAAATGTTTTTAGCATTTTGGAAAAATGGTTTTTGGTTAATGGTTAGTTCCTCTAGGTTAGCAGGGATTTCATAGTCTTCAACGCCGAGCATTGTCCGCTCTACCATGAGCGCGTTGTGCATCATTAAGTTAAATTTCATTTTGCCGCTGAGTGTGAGGTCGAAGCGTTTTTCAATGTTTTTTGTAACGTTTTCGACTTGTTTAATAATGACGTCAGGATTTAGAAATTCTAGTTTTTCTGACAAGCCTTCTTTCGAGAAGAAGTGAACAAATTCGTTAATCATGCTATCGATGTTATTGGGATGCATCAAGTTTTGGAAAGGTTCCATCAACTGGGTTCCTGCATCTTCGTCTAACATGTCTAAGAGGTTCACGCTAGCAACATTCGTATGATTGTCTAAGTAGGACGTCGTCAAAATGAGCGAGGTTTCTTTTAAATAATTTTCTTCGGCGTTGGCAATGTCTAACGTGTTCACCAAATCTTTGTATTTTAGGGTAATGACTTTAATGTCAGTATACAGGTATTTTTGACAGATTTGTTTGATTTGCTTGGCAATATCCAGACCTGAAATACTAGAGACAATGATATTTTTTTCCACTGAAAAGCCTTCAAAGTACTGTACATCAGTTTTAAATTTTTTTTCAGCGGTTTTAGCAATACCATAGAAAAGTTGTTCGTTCATTAATTGATGACCAATTTCCAACGCATAGGCAGTGGTCAGGTTGTTGATCACCAAGAGTTCTCCAAGAATTTGCGGTTTCAAACTTTTATAAAGTTGTGTCAGGGAACCCATATCGACGAGCATAATGACGCCTTGTGATGTGTCCCGCTGAGAAAGCCAGTCTTTAACTTCGGCGACGATATCTCGGACGGAAGAGGTTAAGGGCATGTTAATCGCATCGAAAATATAGGTACCACATAATTTGTTGGCAACGGCTTGAATACTTGTGGCAGTCGATTCACCATGCGCCACGAGGAGCGCTTGGTAAGGAATCGTTTCAGAAATTTCTCCGCTAAGTAATACAGATAAGAGTACCTCTGTCAAGAAACGGTATTCTTCTGGCAGCGGACTGACTAAGTTTTTCACGAGGGAAACCGTTCGCGGATAGTGTTCTTTTAACTGTGCTTGGACTGGAAGGAGCACTGTTTCGTTAAATGTTGGCGGTAAAATTTTCAGCAATTTGGCAACATCTTTCATCGGTTTTTCAGTTTGTTCAGGTTGGTTAATAATTAGTTTGTTTTTGGTTTGGACTTCCGTGACTAGGTTTTGTAAAAAATAATCATTTTCTAAGGTTATTTCATCGTCTAAACAATATTTAATGAATTGTGTCAGTTCAGTTTTTAAGTGGGCCAGTGTTTTTTCTTTTGTAAATAAGGCTTCAAATGTTGCGAAAATATCGGAAGAAAGTGTGTCTTCTTCTAACACTTCTTTGTCTAAAGGAATCGTAATCATTGGTTGAGTCGCATCGCCAATGACGACGGGTTGATTGGGCAAAGTTTTTCGTAATTGCGACGCGCAAAGGAGCTGCACTTTGTTGGATAAACTTCCCACGTTGCCAGGTTCGTCATTTTCTAATAATGCCGTAAAGATTTCTTCGTCCACGTTGATGTCTTTGGTCATTCGTTTCGCTTCTCGGTGAAATAAGTTTTTCAAAATCGCAATCCGTTCTCGAATGGGGCGCTCTTTGAAGTTCGGAAGTGAGACGATTACGGAAATTCGGCGATAAAAGGTTGGTAATAAGACTTTTTTCGGGTTTTCGGTGGTTGCAAATAGTAGCCGGACCTTGGAATGGACCATTTTTCCTTCTTCACCAATAGGGCGGAAGGTCCCTGTATCCATAAACTGAAAGAGTTTTTCTTGGTTTTCGTTGGATAATCGATGTACTTCATCTAAAAAGAGTACGGAATTATTAGCTTGGGCCAAGAGTCCTTGCTTTTCTGATTCAGCTCCAGTAAATGCGCCTTTGGTATGGCCGAAGAGAATGGATGATAGCAATTCGGGATTGTTGGCATAATCGGCACAGTTAAAGGTGTAGAATTTTTCCAGGCCAATGATTTGTTCATTTTTCAGATACTCATAAATCAGCTTTGCCAAAAAGCTTTTGCCGACACCACTGGCTCCATGGATTAATAAAGGCATACCCAATGGGGGATACAACATAGCGGCTTTGCATTGTTCGATGGCTTTTTTGGCGCTGCCTTGGCTACCGATGTATTGTCGAAACACATCGGTCGTGGGGGTTGTTGCACGGGTTAATTGCCAATAAACGGGTTTTTTTCCCGTTTGTTGGACTTCACCTTTTTCCAATAATTTATTTAAGTATAAGCTGGTTACCGAGCGGCTTAATTGAATTTTTGTGGCAATTTCTTGTGTGCTCATCGGGGTGTTGCTGGTTTCTAAAATATCAACTAAGTGTTGGTAGGTCTCCAAGCGCATGATTCATCGTCCTTCCAAAAGAGAGGTCGGGAAAGGGGTTGCTTCTGTTCCCGCCGTTTATCAGCTTTTAAGCCTGAGATAAAAATCACTTTGGATTTTTGTCTCAGGCTCTAAGTGTTTAATAATTAAATGTTTATTGTTTCAATTTTAACAGATGCCTAGTAATCCTAGCAAGATGCCTAAGAACATGATGCCAAACATCACCACGTTAACATTGACTTTTTTGCGTAATAGCCAGAAAGCAAGTAATGTCACGGCTAATGGTACGATACCGACGAATAGTTGATCCAAATAGTCTTGGATTTTAACTACGTCTTCGCTTCCTTTAACGGAAACTTCAAGAATCGTTTTGAATTTTACATTTGAAGCAGTCATACTGCCCATCATCATTAAGCCTAGCATACTTGATACTTTTGTGAGTATCTTCATTCCGCCTGATTCGTACATTTTTTGGATAAAACTTTCACCGATTGAATAGCCGCTATACAACGCATAATAGTGAATCAGGAACGCAGGAACGTTGTATAAAAGTAAGAAGACAATCGCCCCTAATGGCGAACCGGTGCTGGCTAATGAAATCCCAATACCGGCAGCAATGACACGCAAGATGCCCCAGAAGAAGGAATCACCGATGCCTGAAAGTGGCCCCATTAGTGAGGCTTTAACTGCTGTAATAGAGCTAGCATCAAAATTTTCGTCTTCACTGTTTTGTTTTTCCATCGAAGCAACGAGCCCCATGATGAAGTTATTGATATGCATGGTTGCATTGAACCAAGTGGTGTGACGCACCAATGCCTCGGCCCGTTCTTCCTTGGTTTTATAAAAACGATTGATAACTGGGAGTAAAGTGTACATGACACCCACTGCGTGGTATTGTGTAGCTCCTGTCCGGCTAGCGTTCATCGTCCAAGAACGCCAGAAAACAGAGCGCATCATTTTTTTCTCTTCTTTAGATAAATTCTCTTTTAACTTCATGCGAAAAAGTCCTCCTCTTCGATTTCTTTCGCGCTGCCTTCAACCGCAGAAGACGCCGCAGGTTTTCTTTTTAGAATGTCGCGAAATTCTACATCCCGTTGGGCACTCACGACACAAATTACTGTCCCGATGACTGCTACCGCAACGGCTGGTAATTGTAGGTACGCGGTTAAAACAAAGCCTAAAATGTAAAAGACGGCTAATTTATTATCCCATAACAGTTTCATTAACATAGCAAACCCAACGGCAGGTAAAAGTCCGCCAGCTGCGCTTAAGCCGTTCATCAAATTTTGTGGAATACTTTCAACAAACAGATTTACTGGCCCGCTTCCTGCTAAAATTCCGATAAATGAAATCGAAGCGATGATTAAATAATAAATAATCCACGTTCCGTAATGCAGTGTCACAACCATTTTTTGGTTGCCTTCACGTGCTGCTTTGTCAAGAGAAGGAGCAAAGATATTCATAAAGACATTTTTTAAAAACATCACCACGAAAGCGGCTAACATCCCAATTGGTACGGCTAACGTCATGGCGGCTTTTTGTTCGACATTTGAAATAATTGCAAACGTTGTAGCTAAAGTAGTCGCAGTTACAGGTTCCGCTGCGATAACACCACCGATATTAACATTTCCTAAGAAAATTGCTTCTAAAGAGGCCCCCATTAAGACCCCTGTTTTCATGTCGCCCATTAAAATTCCTGTGACTAATCCAACGACTAAGGGACGTTCCATCATACTTTGACCAGTTAAATAATTCCCAGCAAAACAGATAAATACAGCTAAGGCTGCCATTGTTGCATGCATAAGCATTGTTCATTTCCTCCTTTTAATTGACGGCTTGTTTTAGACTTAATTTTGAGTTGGTTGGCAGTACTTGGTTATAGCTTTCCACGTGAGTCAAACTGGCTAATTCTTTGGCAGCTTCTAACTCTTCAGGGTTTAATTGGACACTTGGGAAAACCATTGTTTTGGTGGCTGGATCTGATTTATCAAAGCGGCCAGCATTGGCAACATTCACACTTTCAATATCTGTCACGTTTTTCGCAATTTTAGTAGCATCCGCTACACTGTTCACAATTACAAAAATTCGTTTGTCTTTGCCACGAGGATCATTGAAGACATCAATCGCATCATCGACTGAGCGAATTAATAGTTTCATGCCATTAGGGACAGCCATTTTTAACGTCATTTGCATTACTTCGTTTTTGGCTGCTTCATCATTCGCTACAACTAATAAGGGGGCATTCAATTCTTTGGTCCAAACTACGGCTACTTGGCCGTGAATTAATCTGTCGTCTACTCGTACTTGTGTAATCATTTTAATTTCCTCCTAAAAAAAGTTTTCTTCTTCATTTGATGGGTTTAATTCAACGAATTGAATTTGTGCTTCAGCAATTGCTGCTTGAATATCTTCTTTGGTTAGCTTTTCGCCTTCTTTTAAGAAAATCAGCGACAAGGCAATGGCTAAGTTGGCATTGGAAATGATAAAAACATTGTCTGGTTTTGTCGTCATGACTTCTTGAACAATTTTTTGATTGACACTACCACCATATAAATCTGTTAAAATAATAGCTTGTTCTTCTGCGCCAAGGGACTGAAGAAACGTTTGAATAATTGGCGTGTAGTCCTCAGGAGTCACATAGGCATTGATGACCGCCAGCTCTTTTCCTTTGTCTGCGAGAATATCCAAGGAACTTTGGAAGCCTTTCGCTAAGTTTCCGTGACTAGCAATTAAAAATTTTCTTTTCATTCTTTTCACCTCACTTTTATATAAAGCAAGTTCTGTGCCAAAAAAAGAGAACTCTAAATCCTTGATTTGAAAGGGTTTTAACGCTCTTGAAACTGTTTAAACAGTTTCAAGTCAAAATAAACACGTTAATCGTTGGCTAGTTTGTTGTTGAAAAATAGCTAAGCAAAACTGTGAAATTTAATCAAAATAACCCCCGTTTTTATCGAGAAGTGTTACAATAATATTCATGAATATTTATACATTAAGGAGAGTTACGAATGACTGATGCTCTTGTGATACAAGATTTACGCAAAGTGTACGCTTCAGGTGTTGAAGCGTTGCGGGGGATTGATTTAACAGTCGAAGAAGGCGATTTTTATGCTCTTTTGGGACCGAATGGCGCAGGAAAATCAACGACGATTGGGATTGTGACCTCGTTAGTTAATAAGACTTCGGGGAAAGTCAAAATTTTTGGGTATGATTTAGATACGGAAATGGTGCGGGCGAAGCAACAGATTGGGTTAGTGCCGCAGGAGTTTAACTTCAATCCGTTTGAAACGGTCCAGCAGATTGTGGTCAATCAAGCGGGCTATTATGGGGTGTCTCGTAAAGAAGCCATGAAACGGAGTGAAAAGTATTTAAAACAATCCAATTTATGGGAAAAACGGAACGAACGGGCGCGAATGCTTTCTGGCGGAATGAAACGTCGCTTGATGATTGCTCGCGCGCTGATGCATGAGCCGAAGTTATTGATTTTAGATGAACCAACTGCAGGTGTCGATATTGAATTGCGCCGTGAAATGTGGGCCTTTTTACAAGAGTTAAATGCGCAGGGAACCACGATTATTTTGACGACCCATTACTTAGAAGAAGCTGAGATGTTGTGTCGCAACATTGGGATTATTCAGTCTGGTGAATTGATTGAAAACACCAGCATGAAGCACTTGTTAGCAAAATTACAATTTGAAACGTTTATTTTTGATTTAGCACCTTATACGCAGGCGCCAGTTATTGAAGGCTATCAAAGCGTATTTGAGGACGAGTTAACGTTAGCGGTGGAAGTGGAACGAAACCAAGGAGTCAATCACTTGTTTGAACAGCTAAGTCAACAAGGAATCAAAGTATTGTCAATGCGGAATAAGTCCAACCGTTTGGAAGAGCTCTTCTTGAAGATTACCGAGGATACGTACCAAAGGGAGGATCAACATGTTTAGTCTGTATTTTACTGCTTTAAAAAGTTTAGCTGTGAAGGAAACCAACCGTTATTTACGAATTTGGGTCCAAACACTGGTACCGCCAGTAATTACGACGTCCTTATATTTTGTGATTTTTGGGAAAATGATTGGCGGGCGAATTGGCGATATGGGCGGTTTTTCTTATATGGAATTTATCGTGCCAGGTTTAATTATGATGTCAGCCATTACAAGCTCGTACGCCAATGTTTCATCTTCCTTTTTCTCACAAAAATTCCAGAAAAATATCGAAGAAATTCTCGTGGCGCCAGTTCCAACTCATGTGATTATTTGGGGATTTGTGATTGGTGGCGTTGGTCGTAGTATTTTGGTCGGTGCGTTAGTCACCATCATTTCTCTATTTTTTGTGCCATTGCACGTTGTTTCTTGGCTGATGGTCATCATGACTTTATTGATGACAGCGATTCTTTTTTCTTTAGCTGGTTTGTTAAATGGTATTTTTGCGCAATCCTATGATGATGTATCGATTGTGCCGACCTTTGTGTTACAGCCTTTAACCTATTTGGGTGGGGTTTTCTATGCCATTTCCATGTTGCCGCCATTTTGGCAAGCTGTCTCAAAAGTTAATCCGATTGTTTACATGATTTCTGGGTTCCGCTACGGTTTCCTAGGGGTTCAAGATGTGCCAATTGGTATTTCTATGACCATTTTAATCTTATTTATTGTCGTTTTATATGGCATTTGTTGGTACCTTGTAGAAACAGGGCGTGGTTTACGTAGTTAAGCCGTAAAAAGATTAAACTGTCTGAATCACTCATTCTAGCGAGCAGATTCAGACAGTTTTCTTGTTTCTAAGTATGCTTTTTTGATTCTTCGTGCATTTCCCTGTATAATAGCAATGTTTCGCACCAGAATATGTCGACAATTGTCGTTGAAAATAAAGAAAAAATCAGAAACGGAGTATATGAAGATGAGCAAGAATTTTTGGGCAACATTGCCAAAGCCCTTTTTTGTTTTAGCACCGATGGAAGATGTCACTGATGTGGTCTTTCGTCATGTCGTGAAAGAAGCTGGGGCACCAGATGTGTTTTTTACAGAGTTTACTAATTCAGATAGTTATTGTCATCCTGAAGGGAAAGACAGTGTGCGCGGGCGCCTCGTTTTTACAGAAGATGAACAGCCGATGGTGGCACATATATGGGGGGATAAACCGGAATTTTTCCGTGAAATGAGTATCGGCGTAGCGGAGATGGGCTTTCAAGGATTAGATATAAATATGGGCTGTCCTGTGCCCAACGTGGCTGAGCGTGGAAAAGGCAGCGGGCTGATTTTGCGCCCAGAAGTCGCGGCTGAATTGATTGACGCCGCCAAAGCAGGTGGCTTACCTGTTAGTGTCAAAACACGCATTGGGTTTACTGAAATGGCGGAAATGGAGGCGTGGATCACGCATTTATTAGAGCAAGACATTGCGAATCTATCCATTCATTTGCGAACACGAAAAGAGATGAGTAAAGTGGATGCCCATTGGGAGGTCATTCCGCAAATTATGGCTATTCGGGACCGTGTCGCACCGCAAACGACAATTACGATTAATGGGGATATTCCCGATCGTCAAAAGGGCCTAGAATTAGCAGAACAATATGGTGTAGATGGCATCATGATTGGCCGGGGGATTTTTAAAAATCCTTATGCCTTTGAAAAAGAACCCAAAACACATACGCCACAAGAATTGCTGGGCTTGCTACGTTTACAATTGGATTTGCAAGACAAATATGCAGAATTGGTGCCTCGTTCCATCGTTGGGTTGCATCGCTTCTTTAAAATTTATGTCAAAGGCTTTCCAGGTGCCAGTGATTTAAGAGCACAATTAATGAATACAAAATCAACGGATGAAGTGCGCCAGTTGTTAGCGACGTTTGAAGCAGAACATGGTGTGCTTGACTAAATAAAAAAAGAGAGGAGCGTGGGACAAAAATCACTTTGGATTTTTGCTCCACGCTCAAAAACTGATAAACGGCGGGAACAGAAGCAACTCCTTCGGAAATAAGCCGAAATTCTCCAAAAATTAAAGAACAATTTTCGGAAATTTCTTCTTATTTCTCGGAGTTAAACACTTCTGTCCCGACCTCCTCTCTTTTGAATGCTTAATGCGCAATCATTTCTTGGGCAATTTCTTGTTTGCTTAAGTCGTTTGGATAATACGTTGGCCAGTTGTCCATTTCATTGAACAGACTTTCTTGGCTATCGCCGCCGAAGAAGATGTGGAAATGAGCGGCTTTCGTTGGTGCGATGTTGTGGTCGCTAAATTGGACGTATTTAAACCGCCCAGCATTGGCATCGTCTGTTTCAAAAAGGAAACGGACGCCACGGTTGCCTTTTGCATAGTTTAAAATTTTATAACCGGCTGCTTTATAGGTGAATTTTTGTGGTTTGCCATTGACCAGAAATTCAATGGTGGAATCAGTGATGTTGATGTGGTCGACATCGGTTTGATAGCCGGCATCATAGTAGGTTTTGTATTCGGCTGGTGTTTTATCTTTTTTCAGTTTCGCTTTGTAATCGAAGACTTGGTCTAATGTGCCATCTTTTAATAAAGGATAGACGGATTGCCAATTTCCAGCGTAATCTGTCAGTGTTCTCTCAGCCACCTCACTGTCTTTGAAATAGCCGTTAGCCACGGTTTTTTCTGTTTTTTCAGAGGTTTCTGGCTGAACCTCTTTCCCAGCTGTATCTGTTGTTTTTTTCAAAGCAGTTAAGTTTTCTTTCATTACAGAAAGATAATCTTCGCCATTGTCCATTTGTTTTTGTGTCAAACTTTCTAGCGGGTTTAGGACCTCCAATTGAACATTTGCTTCGTCAGCTAACGTTTTAGCAATTTTATCGTTGGCATTTTTTTCAAAATAAATATAGCGAATTTGATTGTCTGTAACATATTTTTTCAACTCTGCCAAGCGCCCTGCAGTTGGCTCTTGTTCAGGTGTTAAACCAGCTATTGGCACTTGTTTTAAGCCGTAATCTAAGGCAAGATAACCAAATGCAGCATGTTGGGTAACAAAACTTTTTTGCTTAGCGTCTTTCAAAGCTGTTTGGAACTCTTTGTCTAAGGCTGTTAATTTTGTTAAGTATTTTTCTGCGTTTGTTTCAAATGTTTTGGCTTTTTTAGGGTAAAGTTTGACTAATTGTTCTTTGATGTTTGTGACTTCTTGGATGGCACGATGGGGCGAAACCCAAGTATGCGGGTCTAATTCATGGTGGTGTCCTTCTTCGCCATGTTCGTGGTCATGGTCGTGTCCGTCTTCGTCACTGCCAGGAAGTAAGACCATGTTTTCGGTACCTTTAATGACGTTCGGGGCTCCTTTTTTCCAGCCTTTAGCAGCTTTTGGTACCCAAGATTCCATATTTTCATTGTGGTAAACGAAAACATCCGCATCATGGATGGTAGCCATATCTTTGGCGGATGGTTCATAATCGTGAGGTTCAGAACCAGCAGGGATTAACAATTTGACGTCTCCTTCATCGCCTACAATATTTTTAGTGAAATCGTACATAGGATAAAAAGTCGTGACAATGGATAGTTTTTCTTTACCGTCAGCGGTTTTATCAGAGGTGTTTGTTTTGCCGCAAGCGCCGAAAAGGATTAGCGATAAGGCGGCTAACAGGGGAAGAGTAAATTTTTTCATAGGTGTGCTCCTTTAGTGAATTACGCAATTTTCTTTTGTTTATTGCGCTTATGTTCTTTAATGATTTTAAGTGCGCGTTTTCGTGTTTTGATGTTGGGACTTTTCAGTCGACGATAAGCGCTAGATAAGTCAGTTTTTTCCATTATATATAGGACCTCCATTTCGTAAAAAATAATTTACGGAGTAGCTATTTTGTTGAGGGTTTGAAAGGTTTCTTGAATTTTTTTTGTCTCTAATTCTTTGCCAATCAGAACAATTGTCGTTTCTTGAGGGGGTTGATTCGTCATTTGAAAGGCCACTTGCTGGTTGACGCCTTGCATGGCAATGGCCAAGTCATGCTCCTGTAAGGCGAGAATCCCTTTGAAACGGTATAACTTTTCCTGATGTGTATACATTAACCAATCAAGCCAACGAGTGAAAAGAGGTTCGTTGAGGGCTGAGGACGCCGTTAACGTAAGGGAGTGAAAGGTATGGTGATGATGCTCGTGGGCGTGCTCATGCGGGGAATGAGTCATTTCGTGTTCTGTAAGTGTTGCTGTAAACTTATTTAATTGAAAAAA
The DNA here is from genome assembly GCF_050558525.1 of Enterococcus sp. DIV0236. Lineage (NCBI taxonomy): Bacteria > Bacillati > Bacillota > Bacilli > Lactobacillales > Enterococcaceae > Enterococcus > Enterococcus sp. DIV0236. Next base: position 2,646,178 of record NZ_CP187891.1, on the reverse strand, counting down.
GTCACTAGCCAAAAGAGGCTCGTTGGCTTGAAAGGATAAAATATCAGCAAAAGGATTAATGGTACGAAGGGTTTCTTGGAACGTTGGTAGCTGAGTGCTGTCTGCTGGTTCCTTGACAGAAAAAAAGAGGCGATCTGCTAAGGCCAGTTGTTTGATGGCTTCGGCTTCTTGAAGTTGCTGTTGCCAATGATGCCCATCAACGACCGTTAAGAGACTGTCTATATAGAAATGATTTTTGATGTGCGGGGTCGTTAAAATTGTTTGAATGATTGGTTGCGGATCAGCAATGCCCGTTGTTTCTAAAATGACTTGGGCAATGGGTTGTTGTTCTTCTTGGTACACTTCTAAGATTGCTGATAAAGAGGCAAGAAGATCTCCTCGTAAGCTGCAGCACATGCAACCGTTATTTAATTGAATAATTCGTTCCGTGGTTTGTAAAAGTAATGCGTGGTCAACGCCTGTTTGACCAAATTCATTTTCAATAATAATAATTTCTTCTTTAGGGAACGGTGACTGCGCAAGCGCATGGTTAATTAAGGTTGTTTTTCCTGCGCCTAAAAAGCCAGAAACAATGGTGATTGGAATGCCCATCAAGTTTTCCTCCTGTTATTTGACTTCAGTGAAAAGTGCGCGGCGCCGTAATTTTGGTGAATATTTTTTCAGCTGTAATTTTTCTGGTGTATTTCGTTTGTTTTTACTTGTTAAGTAAAGGCGCTCGCCAGTTTCAGCGCAAGCTAACGTAATGGTTTGGCGCATAGTGCCGTCCTCCAATTTGATTTTTTTAATTGCGTATAAAAGATAAAGGGGGCTGCGAGGTCAGCCCAAATGCGACTGTCCTCGCTAGTTGTCTTTATCGAAATAATGAGTTACCAGCTTGCTTTTTTGACGCCAGGAATCAAGCCTTGGTGAGCCAATTCACGGAAACGAATCCGAGACATGCCAAATTTACGCATGTAGCCACGTGGGCGCCCATCTGTTTGATCGCGGAGTTTTAAGCGACTTGGATGAGCATCTTTTGGCAATTTGCTAAGACCTTCATAATCGCCAGCTTCTTTTAAGGCTTGGCGAATAGGCGCATATTTTGCAATCATTGCTTGTTGTTTTTTTGCTTTAGCAATTTTTGATTTTTTAGCCATAAGGCACTTCCTTTCTTTTTGGATTTATAAAATCTAAATCGTAATGGTTACGATTTGAACGGAAGTATATTATCAGGTGTTGCGTTGTTTGTCAAGTGAGAATTTTGTTTTTTTAGGACTTGCTAAGTTGAGAAGTTAGAAATGTTTGTTTTAGCGCTGTTTTGTAGTATCTTTTAAGAAAGAGTAAAAAGGAGTGAAGATGGCAATGGTAGAACGTTTGACGATTATTCGTGGTGTGGAAAAATTTGAATTACAAACGAAAACAGCGCGCTGGGTGTTAGCAAAAGAAGAGGGATATTCGCCAGTTCAAATGCTCGTTTCGGCAATTGGCGCTTGTGGGGGATACGTGTATCAATCCGTTTTGGAAAATTCGCACATTCCCTTTGAGTTTGAAAAAATAGAAGTCACGTATTCAAGAGAAGTAGAGAGACGAGCACAACCATTAAAACAGGTGACAATTCTCTTTTATGTGACTGTTCCAGAAGCCTTTCAAGAACGGGCGACACGGTGTTTGAAGCTTGTCTCCCCAAACTGTCCAGTGATTCAATCATTGGCTGAAAGAATTACTGTCGAAGAAACAGTTGTATTTAAAAAGTAAACCATTAGAGACATTATCGTTACGAGCGCTTTTCCCTTTTTGGATGCCTCGTTTCTGAGAATGTCTTTTTTTAGAGGAGCGTAGGGAAATAGCTGTAGAAACAGGAAATTTTTAATTCATTTGTACAAAATAATACAGACAAAAAACAGATAGTGTTTTTTTCACAAATAAAAAGGTTGCTTTTTTTTCTGTTTTAGTAGATGATGTAAGTAGTTACATCTCTGATATAACGCTGTTTTTCGAAACGTGTGTTATTTTTTAATTCGTAATAGTTTTTTTAAATCGTTTCACAGAATTACTTTAATTGTTATACAGTTTTTTTAGTTGTTATAGTTTGTTTGTCGGCCTTTAGGAGGTAATCATGATTGAGTTAGTGAATGTGTCGAAAGTCTATCAAGAGACACACGCGTTAAAAAATATTCACTTTTCTGTCCAACCAGGAGAAATCGTTGGGATTGTTGGGAAAAGTGGCTCTGGCAAGTCCACGTTGTTACGTTTGTTGAATTTAATGGAACAACCGAGTGAAGGGGAGATTCGTATTGATGGCAGAAATGTTCAAACCTTCTCTAAAAAAGAAGTTCGCCAGCAGCAACAACAAATGGGGATGGTGTTTCAGCATTACAATTTGTTAGAAAATTTGAAAATTTATGATAATGTTGCGTTGCCTTTGAAACTTTTAAAAGAGAAACAGCCTGAAAAAATTGAGCGTTTATTAACGTTTGTTGATATGGCCCATAAGGCAGAAGCGTATCCTGCTCAGCTTTCTGGTGGGGAAAAACAGCGTGTCTCTATTGCTCGAGCGTTGAGCCGTAATCCAAAATGGTTATTATGTGACGAGGCAACGAGTTCATTAGATGAAGAAAATACAGAAAGTGTCGTTCGACTATTACATAAGACGCATCAGGAATTCCGACCGACTATTTTCTTTGTTAGTCACGAATTAGAAACCGTGAAGCGCTTATGTAATCGTATCTTAGTGATGGAAAAAGGTCAGTTAATTGGCGAATTTCTGAATAATCCTCAGCAATATGAGGAAGAACCGCTTTCCTATTTAGAAAAAGTGGAAAGGAGTTTGCGCCCATGACTTTTTCAGAAACCTTTGCCGAATATTGGCCATCTATGCTGATTGGTTTAAAAGAAACAGGGATTATGATGTCGATTTCGATGGCTATCTGTTTGCTTGTCGGCTTGCCTTTAGGCTTAGGACTATTTTTGGCTAATCCGAAAGTCAAAGGGCATCAACCTTGGCTGTATTGGGTTTTAAATTTCATTGTAACTGTTATTCGCTCGTTTCCTTATTTATTATTTGTGATTGCGTTGATTCCAGTCACTCGTTCTGTTTTAGGAAAGGCGTTTGGCCCAATTCCTTCATCTGTGCCATTGAGTATTGTTGCGATCGCGATTTTTGCTCGCTTGGTTGAACAAGTGCTGTTGGATGTTCCAGAAGAAATTTATTTTTTAGCTAATTCGTTAGGTACCTCGAAAGTCCAATACATTTGGCACTTTTTATTGGTGGAAGCACGTAGCGGATTGGTTCTTGCTTACACAACCACGACAGTGAGTATGGTTTCATATTCCACGGTGATGGGTGTTGTTGGTGGCGGCGGGATTGGCGATTTTGCAGTTCGTGTCGGGTATCAACGGTATGAATACGGTATTATGTATGTTGCCATTGTGATTATGATTGCACTGGTCTTCATTTTACAAATGCTTGGGAACTTCATTGCCCAAAAACTAGACAAAAGAAAGTAGGAGGACAAAAGAATGAAGAAGTTTTATTTAGCAACATTCGCTGTTATTGCAACAGTTATTTTAGCTGCCTGTGGGGGAAATAAACAAGCAGACCAGAAAGAAGACAAGGAGATTACCGTTGCCGTGCAATTGGAATCTTCAAAAGATATCTTGGAGATTGCCAAGAAAGAAGCTGAGAAAAAAGGGTACAAAATTAACATTATGGAAGTGAGCGACAATGTTGCCTACAACGATGCCGTGCAACATGACGAAGCGGATGCTAATTTTGCGCAACATCAACCCTTCATGGAAATGTTTAACAAAGAGAAAAAAGCTGATTTAGTGGCTGTGCAACCGATTTATTATTTTGCTGGTGGTTTCTATTCAAAAGAATACCAAGATGCGAAAGATTTACCTGAAAATGCCAAAGTGGGGATTCCTAGCGATCCAACCAATGAAGGTCGTGCTTTAGCAATTTTAAATGCAAACGGCGTGATTAAATTAAAAGAAGGTGTCGGCTTTAACGGCACGGTGGCAGATGTCGTAGAAAATCCTAAAAACATCACTTTTGAAAGCATTGATTTACTGAATTTAGCTAAAGCCTATGATGAAAAAGACATCGCTATGGTGTTCTGCTACCCAGCCTACTTAGAACCTGCTGGTTTAACAACGAAAGATGCGATTTTGTTAGAAGATGAAGAAGCAAGTAAACATTACGCATTGCAAGTTGTGACACGTAAAGGCGAAAAAGATAGCGAAAAAATCAAGGTTTTAAAAGAAGCGATGACAACAAAAGAAGTTGCTGAATACATCAAGAAAAATTCTAAAGGTGCCAATATTCCTGCGTTTTAATGAATAGAAAAAATGAAGCTTCTTTTTTGAGAAGCTTCATTTTTTTCTTTTCCTTGATTTATAGTATAGTTAATAGGAAGGAGGTGCCGGTGTGGTCGAATTATTTATTTTAATGATGGAACGGGTAGGCTTAATTATTTTACTGGCCTTTCTTTTAGTGAATGTGCCTTATTTTAAGCGTGTTTTATTAAGTCGTGAAAAAATGTCTTCAAAAGTTCAATTGATTTTGATTTTTGGTTTATTTGCTATTATTTCTAATTTTACAGGTATCGAAATCGCTAAGAATCAGATTGTTCCCAATAATTTACTAACCTATTTAAGCAGCAATGCTTCCATTGCGAATACGCGTACGTTAGTAATTGGCGTTTCTGGATTAGTGGGTGGTCCGATTGTCGGCAGTACGGTTGGTTTAATTGCTGGCTTTCATCGGGTTATTCAAGGCGGGGGGCATAGTTTCTTTTATGTGCCTGCTTCTTTAATTGTTGGCTTAATTGCCGGTTTTTTAGGGAGCCGCATGGCAAAGCAAACCGTTTTTCCGTCTGCCGGCTTTTCTGCCATTGTCGGAGCGTGCATGGAAATGATTCAGATGATTTTTATTTTCTTTTTCAGCGGTGATCTAGCGGATGGGGCCACGTTGGTTCGTTTTATTGCGCTGCCGATGATTTTGTTAAATAGCGTAGGAACGTTCATTTTTATGTCGATTCTAACGACGACATTGAAACAAGAAGAGCAGGCCAAAGCGGTTCAGACGCACGATGTTTTGGAATTAGCAGCGGAAACACTGCCATATTTTCGAGAAGGCCTCAATAAAAATTCCAGCAAAAAAGTTGCGGAGATTATTAAGCATTATACAAAAGTCAGTGCGATTAGCATGACAAACAGTCATCAAATTTTAGCTCATGTTGGCGCAGGAAGCGATCATCATATTCCAGAGCTAGAAGTCATTACAGAGCTTTCTCGGGAAGTGTTACGGACGGGCCGAATGACCATCGCACATGCCAAAGAAGAAGTCGGTTGTTCAGACCCTAATTGTCCGTTGCAAGCGGCGATTGTGATTCCGTTATTTTCCCATCAGCAAATTGTTGGCACCTTAAAAATGTATTTTACGGATCCAGCGCAGTTAACGCATGTCGAGGAGCAGTTAGCAGAAGGTCTTGGGACAATTTTTTCTTCACAAATTGAATTAGGTGAAGCGGAAGTACAATCAAAATTACTTAAAGAAGCTGAAATTAAATCCTTGCAAGCGCAAGTGAACCCGCATTTCTTCTTTAATGCCATCAATACTATTTCCGCATTAATGCGGAAAGACAGTGAAAAAGCGCGGAAACTATTGCTTCAATTAAGTAAATACTTTCGAGGCAACTTGCAGGGAGCCGTGCAAACTACAATCCCAGTTTCACAAGAACTAGAACAAGTAAAAGCCTATTTGTCATTAGAACAAGCACGGTTTCCGAATCGTTATCAAGTAACATTTGACGTGGAAGAAGCGGTTGCTTCAGAAAAAGTACCGCCGTATGCGATTCAGGTGTTAGTGGAAAATACCATCAAGCATGCATTTGGCAGCCGTAAAGAGAACAATCAAGTCCGGGTAGTGGTCAAAGCAAAACAACACAAATTACATGTGGATGTGTATGACAATGGGCAAGGGATTCCTGAAGAACGCCGCTTGCTATTAGGAAAGACGACAGTGACTTCGGAAAAAGGCACCGGCACGGCACTGGAAAACTTGTCCCGCAGAATGGCGAACCTTTATGGATCAGAAGGTTGTTTTTTAATTGAAAATTTAGAGACAGGCGGGAGCCATGTTCATTTAGAAATCCCGATGGAACAGGAGGAATTAGATGCACGTATTAATCGTTGATGATGAGCCCTTAGCACGAGAAGAATTGAGCTATCTTGTTTCCCAACATCCGCAAGTGATGAGCGTTGCAGAAGCGGATTCTGTGGCGGAGGCAATGGAAGAGATGATGGATCAAAAGCCAGATTTGTTATTTTTAGATATTCATTTGACCGATGAAAGCGGGTTTGATTTAGCGGAAAAATTAACCCATCTTAAAAAAGCGCCCTACTTGGTCTTTGCAACCGCCTATGATCAATATGCGTTAAAGGCCTTTCAAGTGAATGCAAAAGATTATATTTTGAAACCTTTTGAAGAAGAAAAAATAACACAAGTCATTGAAAAAGCATCGAAAGAAATGGCTCAAGCTGTCCCAGAAAACACTGCCGAAAAAGGACCAAAATCTGAAGCAATACCTATTCAAGGGGAAGACCGCATTTATCTTGTGGCGCCAGAAGATATTTACCTCGTTTCTGTCGAAGAACGGCAACTGAGCATTTTTGTGGATCAACAGGTCTACAAGATGACAGGGACCCTCAACAGTATCGAACAAAAATTACCTGCCACGCTCTTTATTAAAACGCACCGAAGTTTCATCTTGAATCGAACAAAAATTCAAGAAATCCAGCCGTGGTTTAATAACACGTTGCAAGTAATTTTAACCAACGGCTCAAAAGTACCTGTTAGCCGTTCATACGTCAAAGAATTTAAAGAAAAACTTGGCTTAAGTTAAAAAATCACCACTTGAAATGTCGAATGCATTTCAAGTGGTGATTTTTGCATTTGGTGAAGAAATTCTGGCATTTCATGAAAAAAAGCCCTTAAAAAAACGTTTTCTTTATATACTTAACCCATAGAAAACAGACAAAAGGGAGCGAAGAAGAATGGAAAAGAAAGTATATTCATTTTTACAACAAGCAGCAGTTTTTGCCATTATTATGTTAATCGCCAACGGCTTGGCGTTCATTTCTCCAATACCAATGCCTGCTTCAGTAATTGGCATGGTGTTATTGTTCATTGGTTTATGTACAAAAGTTGTTAAATTGGAGCAAGTGGAAGGGCTAGGTAATAGCTTATCAACGGTTATTACATTTTTATTTGTTCCTTCAGGGATTTCCTTAGTTAATTCTTTAGGGATTATGCAACAATTTGGCGTTCAAATTGTTTTTGTTATTTTAGTAGCGACACTAGCGTTACTAGCAACGACTGGTTGGACGGGCGCCTTTTTATTGCATATGAAAGATGCTCGAAAAGAAAAAGAACCCGCAGCAACGAAGAAAGCGAAAGGAGAGGTTCGCGCATGAATCCGTATGTTGGCATTATTATTTCATTAGCTGTATTTGGCATAGGTACTTGGTTGTTTAAAAAAAGTAAAGGTTTCTTCTTATTTACGCCATTATTCGTTGCGATGATTTTAGGCGTTGTCGTTTTAAAAGTAACAGGAATTAGTTACGAGCAATACAATGAAGGTGGCAAATATATCAGCTTCTTTCTAGAGCCTGCGACAGTAGCGTTTGCGATTCCTTTATATAAAAAGAGAGACGTGTTGAAAAAATATTGGTTAGAAATTTTAACGGCGTTAACAATTGGTTCTTTTGGTTCGCTAGTGGCTGTTTATTTTGCAGGAAAAGTGATTGGCATGGATAATCATTTAGTGGCCTCAATCTTACCACAAGCAGCTACAACAGCGATTGCCGTACCTATTTCTCAAACTGTTGGCGGCATTGCTTCCATTACGGCGTTTACTGTAATCTTCAATGGTGTACTAACCTATGCCTTGGGCCGAATTGCATTGAAATGGTTTAAAATTAACAATCCAATCGCCAAAGGTTTAGCTTTAGGTGCGGCCGGACATGCCCTAGGTGTGGCAGTTGGCATAGAAATGGGCGAAACAGAGGCTGCTATGGCTAGTATTTCTGTCGTAGTGGTTGGTGTAGTTACTGTTTTAGTAGTTCCTTTCTTTGCAACGGTCATTGGTCTATAAAAAAGTGGGCTTCCCCACTCTTTTATGAGTAGCTAATTTCTATCAGCTAGCAGTCTCTGCTTATTCTGTTCCCGCCGTTTATCAATTTTTAAGCCTGGGACAAAAATCCAAAGTGATTTTTGTCCCAGGCTCTTTTGTGTTGTTTACACGATTTTTTGAGTATAGATAGGGCGCGTGGAAGGATTGACCAGTCTTTTTATAGAATGGTTGCTCCTAAAGTTTGTTTAAAGTGGCGTAACGCCCATTCGTGTCCTTGTTCATCAAAACTAGCAACGGCGCGTTCAGGAATCATTAATTGATAGCCTAAATTATAGGCATCAACAGCCGTATGCAACACGCAAATATCTGTACAAACACCAGTTAAACAAAGCTCTGTAATTCCTCGTTCTCGTAACCGAATGTCCAAATCCGTGCCACTAAAAGCAGAATAGTGCCGTTTGTCCATCCAATAAACGCTTGCCTCATTTTTGTGAGCTTGATAAAAATCAGCTAGCGAGCCAAACAGATTACGCCCGTCAGTTCCTAAGACATTGTGGGGCGGGAAAAGTTTATTTTCAGGATGATAGCGATCTAGGGGGTCATGCCCATCAATGGCAAAAACCACAAAATCGCCATTGTCAAAATAGTGCTTTGTTTGTTGAACAAGGGCCGTTTCAATAGCTTGTCCAGCGGCACCAGTGGTTAGTTTTCCGTCTGTGGCGACAAAATCATTCGTATAATCAATGGAAATCAGAGCTTTCATTTGGCAACCTCCTAAAGGTTAAAGTCATTTTGTTCATTTTACAGCTTTTAAGAAAGCATTTCAAATGATAAAAGTACATCAAATTCTAAAAAAGCTGTTTCAAAATAAACGCTTTGGCTAAAAAACATGCTATAATTTTGCTACAAATTAAAGCAGGTGAATAGAGTGAAAAGAAAAATCGTACGTTTTATCCTTTGGTTGTTAGGAATCATTGTGGTTATTTGCTTAGGCGTGTTTCTCGCCTTTCAATTATCCCCTAAGCCAGGCGCTTGGGTCATCAACCAGTTATTCGCAGGCGAAGTTGAAATAAAAGATTCAGCTTCCTATGATAAAGCATTACCCAATGTCCAATTTCAAGAAAATCAAACATACCCTTCTTCAAGAAAAAAGAATACCTTTGATTTGTATTATCCCCAAACGTCAAAACAAGCGGTACCAGTCGTTTTATGGGTCCATGGTGGTGGCTATGTGGGAGGAGATAAGTCTGGGATGAAAGAGTTTGCGACACGTTTAGTGGCTGATTCCTCAGTTGCCTTTATTTCAATGAATTATGAATTAGCACCAGACGCACCTTATCCAAGCCAGCTCCAGCAGGTCAATGAACTTGTTCAATTTTTATTAGAAAAGAAACAAGCGTATCCCATGTTAGATTTATCTAAGCTTTTTATTGGCGGGGACAGTGCGGGTGCACAGATTGCTCTACAATATGCAACAGTTCAAACCAATGCCAACTATGCCAAAGAACTAGGGATGACTGCAGCATTGCCGGCTAGCCATTTAAAAGGCACACTCTCGTATTGTGGTCCGGTGGATTTGAAACAAATGGCCAACCAACAAAGTGATAATCGTTTTATGAAATTTTTCGTTAAAACAGTGGCTTGGTCCTTGCTCGGCACTAAAGACTGGCAGACGAGTGCAGAACTGCAAGAAGTGAGTTTAGTGGATAAAGTCACCAAAGAATTTCCCCCGACGTATCTAACAGACGGCAATAGCTTTTCATTCCAAGAGCAAGGACTAGCCTTGGTTCAGCGGTTAAAAACTTTAAATGTTCCAGTTTCAGCTCTCTTTTTCAAAGATAAGAAAGCAACGATCACACATGAATATCAATTCGACTATCAAACAAAAGAAGCTAAACAATGTTACCAAGAAACAGTCCAGTTTGTGAATACGTATAAATAAACAGAGGCCTTAGAAATATTTCTAAGGCCTCTGTTTATTTGTTTTTGTCATTTTTTTAGCTGGGAAATATGTATAAATTAAACAAAAATGTTTATTTAATGATGTTTACATGAGAAAAAATCCGTGCTATACTACGAACTCGTTTGTTAATTTTAATGTTAAAAACAACGTTTTTGTTATTTTTGTGAACAAATTAACATTTTTATCTTACAAAAACAGCAAAAAATTCGTTTAGTTAACAAAAAGAAAATTAAAAAATAAATTTTTTTTTTGAAATTAAGAAAATATCTTTAAAAAAATCAGAAGAAAACTTCGTATACTTGAGCCATAGGTTGGTTGTGGAAAGTTTACTTCGAGGGAGGAGTGATGAAGTTAATGAAAAAGAAAATCGCTGTTTTATTGGCAACTTGTTTACTTGTACAACCATTTTTATCTGTTTCAGCGTGGGCGATTGAAGGGGAGCAACAAACAGAACGTACGCAGACACAGCCAAAAACAGCAGAAACCAGTACAAGTGAAGCAACAAAAGAAAGCAGCGCACATTCTATAGAACAGTCATCAATGACGGAATCTAGTGCTATCACAGAAAAAGTAACCACCTCTTCCACAGAAACAAAACCAAGCGAAGAGCAGAAGCAAATCACGTTGACCTTTGAAACAACGGATCAAGCTTTGTTTCTAAATGATGCCAAAAGTTATCAAGTGGTAAAAGAAAAAAATCAGCTACTTCGGACAGAAGAATTACCAAAATGGGCGAATAGTGAGGAAAATGCGACTTTCGTTGGCTGGTCTTACCAAGGAAAAACATATACAAATGAAGAACTTCTTCAATTAGAGTTTTCAGAAGATACACAACTTACGGCTGTCTTTAAACAGAAACTGACACGCATGGCCAGAGCTGTTTCAATTGATCAGTCCATTGCGGACACAATTGCTCCTGCAGATAAAACAAAAGTGATTGTTGTGCCAAGTCCTGCAGGAGATGGAGCAGCGTACAAAGAATATGCATCGACAGAGGCTGGCTTGAAAGAAGCCTTGTTTGATTTGTATCAACAGGGGAACAATGGCGATTTCACTCTTTATATAGGAAACAATATTACGACGAGTGCGGCGACCACCGCTAAAGTGATTCCTGACACCGTTACGGCAAGTAATATGACCTTTTACGCCTTGCAAGGCAAGGTCAATCATTTAGTGATTACTGGAAACAGCGCGGATCCGATTAGTATGGATCAAACGGCGCCAACGGGTTCTAAGACGTTAGGATTTAATCAAAATATCTTTTTTGGCTCAAACATCACTTTGAGAAATCTAAACTATACAGGTACGAATATGTATTTAAATGGTTACAGTTTGAACTTGAATGGCGGTTCTAGTGGAAACGGTCTGACCGTATACGGTGGAACGGATACAGGAGATGTTTCAGGAAACCCAACTTTAACAGTAAATAGTACAGGTACAGGGACATGGAATTTCTATGGCGGAAACCAAAATGGTGGTAATTTAGCTGGAAATCCTACGATTGTTATTAACAATACACGGAGCGGACTAAATACATTAAGTGGGGGCGCCAATATTGGGACAGTGACTGGGAATACTTCATTGGTTGTCAATGATTCTGGTGGCAGAATTGCTTCAATTTATGGGGGTGGTTATGGGACCAACGCAACCAACACAGCGAATGTTACTGGTAACGTCTCAACAAAGGTTGCGATTACGAATGCTGCTACAGGTTTCCAATTAAGTACGTATTATGGCGGTGTTCAATACGGAAATATTGGTGGAAAAGTAACAAACGATATTTCTGGATATGGCCGTTGGTATACAGCGGGTCAACGTTTTATTGGTGGCTCTTCCCGCGGCGATATAGGAACGAATCGTGCGACTGATGGAATTACTACAAATTTAAATACACAGTTGTATAGTGCGGGTCGTGCAGATTTTGAAGGAGGCAACCAATATTCTGGAACGATCATCGGAGATATTACGAATGTGGTTACAGCAGGAACGAATTCCGCTGGTGGTATTAATGATTTTAACGGCGGTGCTGGTAACAATGTTTCGAAATTTAACAAGAGTCAAATTGGGGCCTCAAATGAAGCAACGTATGATGCTTATACACCACAACAAAGAGCAGAATTAGCCAAATCAGCAGCAGCTTTTAAAGTTTTTGGAAATATTTCTTCTAAATTAGTCAGCGGTTCGTTTAATAATGGTGCAATTTACTCAACTGCAGCTGGCCGCGGCGGTTATATCGAAGGAAATACAACAATTGAAGTGGGAACAGCGAATGGTGATGGGTCCTTAGGTGGCGATGGTATGGCTTATTCAGGCGCAAAACCGACGAGTTTAGATTATTCAACGACCGATAAAAGTCGTGGGTATAGTTCAGGTTGGGATATTGTTGGTGGCGGCGGCTATCCTGCTAGTAATGATACTTGGGATATCTATATAAAAGGAGATACTAAGACTGTTTTAAATAATACCATTGCTCGCTGGACATATGGTGGCTCTTTTTCAGGTGTCGTTGAAGGCAATACTTCTAACACATTGAATGGCGGGATTGCTGACACATTAGAAGGAACAGGCTATCAAGCAGCTCGAGTTTATGGAAACGGTCAAACAATCGTTAATAATGGTCAAGTCGATTGGTTTCTTTCAGGCGGTGGCTGGAATGATGCCAAAAATGTTGGGAATGTCGGTGTAACGGTTTATGAAGGAGTAATTAATGCTTCGATGGGCGCTTCTTATGGAGCAAGCGGTGGCCATACAATTACTGGTAATTCAGACAACCGCATCTACGGAGGAAATTTCTCAGGAACTCCTCGGACAGGCGCGAACGGTTTTTCAGGTGGGATTACCAATGCGGGCTCACTTCTTGGAAATGCCAAACTCTTAATTGATTTAAGAAATTACAACGGAGAGTTTAAGTTGCCTGGTAATACCTACATTACTGGTGGTCGGCCCTATGGTCAAAATACGACACTAGGAACGGATGAATCAAACACAATTACTTTAAATATTTTCACTAAAACAGGTGTGGAATCTCTAAATGGGGCCAGCATTTACGGTGATGGTGGAACCAATGCTGCGTATACCAAGAACGGCAAGATTACAATGAATATTCAAGCAGCGGGTTCTAGTATTGGAAATTTATATGCGACACAGTATTCCAATATCAGTGGCGGAAAAATCTTACGTGATGTTACCGCAAATGTTCAAGGTGCAGTTAGTATTAACGGTTTATCCGGTGGTTCATCAACAGATAATTTCACTAATGCAATTGTGAATGCTAGTTCAAATAAAGTGGCCTTTAACTTTGGGACTAACGTTGACGGCACCAATAACTATCAAACAGAACCACTAAATGCGACAGGCTTAGGCGTTGTCAACTTTACGGAATTAAATGTCACCAATGGCATTAAATTAATGGCTAATGGTGGGAACATCAAAAATGGCGTTTCTGCTACTGCCGCGAACCATAGTACGACTTACAATGAATTCGGATCAATTCATCTATCTAAAAACGCTGGAATTGGGATCACTAACACAGCCAATTTAATTTCAGCTAGCAAACTAACGGTTCAGGATCATGCAACATTAGAAACAATTCCTGGTACGGGTAAGGTAAACATTGCGGATTTTGAAGCTGTCGATCCAACAAAAGATGAACTTTTATGGATTAAACCAACGACAGATACAACTGCTTTGGTGGATAGCACAGGGACTTGGTTTGGAAATGTCAAAGCCTATCAGGTCTTGACGATTAATCCAACGGTCAATAATGCTACAAAACTTACGCCAACAACGTTTCATGGGATTGAAAAAGCGACTGGAAAAACATTTATTGGCGATAACGATGTGACCAAGGGTGCCAATGGCTATGGGATAGCAATTCCTGGCTCCATCATCGATTACGAAGTGGAAACGCCTGGAATTGTGGCAGGTGCAGGTACTATTTCTCATGATGTAAAAGAGGTCAAAGCCGGCAATGCGCCGTTAACCTTACAAGCGTGGGGCACCGAAGTAGCTGGACAAAAAGTTCAAAAAGGACGTTTGATGATTCCGACCTCAAGTGCTTTAACACCAACCCTAAGCTTCCTTCCTGACGAAGTAACAGGTTCTTGGTTGCACCAAGGAACGGTTAAATCTAGTGAAGTTGGGAGCACGATAGAGCAAATTCCAGAGCAAAAAGATACCACCCCGCTTTCATGGAAAGCGACGAATATGAACTACAGTTATCAGGTGAAAGTTCAATTTTCAAATAAAGTGGAACTTTCGGGGCAATCGGTGATTGTCACAGAAGATGAGGCAGCGCAACTAACGACTGTCGATAAAGTAATAGAAATGCTTGGCGCAAAAGGTCGGCCGTTTTTCAAGACCTCATTAAAAGAGACGGATTTACCACAAATTCAAGCGCCGTTAGCAGAAAAAAATGTATCGCGGACACATGATATTCAATTAGAAGCAGGGACGTCAGGAGATAATTTGCAAAACAAAACGGTTCATTTAGTTGTTGTGAAAAATGAAAGTGTCCTTGCCAAAGATCGTTCGTTTGCCTTGTATGCGACAAGTGCGCATTTGAAGTTAAAAGAAGCAAATGGCTTAACGAATTCAGACGAGTTGGCACAATGGACACAAGCAACGGTGATTTTCGCAGATGGTCGGGCCAATCAAACACCAAGTCTTGATGCCGCAACCTTCCAAGCCATTCAACAAGCGAAACCAGAAGAATTAGCCAAAACGGTGCCAGCCAATTATCAATTTACAGAAGCTGGTGAAACGTTAAATAAAAAAGTCAATGTGTCTATTTCAGGTGAATTAACGTTAGAAAAAGTACCTAAAACAATTGATTTTGGCAAACAAAAAATTTCTGCCAAGCCAGAAGTTTACTGGCCAACTCTTTCAGATGATTTAGTCGTTCAAGACACACGCGGGACAGAAAGTACGCCTTGGAAACTGAATGTTCAGGTAACGAATCCCTTAACGAACGGCACAGATCAATTGGAAGATTTGTCATTGGTTACAGACAAAGGAGAATTTTTACTCAATAAAGGAGATACGGTTGTTACAGAAAATGAAGGCTCCGGTTCAGGTAGTTATACAATTAACCAAGGTTGGGGTGCGGCAAACCAACGGGGACTTAAACTATCTGTGCCAGTCGAGAAACAAAAAGTTGGCGAATTCAAAGGGACATTGTCATGGTCATTAGTCATGGCACCATAACAAGGAGGAGAGAAGTGAGATGAAAAAATACCTTTTGCTTAGTTGTTTTTTAGGTCTTTTCAGCTTCTGTCATTCAGACACTGCGTTTGGGGAAGCAGCTTATGAAAATAGTGGTGTTGTCTCCTTTTATGGAACGTATGAATATCCCACAGAAGAGTCGACAACAGCGACTAGTAATTCTTCCACAACGACCGAACCCACCAAGCCAGCTGACGGAGGCGCTTCATCCGTCCTTTCTTCTGGCGTATATGGGTCGCGACAAGGAAGATTACCAGCGACAGGTACCACCAATCAAGCACCATTTATTTATTTGGGAATCAGCCTTATCACTATAGGCATATTATTTATTAAAAGGAGAAGAGAAGATGAAAAAAACAGTATTAGCAGTAGTAGGGATTGTAGGATTTAGCGGTGTCCTAGCGACACAACAAGCATTTGCGGAAGATATTAACGTGAACTATACAAGTAATGGCGCCATTACATTTGAACCAGATACAGATCCAACGAAGCCAGTTAACCCAACCAATCCAGATGAAAAAGTTGAACCAGAAGATCCAACTGACCCAACTGGACCAAAACCAGGGACTGCAGGCCCCTTATCAATTGACTATGCTTCAAGCTTTCAATTTGGCGCCCAAAAAATCACTTCCGATACGAAAGATTATTACGCACAAATTCAAACATTTAAAGATGGAACAACAGGTCCCAACTATGTTCAGGTAACGGATAAACGTGGGACACAAGAAGGCTGGACGTTAAGCGCTGTACAAAATGCGCAATTCAAAACAGCCCAAAATGAAGAATTAGTTGGGGCCGCTTTATCGATTGCCAATGCAGGTGTGACATCGATTGTTGATGCCGCATACGCGCCAACACCAACAGCAGCACATACCTTTGTTCCTGGAACAGAAGTAGAATTAGTCAAAGCAGAAGATGGCAAAGGAATGGGGACTTGGGTCTATCGTTTTGGGAAAGATGCGACAGAAGGTGCTACTGCCGTGAAATTAAATGTCCCAGGTAAAGCGATTAAATTAGCAAAAGAATATCGTACGACCTTAACATGGACATTGAAATCTGTACCAACGAATGTTGGAGGCTAAGTAAATGAAAAAAACAGTCGTCTACTCCTTGTTATTCGGAACAATGTTGCTTGGCGCCACTGTTCCTGCTGAAGCGGCGACGGTCGTATTTGATAGCGAACAGTCGATTGTTTTTACCCCAAGCACAGATGGAACAGATCCAGTGAATCCAGAAAATCCCGATCCAGAAAAACCAGTTCGACCAGTCGATCCAACGAATCCTGATGGACCTAATCCAGGCACACCTGGGCCACTTTCCATCGATTATGCCTCAAGTTTGGATTTTGGGAGTAATGAGATATCGAATAAGGATCAAACGTATTTTGCCAGAGCGCAAACCTATAAAAACCCAGATGGTTCAGCAAGTGAATTGGCAACTGCTAATTATGTACAAGTAAGTGATTTACGGGGAACCAATGCTGGCTGGGTTTTAAAAGTGAAACAAAATGGTCAATTTCGTAATGCAGAAACATTACACAAAGAATTAACAGGCGCCACCGTCGCCTTTACTGAGCCCAGTGTTCGCTCAAATGCGACGGACGTATTGCCGCCAACAGCTACCGCAAACATTCAATTAGATGCTGCGGGCGCAGAAACTGTTGTCATGCAAGCCCCAGAAAAGACCGGTGCCGGAACGTGGATCACGCTGTGGGGGCAAGCAGAAAAAGTGACCGAAAAA
The DNA here is from genome assembly GCF_050558525.1 of Enterococcus sp. DIV0236. Lineage (NCBI taxonomy): Bacteria > Bacillati > Bacillota > Bacilli > Lactobacillales > Enterococcaceae > Enterococcus > Enterococcus sp. DIV0236. Next base: position 2,629,135 of record NZ_CP187891.1, on the reverse strand, counting down.
AATCAACAAGGACAGCAAGTAAATGCCACAATCACACGGGCAATCTCACTAACTGTTCCCGGGAAAACCCCTAAGGATGCAGTACAATATAAAACAACATTGACTTGGCTACTTTCAGATGTACCAGTAAATAATGGAGGGAAATAAATGAAAAAGACAAAAGTAATGACATTGATGGCAACCACAACTTTAGGCGCATTGGCACTTGTACCAATGAGTGCATTAGCAGTCGACGGTGGTGAATACCAAACAAACGGAGCGATTCAATTTGCACCAAATACGAACCCAACGAATCCAGTTGATCCGACGAATCCAGATCCGGATAAACCAATTACGCCAGTTGATCCAACTGATCCAACAGGGCCTAAGCCAGGGACAGCAGGTCCGTTATCCATTGACTATGCATCTAGCTTATCTTTTGGGGAACAAACGATTACCTCAAAAAATATGACCTACTATGCAGAAACACAAAAATACAAAGATAATGCTGGTGCCGACCAAGAAGGCCCGAACTTTGTTCAAGTCTCAGATAATCGTGGGACTGAAACAGGTTGGACGCTAAAAGTAAAACAAAATGGTCAATTCAAAACTGAAGCCAACCAAGAACTAACAGCGGCCAAAGTAACTTTAAGCAACGGACGCGTGGTTTCAGCTTCACAATCTGCAAAACCAACGACAGCGCCAGCTACGATTGAATTAAACCCAACTGGGGCTGAATCAGTGGTCATGGCTGCTGGCGATAAAGAAGGTGCGGGTACGTACTTAATGAGCTGGGGCGATAGTGTAGATGCCGCTAAAACAAGTATTTCATTAGAAGTACCTGGTTCAACCACAAAATATGCGAAAAAATACACGACAACTTTTACTTGGACTTTGACAGATACACCTGCTAACACAGGAAACTAAGAACGACAGCATACACGCAAGATCGGGATATAAGTCAAAAATTTTTGGCTTATCTTTCGGTCTTTTGGTGCTTATAATACAACAAAGAATGACAGACATAGGAGAATGAATATGAACAGATGGAAAGTATATGCAACGGTAATCGCTTGTATGTTATTTGGCTGGATTGGCGTGGAGGCGCACGCTTCTGAATTTAATTTTGCGGTCACACCAACAATTCCCGAAAATCAAGTGGATAAATCAAAAACTTACTTTGACTTAAAAATGGCGCCTGGTGCCAAACAAACCGTAGAAATTCAGTTACGCAATGATACAGATGAAGACATTACCATTGAAAATACGGTGAACTCAGCGACAACAAATTTAAATGGCGTAGTAGAATATGGCCAAAACGGGATCAAACCTGACAAAACTTTACGCTTTAACTTAAAAGATTATGTGGAAGCACCGAAAGAAATCATCTTGCCGAAGCATTCCCAAAAGACATTACCTTTAACCATCACGATGCCTAAAGATTCTTTTGATGGCGTGATGGCTGGCGGTATAACACTCAAAGAGAAAAAGAAAGAAACCACGACTTCTGCGGATCAATCAAAAGGGTTAGCTATTAATAATGAATACTCCTATGTTGTGGCCATTATTCTTCAGCAAAATGAGACAAAGGTTCAACCAGATTTAAAATTACTGGGGGTTAAACCAGGCCAAGTCAACGCGCGAAACGTCATCAATGTTTCTTTACAAAACCCACAAGCGGCCTATTTAAACCAATTACATTTAATCAACACTGTTTCAAAAGGAGGCGAAACGCTTTACCAATCCGATACTGAGGATATGCAAGTGGCGCCAAACTCTAACTTTAGTTACCCAATTTCTTTAAAAGGGGAACGATTAACGCCAGGGAAATATGTCTTGAAATCAACGGCCTATGGTGTAAAAGATGAAAAGGGCACCTATCAAGTCAAAGGTGCCAATGGTGAAGAACGGTACCTGTACAAATGGGAATTTACAAAAGAATTTACTATTTCTGGGGACGTCGCTAAAGAATTAAATGAAAAAGACGTAACCATTAAAGGAACCAATTGGTGGTTGTATCTACTGATTGCATTAATCATTCTAGCGCTACTCTTATTGATTTTTTTCTTGTATCGTAAAAAGAAAAAAGAGGAAGAACAACAATCTGAGCAATAAAAAGGGCTATCTATTGACAAAAAGGGTTTTCCTTGTAAAAGTAAAGGTACTTTTACAAGGAATTGCTTCCCATAAAGTAGAGGTAGAGAGAGTGAGAAGCCATGAGAAAAAAGTATCTTTTTTTATTTAGTTCTTTGCTAATTTTTACGGCTGTCGAAATAGAACCAATTCAAACATTGGCGACACCTATTTATAATCCCTTAGAACCAACGGAAGAAATTCAACCAAAACCAGAATCAATCACCCCTCAGGAAAAGTCAGAACCGGAACAACCTGCGCCGACCCCTCCGGAAGATCAAAAAACTACGGTTCCTTCTGAAGAAAAAAAGCCTTCACCCAAGAAAAAAGACAAACCTGTGGAGAAACCGGCAATGTCAAAAGAAAAAAAGAAACAAACAAAAGAAACAACGGCTCATCCCTTACAAGTAAATAAAGATTTTGTCTTTCCTAACGGACTTGGTGCAGGCGGCGATGAAGAATCTGAAAGCTATTTAGCAGCGGTTGGGTACTTTCTTTCAGGAAATGGATTGTATGGGAAAAAAATGGATGTGAGAGAAGTCTATGATATTGATGATGTTTTTAAATAAAGTTGATAAAAGAAAAATCGCCTTATTTCAGTTACTGGAAAATGCACCGATGTTAACAGAGTCAAAAGAAACTGTAATGCAGGAGTTAGAATTATCTGAATTTATCGTGAACAAAACGGTCGCTGAATTAAATGCCGATTTTATTGAATTTGGTTTATCAGAGGATTTTCAAATTGTGAGCGATGGTATTTTCTTAACGCTTAATGAATCAGGAACGGAAACTTCCGCTACCTTGATTGATTGCTATATTAAAGAGTCGTTACGTTTTGCTATGTTTCAAGATTTCTTTTTTCAGCGTTTTGATTCTGTGAATGAGTTTGCGTTAGAACACTTTGTTAGTCACACATTGGCTTATAAGGAGTTCAAGGAATTAAAGAAAATGCTGGAAAATTATCAAATTACAATTAATAAAGAATTTCACTTGGTAGGAAATGAAACCAATTTACGCGAAGTAACAACACTGGTTTTTTTACAATTATACCAACGTGATTTTTCATTGTACGGTAAAAAAGTTTTAGAGCAGATTCGGAACTTTGAGCTATTTTTTTCTGAGAAGGTACATCTTAATCAGCGTGCGGGCTATGCACAAGCTAAATGTTTTCATTTTTTGGCGGTTTCTTTAGTACGAACGCAGCAACAGTTTTATGTAGAGAAAAAAGTAGATTCGCAAGTGTTAAAACAATTAGCCGGTGACAATCAGCAGAATGTTTTCAATTGGTTAGAGAGTCTTCAAATCCCAGAACCACAACGAACAAACGAAGGCAATTATTTACTCTTATTTTTAATTGCTGAAGAGTGGCTTCAAGTAGCTTCAGCAGCACTTTGCCAAAGATTTGCAGAAATTCAACAATTGAATCGTGACTTGTTAAGCTATTTAAAAATACAATTTCAGCTTTCCGAGGAAGTCCTGCAAGGTTTTGAACAAAAAGTAACAATCGTACATTTTAAATTGTTCCATTTTCCAATAGAAGCAAACTATAGTTATCGCAAAATGGATATAACCTACTTTGCAGAAACGTATACAGAGTATTTTTCTGCTAGTCGACAATTTATTCAAGAACAAAAAACGAATCCCGCTGTTTGGGATGCCAGACAGTTTTTATTTTATCGGTATCTGTTGTTAATGGTGGATGCGTTACCATTGAAAAAAGTTTTGGCTCCGATTACATTGTGTGTCGACTTTTCCTTTGGTGAAGCCTATAATCGTATGATACAAAAAAATATTGAAAAAATTACGGAATGGAATATCATTTTCAAAGCACATGTAGATGAAAGTGTACAATTAATTTTATCGGATATTCATTTTGTCGATTGGCCTGAGATTACTCAAATTATTTGGCTAGCGCCACCACGTCCTGTTGATTGGTCGCATTTTATTAAAACGCTGAGTGCACTAAGACCGCACTCGGGAGAAGAAAACAAGGTCGGGACAGCACCGCTTAGCTCCGAGAAATAAGAAGAAATTTCCGGAAATTGTTCTTTAATTTTTGGAGACCAAGTAGGTATTGTTCATCATCGAATCACTACGTTCTTCGTGATTCTCAACAATTTCGGCTTATTTCCGAAGGAGCTGGTTCTGTTCCCGCCGTTTATCAGATTTTGAGCGTGAAGCAAAAATCCAAAGTGATTTTTGTACCACGCTTTTTCTTTTAGAATATAAAAATTAAAAATAATAAAAAAGTTGAAACTTTTTATGCTTGTGATTCGTCTATATAAGTGTACAGGAAAGGAGGTTCCAGAAATCGATGGTTTTCGATGGTTGGAAAAGAAAAAAACAAATTCGCGCGTTAGAAACGCTTGTGGATACCAAATATGAAAAAATGTATCGCATTGCCTTTAACTATACACATTCGAAAGAAGATGCCTTGGATGTGATTCAAGAAAGCTTTGAAAAGGCACTGAAGGCCATCCAAAAAGGACCCGATATTAAGGATTTTGAAGCGTGGTTCTTTCGAATTCTGCTTTCTGTAGCGACAGATTATTGGCGTAAAAAGAAACGAGAAGCTGTTCATATTGAAAAAGATGAACATGTGTTAGCCCTTTTAAATAATCCCCAACGCAGTTTTTTAGAAATTGAAGAAATTATTAATCAATTAGATAGTCCCAATCGTGAAATTATTCTATTAAAATTTTTTGAAGGATTTACGCTAAAAGAAATCGCCTTGATCCTGGATATTAACGAAAACACGATTAAAACGAAGATGTACCGCAGTTTGAATGAACTCCGAAGTCTATTGAATTAGTAAAAGAAAGGAAGCGAAAAAATAATGGAAGATTTTGTAAAAAGTGTTGTTAAAAACTTTTCAAAAGAATACCGCCAACAACCGTTGCCAACGGATCTACAAGCGGAAGTCAAAGCGCGTTTTCATAAAGAGAAAAAGCGGTACACCTGGCTTCGTTTTAGAAACCGCTCACTGCAAAGTAGTTTAGTGGTGGCTTGTGGCTTTGTCTTATCAGTCAATTTGTTTCCAGGTTTTAGTGAAGCAGCCCGCAACATTCCTGTGTTAGATAAAATTGTTCAATTAGTCACCATCAAAACGTTGACAGCGAAAAAACAGGAAAGTGAAGTAAACATCGATGTCCCTAAAATCCAAACATCCCAAGAATCTTCAGTAGCCGACACGCTCAATAAAAAATACTTGAAAGAAGCCCAAACAGAATTTCAACAAGTCAAAGGGCAATTGTTTGATGGTTCTCGTGTTTCAGTCACTGGAGATTATGAAAAAGTTGTGGACGACCGTCGCTTCCTAGTGGTCAAACGAACCTTCACAGAAATTAAAGGCAGCTCTGCGACGACAACGAAATATGACACCATCGACAAACGAGCCAATGTTGTCGTTTCACTCCCCTTAATTTTTAAAAATGATTTTTACATTGATGTTATTAGTAGTGAAATTAAACAACAAATATCAGACCAAATGAAGAACGATAGCAATAAAATATACTGGTCCGAAAAAGAGGATGCCCCCAGTGATGTTCAACCCTTCAAAAAAATTAAAAAGGACCAACCTTTCTATATCAATGAAAAACACCAATTAGTGATTGTGTTTCCTCAAGGAGAGATTGCGCCTTACTATATGGGCACCCCTGAATTTGTGATTCCTAATCAAGTCATTGAGAATGAATTGGCAGCGCCTAATTATTTAAAATAAACTCAGTAAAAAACACGCGACAGTTTTAAGAAATGTCGCGTGTTTTTTACTGACCTAACCAAGTCAGTTGCGGTTTTACTGAGAGAAGCGTACACTAGAATTAAGCATAACAAGAAAGGGCGAATGGCAATGGAAAAATCAGAAAAAATTAGTATTTTACAAGATGTGGTTAAAATTAAATCTGTAAATGGAAACGAAGAAGAAGTGGCAATCTATTTACAAAATCTTTTGAAGAAATATGAGATCCCTTCTGAACTTGTTTCTTATGCACCAAATCGTAGTAGTTTGGTTGCTTATTTAGGTGAAAACCGAGAAAAAGTCTTAGGGTTTAGTGGCCACATGGACGTGGTTTCTGAAGGGGACGAAAGTCAATGGACTTTCCCACCATTTGCGGCCCATATTGAAGGAAATAAATTGTATGGCCGTGGCGCAACGGACATGAAAAGCGGCTTAGTCGCAATGGTTTTAGCAATGATTGAATTAAAAGAAAAGGAAGTTCCATTAAATGGAGCGGTTAAATTTTTAGGTACAGTTGGTGAAGAAGTCGGTGAGCTAGGTGCTGGCCAATTAACTGAAAAAGGCTATGCGGATGATTTAAGTGCCTTAGTCATTGGAGAACCAACCAATTATAACTTGATGTATGCGCACATGGGCTCAATTAACTATTCTGTTGTGTCACACGGAAAAGAAGCCCACAGTTCGATGCCAGAAGAAGGCATTAACGCGATTAATAATTTGAACGAATTTATTACAGAAGCAAACCAACAAATGGCGGAAGTCACAGCAAACTATGAAAATCCTGAATTAGGTCGAACGATTCACAATGTAACCGTCATTAAAGGTGGCACACAAGTGAACAGTATTCCAGGTCAAGCAGCCTTGCAAGGGAATATCCGTTCAATTCCAGAATTCAGCAACGATCAAGTCATTGCATTATTACAAAAAATTGTCGATGAATTGAACAAAAAAGAAAAACATCAGTTAGAATTAACGATTGATTACAATAAAATTCCTGTAAAAGCTGAGAAAGATTCTGCGTTAATTCAAGCCATTCAAGCCCAATTTGATCAACCATTACCATTAGTGACAAGCGCTGGGACCACAGACTTAGCTGAATTTACTAAATCAGACAATACATTTGATTGCGTTGTCTTTGGACCAGGTGTGACCACTACTGCACACCAAGTCGACGAATATGTCGAAATTGATAATTATTTAGATATGATTGATAAGTATCAAGCGATAGCAAAAAGTTATTTAAATTAAAAAAATGTCGCGCCTGAATCGTAAAGTTCAGGCGTGACATTTTTTATAAGGTTTATTCCACCACAGTCCATTCATTTAAGGTTTTGCCGTTCTCATCAACTAGCTCTAACCAGCTGTTTGTTCCAGCAAAATAGAGAAACAAGCCGACTTCATTAACGCTTTTTAAGACGATATCTTCCGTTGTGACAAAGTCTTTAAATTGGCCCTTGCGTTCATCACGAAGTTTTTCACCAAATCTAGCGGAGAAACCGACAGACCCGTCTTTATTTAAAGGGGCTTCTGGCATCATTGTCGCGCCAGCTTTAATAAGCATTTCATTGCGCTTTTGCCAAAAAACAGTTGCTTTGCTTTGTCGAGTATCAATATAAAAAGGAATTTGGCTGACTTCTTTTGTCCATTTGTGGCGTGCTTTGGCTGGTCTGGCTTTCTTCGGCGCCGGTTTTTTAAACAGAGAGTAGCCAAAACGTTCCAAGATAAAGGTGACTGTTTCTTTATAGTTAGTCACTGTCGCTACCGCACTTTTCGGAATTTTGACTGTCGCTGGGGTTGCTTCCAATGTTAAACCACTTTCTTTCGCATCATCTAGGAAAGCTTGCGCTAAATAGGCAAGTTCTGTGTCCCAAGTCGGTTTCAATAAAATCGAGTGATCAAAAGAAACTTCTTTATATGTAGCTTTTTCTTCAGCAAGTCCTAAAGCAACTAGTTGGTTATCTCTTAGCAAGAAAAGAATCGCTGCCTCTTTTTTCGGTAATTTAGTTGTTTGTTCAATGATTAAGTGGGCCTGATCGGCTAAGTCAATGAGTGTCTTTGTTTTTTTTAGATCAACGGTTAAATGTAAGTCCATGAAGTCTGCTCCTTTATCGTTAGTTTCTTCATTGTATCATGAAACAGCGTCTTCGTCTTTTAACGAGTCAGCAACCTTACAATATTGTTTGAAACAAAAAGAAGCTTTCGTGGTATACTTACTCACATACATAATTTTTAATGAGGAAAGTAGAGGAACAAGAATGAAAACACTTGGCAATATTTTATGGTTCATCTTTGGCGGCTTTTTTGGTGGCTTATCTTGGCTATTCGCAGGCGTGATTTGGTGTATTACAATTATCGGTATTCCGATTGGTTTACAATGTTTTAAATTAGCGGGGTTGAGCTTTTGGCCGTTTAAAAAGCGAGTCGTGTATAGTGATAGCGGCGTATCTTTGGTGGTAAATATTATTTGGCTGATTATCAGTGGACTACCATTAGCAATTGGGCATTGTATTAGTGGCTTGTTGCTTTGTCTGACAATCATCGGTATTCCGTTTGGGCAACAGTCCTTTAAATTGGCGAAATTAGCGTTAATGCCGTTTGGGGCCCGTGTTGTTTCAACAACTGATTTTTATTTTGAATAGTCAGAGGTTTCTCATTGACAAATAAAACGAAACAGCGTATTCTGTAAATGTAACAAATAACGTTACATTTAGTTTGGAGTGATTAGACATGGCCATGTCAACGAAATTAAGTGTTGCGATTCATATTTTAAGTTTGATTGAAACAGGTCCTCAAGAACAAGTGACTTCTGAATACATTGCTTCGAGCGTGAATACGAATCCAGTCGTTGTTCGACGACTAATGAGCCAGTTAAAAAAAGCCGGCTTGATTCATTCCATGCGTGGAGCCAATAAAAATACCTTATTAAAGAAACCAGAAGAGATCTCACTGTATGAAATTTATACAGCGGTTGAATTGGAACGAGAGATTTTCAATATTCATCAAAATCCTAATCCAAACTGTTCCGTTGGGGCAAATATCCAATCGGTACTAGAAACTGAATTTACTAAAGTGCAACAAAAAATGGAAGAAGAATTGAAAAGCATCACCTTAGCAGATGTGATTCATGAAATAGAAGTTAAGAGAGATAAGTAATCTCTCTACTTTTAAAGTATTAAATGTAACTATTTTAGTTCTATTTAAAAATGAAAGGATGATTTACATGAAAGTAGCAGTATTAGGAGCAACAGGAAAAGAAGGACAATTACTTTTAGCAGAAGCTAAACGTCGCGGGATGGACGTGACAGCCATCGTTCGTAATGCCTCAAAAATAACAGATGGCACACCGACCATTGAAAAAGATGTTTATCAATTAACAACAGAAGATATTCAAGCGTTTGATGTATTAATTAGTGCCTTAGGATTCCCTGATGTGCAAGATTTCCCCAAATCTACCCAGCATTTGATTGAGATTTTAACCAATCAAAAAACGCGCTTGTTTGTCGTTGGGGGCGCTGGAACCTTGTATGTGGACCCAGAACACACAACTCAATTAAAAGATACACCATCATTCCCAGCAGAAATTCAGCCATTAGCTTCGGCGATGGGCGAAGCTCTAAACTTATTGAAAGAAGCTCAAAACATCCACTGGACCTATATTAGTCCTGCAGCCATGTTTGATGCTGAAGGTCCTGCGACAGGCCATTATGAAGTCGCTGGCGAAGAATTAACAACCAATAGTCAAGGTGACAGCTACATTAGTTACGCAGACTACGCCGTTGCCATGTTAGATGAAGTGGAAAGTAATGCACACCCAAATCAACGAATTAGTGTGTATCAATAAAAGAAAAAAATCATAAATAAAGAAAGAAGTGAGAGATAAAATGTTTTATCTCTCGCTTCTTTCTTTATTTACACAAAAATTAATAACATTTAGAACAAGGTGTTAAGCCTCTTGCTTGGGCATCTGCCAACGTAGTTGCCGTATAGGTTCCATTTCCACATTTGCGTGCATGGTATTTACTGCCAGTTGGTGTCACAAGAACAGTTGCGCTTGTTTCTGGACCAGCATTTGCAGCAGCAGTCTCGACTTCCGCCGGCGCCTGTGCGGCTTGTTGCGCCTCTGCTTCAGCTTGCGCTTTTGCTGCCGCTTCGGCTTGTTCTTTTTGCGCTTTTTCAGCGGCTAGTTTCTGAGCTTCTGCTTCTTTTCGTTGTTTTTCTTTGTGGGCATCTAATTGAGTTTTAACAACGGCTACCCGTTTTGTTAAAGCTTGATTTGGGGAGTTTAAAGCGTCAATTTGTTTGATCGCTTCATTATAGTAAGCTTCATTAGTTGGTTCTTGTTCAGCTTTTTCAACAGCGGCAGTTGCACTGGCGACTAATTGTTCATTTTTTTCTTTTTCAGCGATAGCGGTTTGAACAGTCGTTAATCGTTGTTGAAATCCTTCTTTGCCAACTGGGGCAGCAGCTACTAATTTTTCAGCTGCTTGATAATCGCTTTTACTTTTAGATTTTTCAGCAGTTGTAACTGCTTCATCAACAGGTACTGCTTCTTTGATTTTTTCAAGGCGATCATTGTATTCCTCGTATTCTTGACTTAATGAAGATACTAAGGTTGCGGCTTCATCATAGTTTTTCTGAGAAGGTTGTTTTTCAGCGTGAGCTAAGGCTTTTTCTGTTTTGGCCAATTCTTGCTCGGAATCTGTGATGCTCGCAATAAATTCTTTTGACGGTGTGACTTCGACTGATTTTTCAACTTTGGTATCTTTCTTCTCAGCAACAAAAGTGATTTTTTGCGTTTTTTCATCGGACAGTTTTACTTTGTAAGCAAACGTTTTGTCTTTCGTTTTTACTTCCTTGCCATTGGCCGTTAGTTTGCTGTTGCCGTCGTATTCGCCTTTGATGGTGGCTGAGCCATTGGCATCGGTTTCAACACTCTCTGCATCAAGTGAAAGTGTCGGGGAAGAATCTGTCGTGGCAACCCCACCAATAAATAGAGCGGCACTTGCTAATGCGGCATAGCCATATTGTTTTTTCGGTTGTTTCTTAATTAATGCTTTGATAGTCAGTCCCCCGCTGACAAGTAACCCTAATAGACCCAAAAGTACTAATACTACACTCATTCATTTCTCTCCTTTCGATATAACGTTATTATACAATGTATTGTGAGGAAATGAACATTTTTTTCGTAATAATTAATAAATTTCCTGATAAAAAAATTATTTCCTGAAGCTCAAATTCTTTTGTAAAAATTTTGTTGTGCTAAAATGGAAAGTGAGTTTAACTACGTATGTTATTAGAGAAGGGGAAATCAATGAAAGCAGAAATCATTGCAGTCGGAACAGAGTTATTACTGGGACAAGTAGTGAATACCAACGCCACCTTTTTATCAGAAGAGTTAGCTGCGCTAGGCATCGATGTTTACTATCAGACCGTTGTTGGCGATAACGGCGGCCGCTTAGAAACGCTACTAACAGAAGCAGAACAAAGAAGTGATTTAATTGTCCTTTGTGGAGGGCTAGGACCTACAGAAGACGATTTAACCAAGCAAGTTGTCGCACAACATCTCCATAAATCATTAGTAGAAGATCAAGAAGGATTGAACCGCTTACACCAGTTTTTCCAACAGTCTAAGCGGCCAATGACGGAAAATAATCTACGACAAGTGTTAGCCATTGAAGGTGGACAAGTTCTTCAAAACCCGACAGGATTAGCGGTTGGTTCTTTCGTAACAGAAGGCACAACAAGCTATTTGCTCTTACCAGGGCCGCCCAATGAATTAATTCCGATGTTCCAACAAGCGGCACGACCTTTATTGATTAATGCGTTTCCACAAGAAGAACAATTGATTTCAAGAGTCTTGCGTTTTTATGGCATTGGTGAATCACAGCTGGTGACCGAGATTCAATCGTTGATTGCGCACCAAACGAATCCAACCATTGCGCCTTATGCTAAGCCTAATGAAGTGACACTTCGTTTAACAGTTAAAACAAAAGACTTAGTAGCTGGCGAAGAATTATTAACAGCGACGGAAGAAAAGGTTTTAGCTAAAGTGGGAGACTATTTTTATGGGTATGGGGATGACAATAGTTTAGCCAAGGTAACAGTGGATTTGTTATTACAAAACGGACAAACCGTCACGGCTGCTGAGAGCCTCACCGCTGGCCTATTCCAAAGTACACTGGGGGAAATTGCGGGTGCTTCGAAGATTTTTAAGGGAGGCTTCGTGACGTATTCGCAAGAAACAAAAGAGAACTTTTTAGGAATTTCTCATGAACTTTTAGAAGAACATGGCACGGTAAGTGAAGCGTGTGCCAAAGAAATGGCAGAGAAAGCGCGTCAGTTAGCTAAATCTAACTATGGTTTATCATTTACTGGGGTCGCTGGTGACCCAATCGAAGGTCAACCGACAGGCACTGTTTGGATTGGGCTGGCGGAAGAAGGCCAACCAACCATTGCAGAATGTTTCCATTTTAACCGTGACCGAAATTATATTAGACAGAGTGCGGTTATGCGAGGGTTAGATCTTTTGCGGCGCCGAATCATTAATAAAAAATAAATATGCGAATGTTTGTTCGGTTTTTTCTTGCTTTTTTGGTACAAAAGAGATATGATAGACCTACTAACAGGAAATGAAAAATAAGTTTATATAAATTAAAGGAGGATTATCCATTGGCAGATGATCGTAAAGTGGCTTTAGATGCCGCACTGAAAAAAATTGAAAAGAACTTTGGGAAAGGTTCTATTATGAAATTAGGCGAAAAAGCTGATCAAAAAATTTCAACTATCCCTAGTGGTTCTTTAGCGTTAGATGTTGCATTGGGCGTAGGTGGGTATCCACGTGGCCGAATTATTGAAGTATATGGTCCTGAGAGTTCAGGTAAAACAACTGTTTCTTTACACGCAATTGCAGAAGTGCAACGAAATGGTGGAACAGCCGCTTTTATCGATGCTGAGCATGCATTGGATCCTCAATATGCGGAGAAACTAGGCGTTAACATTGATGAATTACTTTTATCTCAACCAGATACGGGCGAGCAAGGCTTAGAGATTGCCGATGCCTTAGTTTCAAGTGGTGCGATTGACATCGTTGTCATCGACTCGGTTGCTGCGTTAGTTCCTCGTGCAGAGATTGATGGTGAGATGGGAGCGAGCCATGTCGGCTTACAAGCTCGACTAATGTCTCAAGCACTACGTAAATTATCAGGCTCAATTAATAAGACAAAAACAATTGCTATTTTCATTAACCAAATTCGTGAAAAAGTTGGCGTGATGTTCGGAAATCCTGAAACAACTCCTGGTGGACGTGCATTGAAATTCTACGCAACGGTTCGTCTAGAAGTCCGTCGTGCAGAACAGTTAAAACAAGGAACAGACATCGTCGGTAACCGCACAAAAATTAAAGTCGTTAAAAACAAAGTGGCGCCACCATTTAAAGTGGCAGAAGTTGATATCATGTATGGCCAAGGGATTTCCCAAGAAGGCGAATTACTAGATATGGCTGTGGAAAAAGACCTTATCAGCAAAAGTGGTGCTTGGTATGGCTACAAAGAAGAACGAATTGGCCAAGGCCGTGAAAATGCCAAACAATACATGGCGGATCATCCTGAAATGATGGCAGAAGTGTCTAAATTGGTCCGTGATGCATATGGCATCGGTGACGGTTCAACCATTACAGAAGAAGCAGAAGGTCAAGAAGAATTACCCTTAGATGAATAAATAACGAGTGAATACGACTCGTTAAGAAGAAAGACAACACTTACTGAACAGGACAGGTGTTGTCTTTCTTTGTTTAGAACTAAATTGTTAAATAGACTGTTGTCCATGTCCGAACCCATCCACATCAAGCAGCTTAGTCAAACAGCAGACTATGCGGCGTTTGTTCTAAAATTTAAACAATTTGTGACGGCGGAAACCTAAAAATGTGACGTTGTCTAATATTTGCTGCCCTTTCCAAAAGAAAGGGCTTTTTTAAGTTGACACCTTTCGCGACAAACATTAGAATAAAATTGTGTGTATGCACAAATATGCAAGTAGGCATATTGATAATTGATTTTAGTTTATCAAAAAACTACAAGATATGAATTAACAAAAAGATAGTATGGAGGTGGAAATATGGTTTTAAATATTCTCCTCGCTATCGTCGGTTTGATTGTCGGTCTTGGTTTAGGATTTGTTATTGCAAAGTCACGTCATGATAAAGCAATAAATGGTGCAAAAATTTCAGCGTCGAGTATTCTCGAGAACGCTCGGAAAGAATCAGAAACACTGAAAAAAGAAGCATTGCTAGAAGCTAAGGAAGAGAACCAGAAGTATCGTTCAGAAATTGAAAGTGAGTTGAAAGAAAGCAGATTAGAACTTAAATCTCAAGAAAATCGTTTAATTCAACGGGAACAAACGTTGGATCGTAAAGATGACTCTCTTGAAAAACGTGAAGGCTCACTGGAAGAAAAAGAAGAGAAACTTGGTGCTAGACAGCAATTAATTGATGAGCGAGAAAAAGAAGTAGAAAACTTAATTAATCAGCAACATCAAGAATTAGAACGAATTGCTTCCCTTTCAAAAGAAGAAGCAAAATCGATTATTATGAAGTCAACAGAAGAAGAGTTGAATCATGAACTAACCTTGATGGTCAAGGAGTCAGAACAACGTGCCAAAGAAGAATCTGATCGCAAAGCGAAGAACTTGCTTTCCCTAGCAATTCAACGTTGCGCCGCCGATTCTGTTTCTGAAACAACTGTTTCCGTGGTCACTTTACCAAATGATGAGATGAAAGGTCGCATTATTGGTCGTGAAGGACGTAATATTCGTACATTGGAAACATTAACAGGGATTGACTTAATCATTGATGATACGCCAGAAGCGGTTGTGTTATCCGGATTTGATCCAATCAGACGAGAAATTGCTCGAATGACCTTGGAAAAATTAATCCAAGATGGTCGGATTCATCCCGCTCGTATCGAAGAAATGGTAGAAAAATCACGTAAAGAAATGGATGAACGGATTCGTGAATACGGAGAACAAGCAGCCTTTGAAGTAGGTGCTCATACGTTACATCCTGATTTAATTAAAATTTTAGGCCGTTTACGTTTCAGAACAAGTTATGGTCAAAATGTCTTGAACCATTCAATCGAAGTAGCAAAACTAGCTGGCGTTTTAGCCGCCGAATTAGGCGAAGATGTTCAATTAGCCAAACGTGCAGGTTTACTACATGATATTGGGAAAGCATTGGATCATGAAATTGAAGGTTCTCACGTTGAGATTGGCGCAGAATTAGCTGCGAAATATAAAGAAAATTCAGTAGTTATTAATGCCATTGCCTCGCATCATGGTGATGTGGAAGCAACCTCAGTTATTTCTGTTTTAGTGGCAGCCGCAGATGCGTTATCTGCAGCCCGTCCAGGTGCACGTAGTGAATCGTTAGAAAACTACATTCGCCGCTTAGAAAACTTAGAAAATATTTCTAATAGTTTTGAAGGCGTTGATTCAAGTTTTGCTGTTCAAGCAGGACGTGAAGTTCGTGTCATGGTGAAACCAGAAGAAATTTCTGATTTAGAATCTGTTCGTTTAGTTCGAGACATTCGGAAGAAAATTGAAGATGACTTGGATTATCCAGGACATATCAAAGTAACGGTTATCCGTGAAACACGTGCCGTAGACTATGCGAAATAAAATAAAAAGCGAATAAGTATCGCGTGTAGTGTCTCAACGAACAATTGCAAGGATTGTTCGTTGAGACACTTTTTTTAATCTTTTAAAACCAAAACTTTCTTTTCAAAGCGAAAACAACTATAATAAACAAGAGATGTTAAAAAGAGAAGAGGAACCTTTTTGCGTATATTATTTATAGGAGATGTTGTCGGTTCTTTAGGAAGAGAAGCCCTAGCAACGTATGTCCCTAAATTAAAGAAGAAATATCGTCCACAAGTGACCATTGCCAATGGTGAAAATGCGGCATCTGGTCGGGGGATTACTGGCAAGATTTATAAGAAATTTTTGCAAGATGGTGTCGATGTTGTTACGATGGGTAACCACACGTGGGACAACAAGGATATCTTTGAATTCATTGATGATGCGAAGAAAATGGTTCGTCCAGCGAACTTTCCAGAAGATGTGCCTGGTCAAGGAATGGTTTTTGTGAAAGTCAATCAATTGGAACTAGCGGTGATTAATTTACAGGCCCGCACATTTATGGTGCCATTGGAAGATCCTTTCAAGAAAGCCGCCGAGCTAGTGGCTATCGCTCGCAAACGGACACCGCTCATTTTTGTGGATTTTCATGGCGAAACGACGAGTGAAAAACAAGCCATGAGCTGGTTTTTAGATGGCCAAGTTTCAGCCGTTGTTGGAACACATACGCATGTTCAAACAAATGACGCTCGGATTTTACCGAAAGGGACAGCCTTCTTAAGTGATGTCGGTATGACCGGTCCTTATGATGGGATTCTAGGAATGAAGCGTGAACCGATTATTGAGAAGTTTATGACAGCATTGCCGAAGCGCTTTGAGGTAGTCGAAACAGGGCGGACGATTTTATCTGCCTGTATTTTAGAGATTGATGACCAAACGGGCCAAGCGAAGATGATTGAGCCGATTCAGATTAGCGAAGATCGCCCGTTTCAAGAATAATAGAAGAAAAGTTAATCTCGGATCATTAAGAGGTTAACTTTTTCTGCTCTTATAGAAAAAGTGCCGGTGAAAGATGAAGGTGAAAAAAATGGAGCCGTTGAATTTAGATGCACAAAGTAATAAAGAATTAGAAAAATTGTTACATTTAATTGGACAAGATGAAGTCATTCAGCGCTACCAAGCGATTGAAGAAAAGGTAAAGAAAAACAAAAAGCTGACAGAATTAGTGGAAGAAATTAAAGCTGCGCAAAAAGATGCGGTTCAATTTGCTCACTATGGCAAACCAACTGCTGAAAAAGAAGCCATTCAACGAGCTGATGCGAAAACAAAAGAGTTTGATGAGCACCCACTCGTTGTAGCCTACCGCGAACAACTGATCGAAGCCAATGACTTAGTCCAACATGTCACGGCGCTCATTCAATACCGCGTGAACGAAGAGCTAGAGAAGGAAGGGAATTAAATGCCACAAAAGACAAAAAATACACCCATGATGGAACAATATTTATCCATTAAGGCCCAATACAAGGATGCGTTTTTATTTTATCGCTTAGGTGATTTTTATGAGTTATTTTATGAAGATGCTATCAATGCAGCGCAAATCTTAGAATTGACGTTAACCAGTCGTAACCGCAATGCGGATGATCCGATTCCTATGTGTGGCGTTCCTTATCATGCCGCGCAAGGCTATATTGATACGTTGATTGAGCAAGGCTATAAAGTAGCGATTTGTGAGCAAGTGGAAGATCCAAAGACTACCAAGGGCATGGTCAAACGAGAAGTGGTGCAGTTGGTAACGCCAGGGACGGTGATGAATAGTAAAGGCTTGGAAGCCAAAGACAATAATTACTTAACCGCTGTGCTAACAGATGGTAATCAGTTCGGTTTTGCCTATGTAGACTTGAGTACAGGCGAATTAAAAACAGCAGTTTTGGCTGATGAAGAGGGCGTTTTAAACGAAGCTTCTGCGTTGCAAACAAAAGAAATGGTCCTAGGTTCAGGGATCCCTGAATCGTTAAAAGAGAACTTAAGTTTACGTTTAAATATCATCTTTTCGACACAAGAAACGGTGGAAGAAAATGCCGAGTTTAGTTTTTTAACCAATGAACTGATTAATCCATTAGAAATTGAAATTACAGGCAAATTATTATCTTATTTATCCGTTACCCAAAAGCGGAGCTTGTCCCATATTCAGAAAGCTGTGGAATATCAGCCAGATCATTTCTTGAAAATGGATCATTATTCTAAATTCAATTTAGAATTGAGTCAGTCGATTCGAACAGGACAGAAAAAAGGGACTCTATTGTGGCTATTAGATGAAACGAAAACAGCTATGGGTGGCCGTTTGTTGAAACAATGGTTGGATCGTCCACTGATTCAGGAACGTCAAATTAAGGCGCGTCAAGAAATGGTGCAATCCTTATTAAATGCCTATTTTGAACGCTTAGATTTGCAAGCAGCATTGACGAACGTTTATGATTTAGAGCGGTTAGCAGGACGCGTGGCATTCGGCAGTGTGAATGGGCGTGATTTAATTCAATTACGGACCTCTTTAGAACAAGTACCAACTATTCGACAGTTAATTGTCGGGATCAATCAAGGGGAATGGGATGATTTGTTAGTCGACTTAAACCCTGTTGAAGATTTAGTGGCATTGATTGCGACGGCGATTAATGAAGAAGCCCCTTTACAAATTACTGAAGGAAACGTTATTAAGGACGGCTATAACGACCAATTAGATGAATACCGTGATGCCATGCGCAATGGTAAGCAATGGTTAGCGGAGTTAGAAGCGAAAGAACGCCAAGAAACAGGGATTAAAAACTTGAAGATTGGCTACAATCGTGTCTTTGGTTATTTCATTGAAATCACTAAGTCAAATTTAGCGAATTTAGAAGAAGGAAAATACGAGCGGAAGCAAACATTAGCTAATGCGGAGCGCTTTATTACGCCAGAACTAAAAGAACTAGAACGTTTAATCTTAGAAGCCGAAGAAAAATCAGTTGAACTAGAATATCAATTGTTCTTGGCCGTGAGAGAACAAGTGAAAACGAACATTGATCGGTTGCAAACACTGGCTAAAACCATTAGTGCGGTTGATGTTTTACAATCTTTTGCAACAATTAGTGAACGGTATCAATACGTTCGACCAACGTTAAGAAGTAACACGAAAAATTTGGCGATTGTCGAAGGACGACACCCAGTCGTGGAAAAAGTTTTAGGGCATCAAGAATACATTCCAAACAGTATCCGCATGAACCCAGAAACAGATATTCTCTTGATTACTGGACCAAACATGTCAGGGAAAAGTACCTACATGCGTCAATTGGCTTTGACGGTGGTCATGGCGCAAATTGGCTGTTTTGTACCAGCGGAAAGTGCTGAAATGCCAATTTTCGATCAAATTTTTACACGGATTGGGGCCTCTGATGATCTAATTGCAGGGCAAAGTACCTTTATGGTAGAAATGATGGAAGCCAACCAAGCACTGCGGCACGCCACGCCTAACAGCCTAATTTTATTTGATGAATTAGGACGCGGCACGGCAACCTATGATGGAATGGCGCTAGCGCAAGCCATCATTGAATATATCCATCGTGAAGTACAAGCCAAAACGCTATTTTCTACACATTATCATGAACTAACTGTTCTAGATGAAACCTTAAAAGGCTTGAAGAATATTCACGTGGGCGCTGTCGAAAAAGATGGCGAAGTGGTCTTTCTTCATAAAATGATGGAAGGACCTGCTGATAAGAGCTATGGGATACATGTTGCTAAAATCGCTGGTTTACCAAGCCCGCTTTTAGAACGAGCAGCCACCATTTTATCCGCTTTAGAAGCGGAAGAAACAACGATTCCAAGTTCAGTTCATCATGAAGAAGTTTCAGAAGTCCATGAAGAAACCGAGCAACTTTCATTATTTAAAGAAGTTTCAACAGAAGAATTAAGTGTCATTGACACATTGAAGAAAATGAATCTATTAGAAATGACACCACTAGATGCGTTAAACATGCTTCATCAATTGCAAAAACGTATCTAATTAGGAACCGAACCGGTTAGGAGGTCGTGAAATGGGGAAAATTCAAGAACTATCCGAACAACTAGCCAACCAGATTGCTGCTGGTGAAGTTGTTGAACGTCCCGCTTCTGTCGTCAAAGAATTGGTGGAAAATGCACTGGATGCAGGAAGCACCCAAATTGATATTTTTATTGAAGAAGCTGGCTTGAAAACCATTCAAATTATTGATAATGGTGAAGGAATTGCCAAAGAAGATGTACTGAATGCCTTCAAACGCCATGCCACAAGCAAAATTCATACAAGAGATGATTTGTTCCGAATTCGCAGCTTGGGGTTCCGAGGCGAAGCCTTACCAAGTATTGCCTCAGTTTCTGAAATGATTGTCGAAACTGCCACAGCTGAGGAAGAAGAAGGCAGCTATGTGATTCTAAAAGGGGGCAAGGTCGAAGAAAACCGACCAGCAGCCCTCCGTAAAGGCACAAAAATGACCGTTTCTAATTTATTTTATAATACGCCTGCTCGTTTGAAATACGTCAAAACGATCCAAACGGAATTGGCCAATATCGGTGACATTGTCAATCGTCTGGCGTTAAGCCACCCTAAAGTCGCTTTTCGCTTAGTTCATGACGGCCACAAAATGATGAGTACAACAGGCAATGGTGATTTAAAACAAACGATTGCCGGGATTTATGGCATTAGTACCGCAAAGAAAATGTTGAAAATTGAAGGAAAAGACCTTGATTTTACTTTGACAGGGTATGTTTCATTGCCAGAAGTCACACGGGCCAGCCGCAACTATTTATCAACGATTATCAATGGTCGTTATATTAAAAATTTCGCGTTAAATAAAGCAATTGTAGCCGGCTATGGTTCGAAACTAATGGTGGGGCGTTTTCCAATTGCTGTGTTAGAAATTGAAATGGATCCGCTGTTAGTCGATGTCAATGTCCATCCTACTAAGCAAGAAGTTCGTTTAAGTAAAGAAAAAGATTTAATGGCATTAATTGAACAGGCGATTCAAGAAGTGTTGAGCCAAGAACAGTTGATTCCCAATGCGGCAGACAATTTGCGTTTTAAAAAGAAACTACCGCCAGAACCTAAAGCCGAACAAATGGAAATTCCTTTATCGACTGAACAACCTGCGGTAAAACAACGACCGGGCAGCTTAAGCTATAATCCCGCAACAGGCCGCTTCTATGCGGAACATGCGACAGACAAAACACCAGCCTCAAGCGCCCCTGAATCTGTCAACCAGACAGAAAGAGCAGTGGACCCAATGGACGATCCATTTGCGCCGCCAGTGCCAGAATCAACGAGTGTAGCGGAAGAAACGTCAGCTTACGAAACCTCTTCGGCAGCTGCTGATTCCGCAAATCATTGGGAAACAGCTAGTAATGAGCAACAGGTAATAGCCGAAGAAACGAAAATAACTGAAGTGCCTGATTCAGAACCTTCTCTGCGTTCATCAGAGGCTGCTGACGAGGTTTTCCAAGAAGAAATGAAACTTCACCCAGAATTCGATGCCAATAGCGCTGCGAGTCAAAGAGAACTGAAACAAGCCCTGAACAAGTTGGAAGAAGAACGACCGACAGAGCGTTTTCCTGAGCTAGAATACTTCGGTCAAATGCACGGAACTTATTTATTCGCACAAAGCAAAGATGGCCTGTTTATTATCGACCAACACGCTGCCCAAGAACGAATTAAATACGAGTACTTCCGTGAAAAAATTGGCGAAGTCAGTGATGATTTACAAGAACTATTGGTACCAATCGTTATTGATTATCCAAATAGCGATGCCTTGAAAATTAAAGAGCAGAAAGAAACCCTTGCGGAAGTCGGCATCCATTTGGAAGACTTTGGACAAAATAGTTTCATTGTGCGGGCGCACCCAACTTGGTATCCTGCAGGCGAAGAGGAAAGCATTGTTCGCGAGATGATTGACATGTTGCTAACAACTGGCTCGGTCAGCGTGAAAAAATTCCGTGAAGCAACTGCCATTATGATGAGCTGTAAGCGATCCATCAAAGCCAATCATTACCTCAATGAGCAACAAGCACGCGTGCTATTAAAAGATTTAGCCTTGTGCGAAAATCCGTTTAATTGTCCGCATGGACGTCCGGTGCTGATTCATTTTACGAATTCAGATATGGAACGAATGTTTAAACGCATTCAAGACCCCCATTAAAAAGAAACGAGGCGTCATCAATTTATGCAAATTATTTTAGCATCCCAATCTCCTCGCCGTCAGGAGTTATTAAAGCGTGTGGTCCCAACTTTTACGATTGCACCAGCCGATATCGATGAAACTGTTGGCAAAGACGGCTTACCAGCAGAATATGTGGCGCAAATGGCTGCCCAAAAAGCAGCGGCTATAGCAGAGCAATCCCCCGAAGCACTAGTCATTGGCTGCGATACAATTGTGGCATTGGCGGGAGAGATCCTCGGCAAACCCACTTCTCGGGAAGACGGTTATCGCATGTTGCGCCTCCTAAGTGGCAAAACACATGACGTGTATACAAGTGTGACGTTGAAACAAGGGGAAAAAGAACGCTCCGCGACAGTTCATTCAACCGTGACGTTTTATCCACTGACAGACACGGAAATCCATGCTTACTTAGATACCGCAGAATATGCCGACAAAGCAGGCGCTTATGGTATCCAAGGACAAGGAGCATTACTAATTGAAGCAATCGCTGGCGATTATTACGCCATTATGGGTTTACCAATTGCCAAAGTAGCCCGACTACTAAAAGAATTCAACTAATAAAAGACAGTCCTTTTCATTCGTCAAAAAGAGAAAGGACTGTCTTTTACTATGCAAACTATTAGGTGCCTGTTTGGCAAACGTGGTATCATTGAACCCAATAAATTGAACAGAAGAAAAGGAGTGGACAGAATGACAAAACCAACAGAAGAAGAATTAAAACAAACCTTGACGGATCTTCAATATGCCGTCACACAAGAAAACGCAACAGAACGCCCTTTTTCAGGAGAATATGATGACTTTTACCAAGACGGAATCTATGTAGATATTGTTAGTGGCGAACCGTTGTTTAGCTCCCTGGACAAATACGATGCTGGTTGCGGCTGGCCATCCTTTACCAAACCAATTGAAAAACGTGGCGTCAAAGAAAAAGCTGATTTTAGTCACGGCATGCACCGAGTAGAAGTTCGTAGTCAAGAAGCGGATTCACATTTAGGGCATGTTTTCACTGATGGCCCACTCCAAGAAGGCGGCTTACGTTATTGCATTAATGCGGCAGCTTTGAGATTTGTGCCAGTGGCAGATTTAGAAAAAGAAGGCTATGGCGAGTACCTTTCTTTATTCAAATAATCCTCATTTTTTAGACAAATACGATAAAATAGTTAGAAGAAAGCGACTTTTGATGAATATCTTGTATGAAATACAGAAAATCTCTTGATTTATTTGGCTAGGACTACTATTATTTTAGAAGGAAAGTATTGTTCAGTTTTAACGAATTGGCTGAAATAGAAAGTGGAGGTTCTAATGTCGAAACATTATTTTGATCCAAGATTGAAAATCTTTTCTTTGAACTCTAATCGTCCCTTAGCAGAAAAAATTGCGGATGCTGTGGGTGTGGAGCTAGGAAAGTGCTCTGTAACACAATTTAGTGATGGCGAAATTCAAGTGAATATTGAAGAAAGTATTCGTGGTGCACATGTTTACGTCATTCAATCAACAAGTAGCCCTGTTAACGATAACTTAATGGAACTATTAATCATGATTGATGCGTTAAAACGTGCGAGTGCTAAAACAATTAACGTGGTTATGCCTTATTATGGGTATGCACGTCAAGACCGTAAAGCACGTGCCCGGGAACCAATCACTGCTAAACTTGTTGCAAACATGATTGAAAAAGCTGGTGCAACAAGAATGTTGACATTGGACTTACATGCGGTCCAAATTCAAGGATTCTTTGATATTCCAGTGGATCATTTGATGGGTGCACCATTAATTGCCGATTACTTCATCGAACACGGCATTCAAGGCGATGACGTCGTTGTTGTTTCCCCTGACCATGGTGGTGTAACGCGTGCGCGTAAATTGGCAGAATTCTTAAAAGCACCAATTGCGATCATTGACAAACGTCGTCCAAAAGCGAACGTAGCAGAAGTAATGAATATCATTGGTCATGTGGAAGGCAAAACATGTGTCTTAATTGATGACATGATTGACACAGCGGGGACAATTTCTCTTGCTGCAAACGCATTGAAAGAAGCCGGAGCAAAAGACGTTTACGCTTCTTGTACACATCCCGTTTTATCAGGACCAGCCTTACAACGTATTGAAGATTCAGCAATTGAACGCTTAGTTGTAACAGACTCTATTTACCTATCTGATGATCGTAAAATTGCTAAAATTGACGAAGTCAGCGTTGGTGAATTAATCGGAGATGCGATTAAACGTATCCACGAAAACAAACCAGTTAGTCCGTTATTTGAAACAAAAAATAAATAATTATAAAACCCGCCCACATCATTTTTCTGATGTGGGCGGGTTTTTCTCTAAATCATTTTATCTAAAAATATATTGTAACCTGAATATTTATTAGGCATTCATGATATACGATAAGTGTAGAGTAGTTAAGGCGGAGGCAAGCGCAAAGGAACATGCGCTTTGCGACGAGCATCGCAACAAAGTGAGAAGCGTATGAGCAGAGACTTTCCTCTTTCGGTGAGGTGGTGCGTATGAGCGTACTTCCAAAATTTACGGAAAGGAGAGGCCTTTTGTCAGCATATGAAACAATTCAGACGATCCTAGGGTTTGGTATGTTTACCATTGTTTTGATTGCACTGATTGTGAAATTGCTTAAAAATGACAATAAAAAATAACCGTCTACTTTGACCAGTACGGTTATTTTTAAATAATACAATCGGTCACCGTCTTAAACGGCTCTACATCAGAGAGGTATGTTGAAGCATATCTCTCTTTTCGTTTTCATTATAGCACATTTCCCTAAAAAAATATATTTGAAACTAATTATTTTTTAGTTTTGCATGGTATAATCTAAGTGTAGAGAAGTTAACACGGTGGCTATCTAATCTGAAAGTGAGGTGGTGCGTATGAGCGTACTTCCAAAATTTACAGAAAGGAGAGGCCTGTTGTCAGCATATGAAACAATTCAGACGATCCTAGGGTTTGGTATGTTTACCATTGCTTTGATTGCGCTGATTGTGAAATTGCTTAAAAATGACAATAAAAAATAACCGTTTACTTTGATCGAGTACGGTTATTTTTTGTAACAAAATCGGTCACCGTCTTAAACGGCTCTACATCAGAGAGGTATGTTGACGCATATCTCTCTTTTCGTTTTCATTATAGCACATTTTCCCGAAAAGTACGAATAAATTTAGCGTTAATCCGTGAAATTATAAAAGCTGTTAAAAATGACAATAAAAAATAACCGTTTACTTTGACCAAGCACGGTTATTTTTAAATAATTAACATGGTCACCGTCTCAAACGGCTCTACACTAGAGAGGTATGTTGACGCATCTCTCTCTTTTCATCTACATTCTAGCATAGATACAATGTAGATGAAAAGAGGTGCCTGTTGCTAAAGGTTCTTGTCCTTCTTTAGCGATTGAGCAGTGCATCAACGCTTAGTTCAGTCATTTCAGAGACTTGCATGTCGGCTCCGATTAAGGGTTGGCTGGCCGACAAGCCGACGGCATAGATGCCCGCGGCTTTCAAGCCGTCAATGCCTGATTGTGCATCTTCAAAGCCAATGGCGTTTTGCGGTAGCACGCCAATACTGTCAGCGGCGGCTAAAAAGATTTCAGGATCAGGTTTGCCTTTGCTTAATGAGTCGGGATCGACAATTGTGGCGAAGTACGCGCGCACGCCTAATTTTTCCAAAATCAGGGGCGCGTTTTTTGAAGCCGAAGCCACGGCACAGGGAATGTGACGTGCTTGGGCTTGCTGTAGCAATGGCACGACACCAGGTAAAACATCTTCTGTCGTTAAATGTTCTAATAATTGAACGTAGTGGTCATTTTTTTGCTGAGCTAAGGCTTCTTTTTCTGCTGGAGTAAACGCATTTTCACGGTGGCCATGGGCTAAAATGCGGTCCAAGGAATCCATCCGACTAATGCCTTTTAATGTTTCGTTGAAGGTTTCGTCAATGGAAATGCCTAGCGAATCGGCCAACGCTTTCCAAGCTTGATAATGAAATTTGGCGGTGTCAGTAATGACACCATCCAAATCAAAAATAAATCCAATCGTCATTGTGGTTCGCTCCTTTATTGATAATGTACTTCTTTTGGTCGTTCGGCGGTTAACGGAATCAACGCGCCCTGAACCAATAATTGTGTGTCTTTATCTGCTGTAATCGTGACACTGGTTTGTGTTAATGAAAATTGATACGTCACGCCTTGATGAATAAACTGGAAGGCCAGCGCTTGCCAATGTTCAGGTAAGTTTGGACAAATTGATAACTCGTTCTGGCGCGTGTCAACGCCTGCATACGTCGCTAAAGTAACGTGGATCGTCGCAGCCATGACCCCTGTATGAATCCCTTCAGCGGTCGTACCACCTTGAATGTCACGATAATCGGAATACAACGCTTCTTGATAAAGTTGCCAAGATAGCTCATGGAATTGCGCCATTTCTGCCAATTGGGCATGAACAATTCGTGACAAAGTCGAACCATGAGACGTCCGTTTTAGATAATACAAAAGATTTTTTTCTAAATAATCCGCAGGCAATTGATACCCTAAATCTTCTAAAATTTGATCCACCCGAGTTTTGTCTAAGTTGTAGAACAACATTAACGTGTCGGCTTGTTTCGCCACTTTGTAATCATCGGGAGATTTCCCTTCGGCTTTTAAAATTCGATCCATGCGGTAAATATTGCCGTATTTCTCTTTCATCGCCGCCCAGTCAATCTCTTTTAAGTCGAAATACCCTTCATATTGCGCAATAATACCGTCAGAATTAACTTCAATTTCCAGTGAATTTTGAATTTGCTGCATGCGGGCTAGATCAGCAGAAGTGGTCTGCGTTTTGGCAAAAAGTTGTGCCTGTTCTTCCTCAGAGAAAAGTGCCAAAATGTTGGTTAATTCTTCGAATAGCCAAACCACCATCAAATTCGTATAGGCGTTGTTTTTCAAGCCGCTTTCCGTTTGGTCTGGATAGCCCTCGTGAAACTCATCAGGTCCCATCACTTTATCAATAAAGAACCGTCCTGTTGCGTCATCTAACGTCGCAGCGCTGTTCCAAAATTGAGCGATTTCTAACAACATTTCGCCGCCATATTGTTTCATAAATTCATGATCCTGTGTACTATGCCAATACAACCAAGCATTGTAAGCAATCGCCAAGGACACATGTCGTTGCAGAATACTATGATCCTCGCCCCAATGTCCATTCAACGGATTTAAGTGAAGTTTTTGCGTGGTTTCACGCCCATCACGTCCTGATTGCCACGGATACATTGCGCCACGATACTGGCTGGCCGCCGCATTTTCCTTCGCTTTCTCTAATCGGTGGTAGCGATACAGCAACAATTGTTTCGCTGTGTCAGGATAATGTTGAATATAAAAAGGTAAAATAAAAATTTCATCCCAGAAAATATGTCCACGATACGCTTCACCATGCAAGCCTCGGGCGGTAATCGAGACGTCCAATGCTTGCGCTTGGTTACTAAAAGGCGAAGCCGAAGCCAGCAAGTGATAACTGTGAATCCGTAAAAGTTTTTGAGACATCAAATCGCCTGTCACGGTAATGTTGGCTTGTTGCCAAAGGGTTTGCCAAGCGCGGGCGCTTTCCTGAGCGGCGGCCGCAAAAGAGTCCCTCGGCGTAAACGGTACCTGCCAACTTTGTTCGGCGTGGCTGGCTTGCACAAAGACTTGTTTTTCTAGCGTATAGCGTGTTCCTTGGTGCGCCATCACGGTCACCACTTGGGCGATTTTTTCCGCTTCTTCTTGAATCGTAATCGCTTCTTTTTCAAAAAAATCACCAGTTATCAAGGCCGTTTCTCGGACGCTCAAGTTGGATTGATTGGTACAAACCTCAATCACGGTTTTGTTTTCCTGCGCGCTTAATGCTGTCACCTGAAAATGTTTGGCTGTTAAGTTGCGATACCGCGCCACGTTATAGTTGTAGACACTGCCATCCGTGACGGTTTTCAAAGTAATCGGGGCCGAAAAGTTTAACGGCTCAAACGT
Organism: Enterococcus sp. DIV0236; assembly: GCF_050558525.1. Classification (NCBI taxonomy): domain Bacteria; kingdom Bacillati; phylum Bacillota; class Bacilli; order Lactobacillales; family Enterococcaceae; genus Enterococcus; species Enterococcus sp. DIV0236. The sequence continues at coordinate 2,601,453 of NZ_CP187891.1, read as the reverse complement.
ATATTGCAGATGATAGTCATTCGGCTGTGCCATATTGGCGATTTTTTTCGTCGTTAATTTAATTTGCTGATTGTCCGCATCTTTCAAAATCATTTCTGCGACAAACAATCCCGTTTTCAAGTTCAATTGACGGTGTAATTGTTGTAGCGTGTCTGGGGAAATCGTTAACCAGTCAGTGGCATCGCCAATTTTTAAAGCGATGTGTTGGTTGTCAGGAGCATTGACGAAATCTTCATTTTCCACTACTTGACCCGCAACTTCCGAAGCCGCTGTATTATAAAGCCCCGCAATGTAGGTCGCTGGATAATGATCATCAGAAATCGTCATCTCAGGTGTCGTGCCGCGCAAGCCTAAAAAGCCATTGCCGACAGTTAATAGGGACTCCACCGCATATTCATTTTTCCCAGGTACGTAGCCATAATAATCTAAATGCCAAGCCAGATACTGCCGTTTTTCTTCAAATGCTGCCAGCAGATTCGGTGCCGCCGCTTGTTCGGCTGCCGTTAAAAGTGGCGTGTTCAACTGTTCCGCGAATGCTTGAATCACCGCTTGCGGAACCAGCGCCAACGTTTCCTCTGGCGAAAAGAAGTCCTCTGGGAAATCAGCCACAATCCCCCCCAGAATCGGCGCAGCCTCTGCCACAATCAATTGGCACAGTTCAGGAACTGTTTCTTCGATAGTCAAAGCTTCAAAAGGGAACGTTTTTTGGTGAAGCGGTTCCAATTTATGGTTAAAAAAAGTCGTCGTTAGTTGGTTCGTTGCGAATGTTAATTCTAAAATAGTCATGTTTGGCGCCTCCTTGTGAACTTGTATAGACATGTTTCGTTTGACTACAGTATAGTATGAACGAATCAGAATTACAAGGATTTTCCCTAGATTCTTGGGAAAACTTTTCCAGAAGGGGGCAGCAACCGACTGCGCTGGGTCCGAAAAAAAGGCGGTCAAGTAGTGGTTTGGCTGGGGGAGTTTGTGGCGTAAGTAAGGCAGAAAGTGCGGTGGATTTTTCTGACCAGCTCTAGGTTTTTCGGAGGGAATATGCTATGCTTTTAGAAAAGAAATTGTTGGTAGAGGAGGATCGGCATGAACAAGTTTCATGACATATTTTTAGAATTAGAACAACAAATTGTCCAAGGCGACTATCAGCCAGGCGATTTATTACCTAGTGAAAATCAATTAGTGGAAACCTACAATGTTTCCCGTGAAACAATTCGGAAAGCCTTGAATTTACTAATTAACGCTGGCTACATTCAGAAAAAACAAGGCAAAGGCTCGATTGTGCTCAACTTTAAAAAGTTTAATTTTCCTATATCAGGGGTGACCAGTTACAAGGAGTTACAACAAACGCAACATATTGAAAGTCATACGCATGTGGTTTCCTTAGAAGAAATTCCTGTGGAGCGCAACTTGGCTCAGTTGACTGGTTGGACGGAAGGGGCCCCTGTGTGGCGCTTAGTTCGGCAACGGGAGATTGAAGGGGAAGTCGATATTTTAGATATTGATTACTTGATTAAAGAGATTGTCCCAGAACTGCCGAAGCACCGTGCCGAAGATTCGATTTTCGATTATCTGGAAAACGATCTTGGCTTGGCGATTAGTTACGCCCAGAAAGAAATTACCGTGGAACCGCTCACAGAGATGGACAAGCAGCTGATTGGTGAAGTGGAAGGCAATCATGTTGTCGTGGTCCGTAGTATCATGAACTTGGAAGATACCCGCTGTTTTGGCTATACGGAATCTCGTCACCGCTTAAACAAATTTAAGTTTGTGGAATTCGCCCGTCGCCGTAAATTGTAAGTCTTAGTGACGAACAAATATAAAAACGGCTGTCATTAAATAAAAAATTACGGTTTTTTCGCTGCATCTGCGAATAAATGTATAAGATTTTAGAAGAAAACGTCACAAAGTTAGAGTTTGACCTCTACTTTGTGACGTTTTCTCGTTGTTTATTAAAGTATTTTCTCGAAAAAAACATTAAATAACAGCCAAAAATATCAATAAGTGTTGAAAAAAAGCCTTTAAACCAAGGGGAAACGTTGCTTTTAAAGGAAATGTTGTTTTTTTGCAAGAACTGTTCAATATTTAAAATCACAGATAAGGGGGAATCTTGTATAATAAAGCCATAGCTTCAGCAGCGCCAAAGAAACAACTAGGGCGCACTGGAAATTCAGAATGTTAAAGGAGATGTACATATGAAAAAGAAAATAATGGCAAGTTTATTGGTTGGTAGTGCCGTAGTTGGCGCAAGTTTGGCACCACTTTCAGCACAGGCTGTGACGACAGGGAATACGCCGGTGCAGGTGGAGTTTGGTGGGGGTGTGTTGCCAGACCAAGATAATAATGATGGTCCTAATACAGATCCAGACCTAACAACATCAAATGGCGATTTTGATATTTTAACTATTCCTAAAAGATTTGATTTTTCTAAAACTAAGATTGGTGAAGATTTATCAAGCATTAAGATAGCTACATCACCAATAAAAGAAGTCTCTGTTGGTGATTTACGTGGAACCAAAGAAGGTTGGCATCTAACTGGCGAACTGGGGCAAATGAAAAATGGAACAGATATTTTGGATGGCTCTCTTAACTTTGAATTTAACGGATATTATACTGAATATAAGACTACTGGTCCAACTCCAGGAGCATTTATATCAACATCGATTTTAAATGGTGTTAATATTGCAGATGATCCTACTGCTCCTGATTTTATCGGAACCAGCATGAAGATGGGTGGAGGAGCAACCACATTAATTACAGCAGGAGTAGGTAAAGGTCAAGGAATGTGGTCAGGTGACTTTAGAGTCCCAACTTTAAATATAACAACCCCTTATCAACAACTGAAAAAAGGCGCCTACACAGGCAACATCACCTGGAACCTCGTCGCAGGACCATCTATCTAGGACAAAACAAAAAAGTCATCCCTTCAGGATGACTTTTTGCTTATTTCTCTGTGAAAGTGCTGTCTGTTTTGACAGTTTCAGCAGGCGGTGTTTGCGCCGCTAGCAAGTCGCGAATTTCTTTTAAGTAATCTTCGCTCGTTGGTACCACTTCTTCTTCTGCCGCTTCTTCTTTTTTGCCGCGGTTTTTCATTTTGTTGGCCGCTTTGACAATCAAGAAGAGGACGAAGGCCGTAATTAAAAATGTAATAAGTGCACTAATCACGCTACCAATATTGAATTCAACGCCTTCGACTTTATAAACAAGGGCACCCAATGCATCGTCGGCACTCTTTTTCCCAGTCGTCAAGACAAAAATCAGACTAATCAACGGGGTAATCAAGCCTTCCACCACTTGTGTCACAATCGCTGTAAACGCACTACCAATGACAACACCAACGGCTAGGTCTAAGACACTCCCGCGCATGATAAACTCTTTAAATTCTTTAATCATTCTTTTTTCCCTCCTCACTTTAAAAACAGTATACCGAATCTTCTTGAAAATTTGAACTGAAAAACTCTTATCATTCAGAAAGCACCTGAAGCTGTGTTATAATGGAGCTATTGGAAAAAACATTAAAAAATGCTTTAGAATTTACGCGATACATATATTTCACAGCATTCTTTAGGTAAGATGAAGCAAATGAAGGAGCGATGCGGCAATGTCTGTTCAATTAGTTAAAGGCGTGAATTTACACGTCATTCCTACAGAAAAATATAAAACGGTGCGTCTTTTAGTCCGCTTTAATACACGATTAAATCATGAAACCATTACAAAAAGAACGCTGTTGTCCAGTTTGATGGAAACCAACAGCTTGAATTACCCGAATCAAGTCAAGTTAAGTGAGCGTTTGGCGGAGCTTTACGGCGCCAGCTTTGGGATCGGCGTTTCCAAAAAAGGCAATCAACATTGGTTTAATATTTCTATGAACATTGTCAATGATCATTATTTACAGGATAGTCAGGTTCTCGCCGAAGCGGTGGACTTTTTGAAGGAAATTATTTTTGCCCCCAATATTCAAGCGGGCCAATTCGAGGCGGAAACCTTCCAACGGGAAAAAGAGAACTTGAAAGCGTACTTGGAAAGTATTGTGGAGGATAAGCAAACCTATGCCTCTTTGGCGCTTCAAAGTGTCTATTTTAATCAATCGGAGGATCAAAAAATCCCTAGTTTCGGGACTGTTGCGGCGTTAGCTGAGGAAACAGCGGCGTCATTAGCAGCGTATTATCAAAAAATGCTGGCGGAAGATCAAGTGGATATTTTTGTCTTAGGCGATGTCAATGAGGCGGATTTAGTGCCACTATTCAAGCAATTACCGTTTACGCCTCGTGAAGAAGGCAAAGCCGCGATTTTCTACAATCAACCAATTCGCAATGTGATTGAAGAGCGGACCGAGCGTGAGGTGTTAGCCCAATCGAAATTAAACTTGGCTTACAACACAGATATTTATTATGGCGATAGCTATTATTTTGCGTTGCAAGTGTTTAATGGGATTTTTGGCGGTTTCCCGCATTCTAAATTATTTATGAATGTCCGTGAGAAAGAGCATTTAGCGTATTATGCTTCTAGTAGTATCGACACCTTCCGTGGCTTCATGACGGTTCAAACAGGAATCGATGGCAAAAATCGAAATCAGGTCTTGCGTTTGATTTCGACAGAATTGGAAAATATTCGCTTAGGTAAGATTAGCGAATTAGAAATTGAACAAACGAAAGCAATGTTAAAAAATCAGTATATCTTAGCGTTAGATAATGCAGGCGCGTGGCTGGAAAAAGAATACTTGAACGAATTAATGCCGCAGACAATACTGACGGCGGAGGAATGGATTGCGCGGATTAATGCCGTGACTATTCCAGAAATCCAAGAAGTAGCCAAACGCTTGGAACTTCAAGCGATCTTCTTTTTGGAAGGAGAAACGGAAAATGATTAAAAAAGACTATGCACAAATTAAAGAAACATTGTATACAGAAACACTGGAAAATGGTTTAAAGGTTTACCTATTACCGAAAAATGATTTCCAAAAAACGTATGGCTTGTTTACGACCGATTATGGTTCCATTGACAATACGTTCGTGCCAATTGGTCAAGAGGAAATGATTGAAGTACCTGACGGAATCGCCCACTTTTTAGAACATAAAATGTTTGAAAAAGAAGATGGCGATGTCTTCCAAAAATTTGGGCAACAAGGGGCTTCAGCGAATGCCTTTACCAGTTTTACGAAAACGAGTTATTTGTTTTCAACGACGGATCAAGTGACACAAAATCTAGAAACGTTGCTTGATTTTGTGCAATCGCCGTATTTCACGAAGGAAACGGTCGAAAAAGAAAAAGGCATCATCGGACAAGAAATTCAAATGTATTTAGATGATCCTAACTGGCGCTTGTTCTTTGGTATTTTAGGTAACCTTTATCCGAAACATCCATTGCATATTGATATAGCCGGCACAGTGGCAAGTATTGCGGAGATTACCGCAGAGGATTTGTATACATGTTACAATACGTTTTATCATCCAAGTAATATGACCTTGTTCGTGGTAGGGAAAATGGACCCCGAAGCGTTAATGGCGTTCATTCGTGAAAACCAAGCGGCGAAAGAGTTTCCTGCCGCCCAACCTATTCGTCGGCATTTTCCTGAAGAAACAGCTGCCGACATTGTCAAAGAGAGCGCCATTGAAATGGCGGTCACACGGGCAAAAGTGCTTGTTGGCTTGAAAGGCTTAGATGAAGTGCCAACAACGGGTCGTGATTTAATGAAATATCAAGTCACCGTGAACTTGTTGTTACAATTATTGTTTGGTAATACCTCTCAAAACTATTTGGCTCTTTATGATGAAGGCTTGTTAGATGATAGTTTTAGTTATGACTTTAATTTAGATCGCAGTTTCCATTTTGCGGATATTGGCGGCGATAGTGAGCAACCAGAAGTCTTAGCAGAACGAATTGAAGCTATTTTATTATCTGCCACAACAAGTCCAGAATTAACGGAAGAAAATTTGTCCTTATTGAAGAAAAAAATGATTGGTAAATATTTCCAATCCTTAAACTCTTTAGAGTATATCGCCAACCAATTTTCACAATCATTGTTTGGGGAAACCACGCTGTTTGATAAGATTGAAGTCATTGAAAGCATTCAATTAGCCGACGTCCGCCAAGTAGCAGAGACCTTTATTCGTGAAGAAGGATTGAGCCGTTTCTACATGTATCCTAAAGGAGAAACCGAGCAATAAACCAACTGTTTAAGAAAAAGAAAAATCTTTGAAATCTTTCAATTTTGTTATCCTCAGTTGGCTTCTTTTGTGGTATTCTTAAAGGACGGGAATGTTTTCCTTGGCAATTGAAAAAGACTGATGAGACAATCGATAAATTAACAAAATAGACTGGAGAAGATGGACGAGTGGCCAGCGTAAATATTGGAGAAACACTAAAAGAAGCAAGATTGCAGAAGAACATCTCAATTGATGAACTGCAACAAATGACAAAAATTCAAAAAAGATATTTAGAAATTATTGAACAAAACGATTTTGAGTCCTTACCAGGCACCTTTTATGTGCGGGCGTTTATCCGCCAATATGCAAGTGCGGTCGGCTTAGATGGCAATCAATTGGTAGATATCTATGATGGCAAAGAGCCTGAAATTGTCGAAGAACCCAAGCCAGTGTATGAAGAGCTTGAAGGATCACGTAAGCAATTGCATGACGAAGAAAAGCAATCCAGCTGGTTACTGCGGAACTTACCAGCCATTGCCTTTTCGTTAATTGGTTTAGCCATTGCGGTCGTGGTGCTGTACATTATGTGGCAAGATCAAAAAGCCGAACCGATTATTCAAACACCGGCAACTAGTGCCAGTGTGGAAAAACCCAAAGAATCAAGTCAAACCCCAGAAAGTAGCACACAAAGTAGTACACCGCCGTCTTCTTCAAGCGAACCAGAGAAGAAAACAGCTGTGGCTGTGGTGAGCGATGCCAACAATCAAGTGACTGCAACGGTTAAAGATGCGAATAGTCCAATCAACATTACCTTTAAAGGCACTGAAGGCTCTTGCTGGATTGGCGTGATGGTCGATGGCAACTATACGTACCAACACACCCTGCAAGCAGGAGAGACCCAAACAACAGCTTTACCTGCGAATGCCGCCAATGCGACACTGATTCTAGGCGCCTCAAATAACGTCGCCATCCAAGTCGATGGCGCCGATTTAACACTGGAAAAAACGCCAGTTTTAATTCGTAAGGATGTTACATTAGGGATTACGTATCGTTAGAAATGGTGTAAGAAGAATCTGGATAAACTGTCAAACGGCAATTATTCCAGATTCTTTTCTTTTTTTCGTGACACTGCCAGCAAGATAACGTAAAATAGAACAGGAGAAGGAAGGGGCAATTGAAGTGAATTTACCAAATAAATTAACAGTTTTAAGAATATTTATGATTCCGATTTTTATTATTATTGTGTCGGTGCCGATGGACTGGGGAACGATTAGTTTTGGCGACACAACGTTAGCCGTTACCCAATTAGTGGGCGCGATTATTTTTGCAGTTGCTAGTTTTACAGACTGGTTGGATGGCAAAATTGCCCGTGCACAAGGCTTGGTGACGAACTTCGGAAAATTTGCGGACCCATTAGCGGACAAAATGCTAGTGATGACCGCTTTTATCGTCTTAGTTGGTCAAGGCAAAGTACCTGCTTGGATTGTAGCAATTATTGTTTGTCGTGAATTGGCAGTAACTGGTTTACGGTTGTTATTAGTCGAACATGGCGAAGTAATGGCAGCAGCTTGGCCAGGAAAAGTAAAAACAGCTACCCAAATGGTTGCAATTATTTTACTGTTCATTAACAACATTCCATTTTCAGCACTTCATCTACCACTAGATCAAATCATGCTATATGCCTGCTTGATTTTCACCATTTACTCTGGTGTTGATTATTTTGCTAAGAATAAAGATGTTTTTAAAGGTTCGATGTAAAGAGAGAATCAAAACGCTTGGCTTGTGCCAAGCGTTTTTTAGTATTCATGATGAATAGGCAAATAGATTTTTAAGTAGAGGAACAGATGAATCGATAAAACAAATCGGCAGTTTCTGTATGCTATTTTTCATTTTGGTTATATCTACATACAAATAATTAGTTTGTTGTTGACAAAGTAAACTAAATAGATTACTATTTAGTTCGTTAGCTTATATATAAACTAAATAAATTTTTTGGAGGAAATTATGAAAAAAACAGATATTTTAAATAAACTATTAAAAATTGCTCAACAACCTTACTTAATCTTTGCTTCTAGCATAGAGGAGAAACCAGATAACACTTTTGAAACGTTAAAATTGCTTGCTTCTGAAGAAAATGTAACAGCTGGAAGAATCGCTGAATATTTAGATATAAAACCTTCTAGTGTGACACAAATCATAAAAAAATTAGAGTCTGTTAAAGCAGTTAAACGAGTCAAAAATGAATCAGATGCTCGGGTCACATTCGTTGTATTGACCGATAAGGGACGAGAAAGTTTAAGTACTCAAGGAAATATTTCCAATGGATTTAATGAAGAAATGTTTAAGGGCTTTTCAGAGGAGGAACTAGAGTCTTTAAATAATTATTTAGAACGTATAGAAAAGAATATTTCTAGTGAAGAATTTTTAGATAAAATTGAAACAATTTTTGGCGACGATAAAAATTGGGAACATTTCAGAAAAATATCAGCTAGATATGGTAGAGCTAGAGAACAGATGATGGGACATGATGGCTTTGGTAGATTTGGTGAATTCAATGGTGAATACGGTGGCTTTGAAGGATGGAAGAGAGGTCGGAGAAGATAATGGCAGTAGGTGGAGGCGGCAAAAATAGTCATGATTCTATCCGAGCAGATAAAACAAAATTTTCGTTTAAAGAATTTTTAGGCTTAATCAAGATGACAGAGCCTAACTATTTACTGCTTGGCATTGGGATGATATTTCTTGTGATTTCTTCTAGTATCCAAGTGTACGTTCCAAAACTTGCTTCAAGTTTAGTCAATAATTTTCAAAAGGGAGTAGATTATAGTTTATTAGGTAAAGTTGTTGGATTATTTATATTTTCAGCACTCGTTTCTGCATTAGGAGGGACAATTTTAGGTATTTTTGGTGAAAATGTCATCCAAAATATGCGTAAACGCTTATGGAATAAATTAACTATTCTAAAAGTTTCTTATTTTGACTCTGTTAAAGCGGGTGAAATATCCAGCCGGGTCGTAAATGATACTAATCAAGTTAAGCAATTGTTAGCCGTTACTTTTCCTCAAACAGTTGCCAGTGTGATTACAGTTATTGGTACGGTATATATGATGATTAAAATGGATTGGCATATGTCGCTTGCTATGGTAATTGCTGTTCCTGTTGTAATCCTTTGTATGATTCCAGTAATGGCATTTGGTTCAAAAGTTAGTCACATTCGCCAAGATGCTATGAGTCAATTTAACGGACTTGCTACTGAAACGTTGAGTGAAATTCGTTTAGTCAAAACTTCTAATGCTGAATCTCAGGCGCAGGTTCGTGCTGCAAATGAAGTGGATCGGTTATTTAATGTAGGGAAAAAAGAAGCAATATTTGATGCATCTATGCAACCAATTATGATGATGGTCTTTATGAGCATGGTATTTGGGCTATTAGCATATGGGATGCATCGAATTGCCATTGGTGTGATGACAATCGGAACATTGATGAGTTTCTTAATGTATCTATTTAATCTTATTGGTGCCATGCCAATCATTGCGACGTTATTTTCTGAAGTAGCTAAAGCAGCAGGATCAACGCGACGAGTGCAAGAATTGTTATCTAGAGAACCTGAAGACTTTGAAAGTGGACAAGATATTGATTTATCGGAAAAGACTTTATCAGTTAAAAATGTAAAATTTTCTTATGAAGATGCACCAGAGGAACCTATCTTAACAGACATTTCTTTTACTGCTCAGCCAAACCAAGTAATTGCTTTTGCTGGCCCATCAGGTGGCGGGAAATCGACGATTTTTAGTTTAATTGAAAGGTTTTATGAACCTACAGAAGGACAAATTAAATTTGGAGATATTGACATAAAAGATATCAAATTATCAGATTATCGTCGTCAAATCGGCTTTGTATCACAGGATTCTGCGATTATGGCAGGGACAATCAGAGATAATCTAACGTATGGCTTAGCAGAAAACTTCTCAGATGAACAACTATGGGATGTCTTGGAACTAGCATATGCGCGAAAATTTGTAGAAGAAATGCCAGATAAATTGAATACGGAAGTCGGTGAACGTGGCGTTAAAATTTCTGGAGGACAAAGACAGCGTATTGCAATTGCTCGTGCATTCTTGCGGAATCCCAAGATTTTAATGTTAGATGAAGCTACTGCTAGCCTAGATTCAGAATCTGAGATGAAGGTCCAAGAGGCATTGTCTAATTTAATGAAGGGCCGAACGACATTGGTTATTGCCCATAGATTGTCGACAATTGTTGATGCGGATAGCATTTACTTTGTTGAAAAAGGGAAAGTAACTGGTTCAGGAAAACATGATGAGCTAGTAAGTAAACATAAAACTTACGCTAAATATGTATCCGAACAATTTAAAGTAACGGAATGAACGAAATAAGCAAACTTAAAATGAAGCTAAGACAACACATGCATTTAACTAATTGTCTTAAGATTTAGAAAGAACTTGGACATAACCCCCAAGTTCTTTTTTCTAACTTATTTTTACCCACAAGATAAAAAGCGTGGGACAAAAATCACTTTGGATTTTTGCTCTACGCTCAAAAACTAATAAACGGCGGGAACAGAAGCAACTCCTTCGGAAATAAGCCGAAATTCTCCAAAAATTAAAGAACAATTTTCGGAAATTCCTTCTTATTTCTCGGAGTTAAACACTTCTGTCCCGACCTCTTTAAATACCTCCATGGTAGTTCACTTACTTCATAAAATGTAGAGTCACGGTATAAAGCCAATTCGCGAGGACCGATATTACAAAAATAAGCACCATTCAGATCTTTACGACAAATAATGCGGATCTGTCTTAGTCGTGCTAATGTTATCACGGATTTTTTTCAAGGAATCGGCATTTTGATCAAAATTGTGATACATCGTATTTGTATATAAAATATCCATTACCGTTAAGTAACTGATCCGTGAAGCCAAGGATTCCGCACGAAACAAGCCTTCTTCGGTGACGACAATAATTGCTTCGTCGGACAAGCCTGCCAACTCTGAACCGCTGTTACCGGTTAACGTAATCATTTTTGCGTTGGTTTTTTTAACTTGTCGTGCTAGGTTGATTGATTCTTTGGTTTTGCCTGAATGGGAAAAAATAAACACACAATCTTCACTGGTTAATTTTGTGACAAAACTTAACTGCATGTGGTAATCAAAAATGTAGTTGCACCGATAGTTGGTCCGAATGAATTTATGGAAACTATCAAAAGCCACAATCGAGGAGCCACCTTGCCCAAAAAAGTGAAGCGTTTTGGCAGAGTACATCAAAGCCAACACGTTATCTAACAGCTCCTTTGTTAAGAACTGTGTGGCGTTACTGAGGGAATAAATATTGGCTTGTAAGACTTTTTTAGCAATCGTAATACTATCATCATCTGGTGAAATATCATCGGCGCCATTCACGCTATTGACGTTTTGAAAAGTCGGCTGATAATTAGAATTCCTGGCGATATCAATTTTAAATTCTTGGAACCCAGAATAGCCAATCTTTTTTACAAATTGATACACGGAAGATTGGGAGACGCCAATTTCGTTGGCCAGACTTTCTAACGTCATTTGTGTCAATAATGATTCAGAATGAACAAAGTAATCGGAAATTTTCTTTTCTGTGAGGCTCAAATTCGGTTTTTTGATCCGAATCCGTTGATCCAAATAGTGGTTTTTCATTAACACGTTCCTCCAATCTTATTTTTTTAAAAATAAAATGAATGCCTTTTCATTGTTGGTATAGACTGATTATAGTGGAAAAAGAGGACAAATACAATTTCTCTTTTTCTCCACAAAAAAGAAATTCTTTAAAAAAAGCCCAAAAAAAATAAATAATCTTTTTTCTGAAAAATGAAGGGGTCTTGAAAAGACTTCTCTCAACTAAAGAAAGTAGCCAGTAAAAAGAACGTGATACCAAGAGATTTACTTGTGTTTTTTGTATGAAAGCTCCTTAAAAATAAAAACGTTTTACCTTTTGAGCAGGCAAGATTTTTGCTAAAAAATAAAAAATATTTTTTAATTAGTGTAATCGTTTACATTATTTTTTTTATCCTTTATGATTGAAGTATCAAAAGAGGCAGGTGAAAGAAAAATGGACATTGGCTTTATTGGACTTGGGAAAATGGGTTTGAACATGGCATTAAATGTTCACGAACAAGGCTGGCCCATTATTGGCTTTGATGTGACAAAGGAAGCAAGAGCGACTGCTAGAGAGCAGGGGCTTTCCGTTGTAGATTCGTTGCCGGAACTATTGAAAGCGCTTAACAAAAGGAGGGTGATTTTTTTAAGTACCCCCGCTGGTCAGATTACCAATCAATTAGTGGCAGAATTGGTAGAGCAATTAGCACCAGAGGATATCATTGTGGATAGTGGCAATTCAAATTTTCATGATAGTGTTGCGAATGCTCAATTTGCTAAGGAAAAAGGAATTTATTTTATTGATTGTGGTACTTCTGGTGGCATCAAAGGAGCGCGGGAAGGAGCGTGTTTAATGGTTGGCGGTGCGCCTGAAGCCGTCAAGGTGTTAACCCCATTTTTTGAAGATTTAGCTTGTGAACAAGGGTATCTTTATGCTGGGAAATCAGGAGCTGGTCACTATTTGAAAATGGTGCATAACGGGATTGAGTACGTCATGATGCAAGCCATGGGCGAAGGATTCAATTTATTAGAAGCTGCCGAATATGATTTTGCGTTGGAGAAAGTAGCCGATGTGTGGAATCACGGCTCGATTATTGAAGCTCGCTTGATGGGCTTAGCGAAAGAGGTTTTTGCGGAAAATCCTACGTTAGCCAATCTAGAAGGGAAAGTGGCAGCAAATGGCGAAGCCAAATGGATGATTGAAGAAGCATTGCGTTTGGAGATGCCCGTCCCAACTACGGCGTTGTCCTTATTTACTCGAAATGAAAGTATGCTAGCAAATCATTTTTCAAACAAAGTGGTCGCTTCTTTGCGACAAGGATTTGGCGGGCATGAAGTCGTAAAAAGTCAGTAAAGGAGTTTAGTCATGTTAAAAAAACAAAAAATTGCCATAGTGAATTCCAGTAGTTTTGGTCAAATTTTTCCTGAACACTTGACGCGCTTAGAAAAAATAGGCACCGTGAAGCATTTTACAGTCGACAGTGAAATTGGTGGCAAAGAGTTAGCGGAACGTTTACAAGGATATACGATTATTATTGCTAGCGTGACGCCATTTTTCACGAAAGAATTTTTTGAACATAAAGATGAATTATTGCTGATTTCTCGCCATGGTATTGGGTATAACAACATCGATTTAGACGCTGCAAAACAGCACGACACAATTGTTTCCATCATCCCAGCTTTAGTAGAACGAGATGCCGTGGCGGAAAACAATGTCACAAATTTACTAGCTGTTTTACGGCAAACCGTGGCTGCAGATGCCAGCGTTAAAGCAGATCAATGGGAAAAACGAGCGAATTTTGTCGGTCGGACGTTATTTAACAAAACTGTGGGTGTCATTGGTGTTGGGAACACAGGAAGTTGTGTCGTTGAGACGTTACGAAACGGATTTCGCTGTGACGTGTTAGCGTATGATCCCTATAAATCCGCTACTTATCTGCAAAGTTATGGAGCCAAAAAAGTAGACTTAGATACGTTGCTAGCTTCAGCTGACATCATTTGTTTATGTGCCAATTTAACTGAAGAAAGTTATCACATGATTGGCTCGGCGGAAATTGCCAAGATGAAAGACGGCGTCTATCTTTCCAATAGCGCACGAGGCGCCTTGATTGATGAAGAAGCCATGATTGCCGGCTTAGAATCGGGCAAAATTGCTGGGCTTGGGACAGATGTTTTAGAAGAGGAACCAGGTCGGAAAAATCATCCTTATCTTGCGTTTGAAAATGTAGTAATGACGCCGCACACCTCCGCTTATACCAGGGAATGCCTGCAAGCGATGGGAGAAAAATGCGTGCAAGATGTGGAAGACGTGGTGCAAGGTATTTTACCTCAACGGGCAGTGCAAGAAGTCAGTCGTTACGTTAGTTAAGAAGGAGGAGGAGCATGTTAACTGATTTAAAAGTGAAAGTTGGACCGCAATTTTATCGTTACCACGAAGGTGCCTTAGCTTCGGTGCCGTCACTTTTCAAGGAATATCACGCCCAACGAATTTTGGTGGTGCATGGCACCGTATCCTTTGAAAAAGCTCAGCCATTTTTACCATTCTTGGCAGATTCAGAGTATCAATTCTTCTATCACACTTACACAGGAGAATGTAGTTATTTTGGCGCCGAACAAATTTCACAGCAAATAAAGGAACACCAGATTGACTTTCTTCTGGGAGTCGGCGGCGGTAAGTTAGCCGATTTAGTGGGCTACAGCGCCCATTTAAACAATCTGAATTTTGGCTTGGTCCCTACTTTGGCTAGTAACTGTGCGCCGTGGACACCGTTAGCTGTGATGTATCAAGAAAATGGCGCGGCCGAAGGCAAAACGGAACATTTCTTTCGCCAAGCTGCGTTTTTAATCACTGATCCTAAGTTGCTTCTTGATGCGCCCCGTGATTATTTTGTCGCTGGTTTAGCTGATACGTTAGCGAAATGGTATGAATCAGAGACCATTTTACGCCAAGCCCATTTGCAAGGGGAACCCTTTTTACAATTAGCGGGAGCGACCGCCAAGCTTTCGCAAGAAGCGATTATGCGGGACTCAAAAGCAGCCTTAGCAGCGATGGATGAGGGCAAACTCACGCCTGAATTTGTCCATCTTTCAGAAATTGTTTTCGCCGTTTCCGGATTAGTCGGCGGCTTCGGCGACAAATACGCCCGCAATGCAGCAGCACACGCCATGCATGATGCTATGAGTAAATTTTTACCCAAAAGTCATGACTATTTACATGGCGAAAAAGTAGCTTACGGCATCTTCTATCAATTAGCATTGGAAAAAAGGTGGGCCATCATAGACGCATTAATCCCCTTTTATCAAGAGCTAAACTTGCCCATGTCGTTACGACAAATGGGCCTTTACCCAGAAGAAGAAGCAGTACTCGATGCAATGGTTCGATTTATTGATTCAAAAGAAAAGGTTCATTTAATTCCTATTGAGATTTCGGAAGAACGTTTACGTCAAGGGATTGAAGAGCTAGAAAAGTATATCCAAAACCAAGGATAAGAAGGAGGAACTATGGAAACGTTAAGTGTTTTACAAAGTTTGATAATGGCGCTTTGGGTGGCAGCAATTATGTCCAGATGGCTTGGAGGAGGAGCAACGTTAACGTTGCGTTTCTCGCCCTTAATGACAGGGTTAGTAGCAGGTTTAGTGATGGGCGATGTCCCGAAAGCGATGATTGTCACCGCAGCATTACAAATGATTTACATGGGTGTTTTTTCACCAGGTGGCTCTATGCCAGCAGAACCATCAATTGCGGCAGCGATTGCTGTGCCAGTTGCGTTGCTAGGGAATTTGAAGCCGGAAGCGGCTATCGCCGTAGCGGTTCCTGTCGGTCTTTTAGGAAGTTATTTATATCAATTCCGTTTCTTTATTAACACGTTTTTAGGGAAGTATACCGATCGTGCGGTGGCTGAACTAAATTCTAAAAAAATTGCCCGCTCAATTATCTGGTATCCAACGATTGCCTCATTTATTTTATTCGTTCCATTAGTCTTTTTTGCTCTTTATTTAGGGGCACCAGTCATTGCCGATATTATTAAAGCATTAGAAGGAACCGTTGTGATTCACGTGTTAGAAGTAGTCGGTGGTGGTTTAGCCGCAATTGGGATTGCGACAACGGTCTATGTCATTGGTCGAAAAGATTTCTTGGTTTTCTTTTTCCTTGCATACTTCATGAGTATCGTCTTTAAGTCATTGGAAATTACCATGGTAACGTATGCCATCTTTGGCGTAATTATTGCGTTAATTTTTGTGCAAGTCCAAAAAGGCAAACCTGTAGCAGAAAGTGCTGGTTCCGCCAGTGCCACCACTGATTTTGATGATGATGACGATTACGATGACGGGTTTTAAAAGAAAAAGGAGGAACTGAAATGACGGAAACAACAGAAAAAGTCGTGCCGAAAACAACGAATTTAGCACCAGAAGAAATTACCAATAAAGATGTTACAAAAGCCTATCTCCGTTGGCATTTTGCCAATGAAATTCCCCATTCCTTTGAACGTTACTTGGCGCCTTCGTTATTGTACGCAATGATGCCACTTTTAAAGAAATTGTATAAAGACGATGAACAATTAAAAGCCGCTTATATGCGTCAACTGCTGTTTTTCAATACGCAATTAAGTTGGGGCGGCGGGGTCATTACTGGGTTGATGGCTTCTATGGAACAAGAGCGGGCCAAAGAAGAACATGAAGGCCGCGAAATCATGATGCAAGATGATTTAATGTATAACACCAAAGCTGGCTTGATGGGCGCGTTAGCTGGGATTGGTGATGCGATTGACTCAGGCACGGTTCAATATATTTTTATTGCGATTGCGGTGCCGTGGGCGCAACAAGGTAGCGCATTAGGTGCGATTTTCCCATTTGTGGCGTTTGCCCTTTATCAAGTACTGTTAGGTGTGTTCTTTGCGAGACAATCCTTCAAAATGGGGCGGAATGCCACAGGCTTAATGCAAAGTGCGGGGATTCAAAAAGCCATTGAAATGTTATCTGTTTTAGGGTTGTTCATGATGGGGATTTTAGCTGGTAATTATGTCAAAGTTTCTTCAACCCTTCAATTTAAACTTTCTGGCCGTGAGTTTGTGGTTCAAGATATCCTTGATCAGATTGTCCCAGGACTCTTACCGCTAGCTGTTGTAATGGGCGTGTATTGGTTCTATACGAAAAAAGGCTTGAAAGTTACGCAAGCATTATTGTGGTTAACAGGTATCTTAATTGTCTTAGCAACAGTCGGTATTTTATAAAAAGAAAAGGACGTGAATCAGATGGGCGTAGTAAATTTAGCAAGAGTAGATGAACGATTAATTCATGGACAAGTGATGGTGACCTTGTCCCAAAAAAGTGGCGTTAATTCCATTTTCGTTGTCGATGAAGTGGTGGCAAAGGATAAATTTATGCGTGATTTATACAAAAGTGCAGGCAGTCGGACAGGACAAAAAACCATTGTCATTACGCCGGAAAAAGCTAAATTTTATTGGGATGAATACCAATTCAAAGAGTACAACTGTATTTTAATCGCTAAAACCGTCTCTGTAATTTATGACTTAGTAAAACACGGAGTCCCTATGAAGGAGTTAAATATCGGCGGTATTGCACAGAAGAATCCAGAAAAAGATTTATTAGTAACCAAATCAGTTTATTTAAACAAAGAAGATGCTGAAAAATTAAAAGAACTACATGAGGTGTATGGCGTAGAAGATATTTATTTCCAAGCAACGCCTTCTGCACCAAAAACTAGTTTAAAAGAGGTTTTAGGCAAATTTAATTTATAAAAAAGGCCAGTCGCTTGAGTCATTGCATGACTGTTTGAAGTAATGACTCAAGCCACTGAACTGAAGGAGGAACTTTTATGTTAGGGATTGTGATTGCTACACACGGTGCACTAAGTGACGGTGCGAAAGACGCAGCTACCGTAATTATGGGCGCAACCGAAAATATCGAAACCGTTAATCTAAATAGTGGAGACGATGTCCAAGCACTTGGCGGACAAATTAAAACAGCGATTGAGAACGTCCAACAAGGGGATGGCGTGTTGGTCATGGTTGACTTATTAAGTGCGAGTCCTTACAACCAGGCAGTTTTGGTGATTAACGAACTCGAACCAGCTCTACAAAAGAAAATCTTTGTGGTGAGTGGTACCAACCTACCAATGGTCTTAGAAGCGATAAACCATCAATTATTGGGCACACCGATTGCTGAAGCGGCGCAAGCGATTGTTGCGCAAGGCAAAGAAAGTGTGCAAGCATGGGATATTTCTATGACTTCATTTGAGGATGAAGAGGATGAGGACGATGATTTTTAAGAATGTAGTAAAGGGTGAAAGCAATGAAATGGGGATTTAGATGGTACGGAGCGGCAGGCGATGCCATTCCGTTAAAACATATTCGACAGATTCCAGGAATTACTGGCGTTGTCGGTACCTTGTTAAATAAACTACCAGGTGATGTTTGGACAGTAGCCGAAATTCAGGCACTTAAACAATCGGTGGAACAAGAAGGATTAGCACTTTTAGGAATTGAAAGTGTCGCTATTCATGATGCCATTAAAGCGGGGACGGATCAACGAGACCACTATATTGATAATTATCGCCAGACGTTGCGTAACTTGGGGAAATGCGGAATTTCCTTAGTGTGCTACAGTTTCAAGCCTATTTTTGGTTGGGCTAAAACGGACTTGGCGTATGAGAATGAAGATGGCAGTTTATCATTGTTATTTGATCAAGCTGTGGTAGAGAACATGCAGCCAGAAGACATGTATCAATTAATTCACAGTCAGTCAAAAGGATTCCGGTTACCAGGTTGGGAAGAGGAGCGTTTGCAACAATTTCAAGAATTGAAAGCCATGTATGCCGGCGTAACGGAAGAAGATTTGGTCGAAAATTTGCGCTACTTTTTAGAACGTGTGATTCCTGTCTGTGAAGAAGAAAATATCAAAATGGGGATTCACCCCGATGATCCACCTTGGGAAATTTTTGGTTTGCCAAGAATCACTAAAAATTTAGCGGATTTAAAACGGATCCTTTCCTTGGTGGACTCACCAGCAAATGGGATTACATTTTGTACAGGTTCCCTCGGTGCGGACCCGACGAATGATTTGCCTACTATGATTCGTGAAATAGGTCACAGAATTAATTTTGTTCATTTCCGCAATGTGAAGTATTTAGGTGAGCATCGTTTTGAAGAAACGGCGCATCCGAGTGTCGCTGGTTCGTTAGATATGGCGGAATTAATGCAAGCACTGGTAGACGTAGGGTATGAAGGCGTTATTCGTCCTGACCATGGGCGGGCAATTTGGGATGAAAAAGCGATGCCTGGTTATGGTTTATATGATCGAGCAATGGGGTTGACCTATATTCAAGGACTGTACGAAGCAACCAAAGCCAAACAAAATAGGAAGTGACAGAATGGAAACAAAAGTTGAAAAAAATCAACTGTATCAACAATTAGCGACATGTAAACTTTTACCACTATACACTGCAACAGATTTACGCTATTTGCCACAAGTAGAATCAGTCTTAGTAGAAAACGAATTACCGTTTATTGAAGTTACTTTTCGGAGTCAGCTGGCCTTGCCTGCCATCAAACAACTTGCTGCTTCAGGGAATTTAATAGTAGGCGCAGGAACTGTTCGAACCTTGAAAGAAGCCAAAGAGGCAGTAGCGAACGGTGCACAGTTCATTGTTTCCCCAGCGATTGTTCCAGAAGTCATTGATTTTTGTCTGGCAAATGAGGTGCCTATTTTTCCAGGAACAGCTACGCCTGGGGAGATTCAGCGAGCGCTGGCGTATGGCTTACGAGTGGTTAAATTTTTCCCAGCCGATATTTATGGCGGGTTAAAAGCCATTAAAAGTTTAAGCGGTCCGTTTTATGATGTTCAATTTTTACCAACTGGTGGGATTGATGAAACAAACTTTATAGAGTATGTGGAAGCAAAAGAAGTATTAGCAGTGGGCGGATCCTTTATTTTATCGGAAAAGATGCTTCAAGAAGATGAAGCTTCGGCACGCCAGCATGTTCAATCTTTACTCACGAAAATCAAAGAACGACAAGCAAAATAAAAAGATGAGGTCGGGACAGAAGCGTTTAACTCCGAGAAATAAGAAGGAATTTCCGAAAATTGTTCTGTAATTTTTGGAGAATTTCGGCTTATTTCCGAAGGAGTTGCTTCTGTTCCCGCCGTTTATAAGTTTTTGAGCGTGGAGCAAAAATCCAAAGTGATTTTTGTCCCACGCTCTCTTTTTTTTCTGTCCAAATACTACTGTCATTATTTTAGTTTTCATTTTGTAAAAATAGTATAGGAGAAAAGCAATCAGTTATGTATAATTAGTGAAAGAAGGTTGCGTGAAGTAAAAATAAAAAGGAGAGCAAAGGATGTTAAAAAATGTAGAAGTGTTCTGGCAAAACTTTTTAGATAAACATGAATTAGATATGTTGATGCCCGATGTGTGGATGTTTGGTGATGGCTCTTCTGAGATGGGTAATCGTTTGGGTCAATTGGTTGTTTCTGGTCGTAAGACAGCGACATGTTCTTCTTTAGATATTTATAAGATGGAAGAAGAACAACTCCCTAAAGCTGGTCAATACGACATAATTTTAGATGGTCAGTCTCAACCGCTGGCTATTATTCGAACAACCAAAGTTGAAATTATGCCCATGAACAAGGTCTCAGAATCTTTTGCGCAAGCGGAAGGTGAAGGAGATTTGACGTTGGATTATTGGTATGAAGAGCATGCGCGGTTCTTTAAAGAAGAACTGGCCCCCTATCAGCTACAATTTTATCCCGACATGTTGTTAGTTTGCCAAAGTTTTGAAGTGGTGGATCTTTATACAGAAAAAGAATAGACAGAGAAGTGGTGACTGACACGATTGAAACGAGCAGTCGCCGCTTTTTTTTTACTGATTTTTTGAAAAAGTTGCGTATGTTTATATAGACAGGGTGATAGAAAAGAGATGTGTATTTTAAGTGTCGAGGAAAAGATGGTACAATAACCTAAGGAATACTAACAAGGAGTGAATGTTATGAAAGAAGAATTTTCATATGAAATTTTAGAAGAAGTCGCTGTGTTATCTGAGAATGCTCGTGGCTGGCGTAAAGAATTGAATTTAATTAGTTGGAATGGTCGTCCACCAAAATTTGATTTGCGTGAGTGGGCCCCTGATCACGAAAAAATGGGTAAAGGCATCACCTTAACTAACGAAGAATTTGCTGAATTAAGCAAAACAATTAAATCCATGTAAAAGGAGCACCCTGTCAATGAAAAGTATGACTGGATTTGGAAAAAAGACCATTCAAAATGAAAATTATCAATTGGATATCGAAGTCAAAAGTGTCAACCAGCGGTTTTTAGATATTCAGTTGCGTATGCCAAAGGAACTGAGTGCCTATGAACTGGTGATTCGGCAAGTAATCAAACGCACGTTAAAACGTGGACGTGTGGAAGTCTATGTAAATCTCCAAAAAATCGGCAACAATCAAAAAGAAGTGCGCGTGCAGTGGGACTTAATTGATCAATTATTAACTTCGGTAGATCAACATTTAAAGGAAAACTATCCGGAAGCAACGTTTGATGCAGGGGACACGGTCAACCATTTATTAAAGCAAAATGATTTTGTCGAAATAGTGGAAGCAGAAATCGTTGATCAGACATTTGAACCATTTCTTGTTCAAGCATTTGAAGCAGCCATCGCTAGTCTTGACCAAAGCCGTGTGCAAGAAGGAACGCAAATTAAACAAGTCCTGCTTGACTATGTAGCAGTGTTGACCCAATCAATTCAAGAGCTGCAAGCGTTTGTGGGCGTTTTTGAACAAGAATACCGTCAACGTTTTGAAGCGAAATTAAACGAATGGTTAGGTAGCCAAGTGGATGAAACACGCTTATTAACAGAAATGGCCATTTTATTGGAAAAAGGCGATATTCATGAAGAATTGGATCGTTTGGATATCCATATTGATAAGTTGCATCAGTTGCTTGACGAAACAGAACCAGTGGGCCGAGAACTAGATTTCTTAATTCAAGAAATGAACCGTGAAGTCAATACGATTGGTTCGAAATCAAGTCCAATTGAAATAAAAAATAGTGTCGTTCAAATGAAAACAACCTTAGAAAAGATTCGTGAACAAATTCAAAATGTCGAATAGAGAAAATGGTTTCGTGTTTTTCCAGAAAACGCTATAATATAGAAGTAACGAATAAATGACAGAGGTGAAAGCAATGACTAAATTTTATGATGTAACCTTTCAAGAATTAAGTGGTCGTTCTGTGGTAAAAACAGAAGTCGCTTCAGACAGAGAACCATTTGACGTCTGGCAAGATGCTTGTGCAAGCTATTCTGAAACAGAATTAAATATCCAAATTAACGAAGACACGTTTGTTACTTTGAATCGTCACTTTGTTGTTCGCATTGACGTGAAAGAAGTTGACGGCCCTGTCGACAAACAAGTTCGTCGTCGCGATGAATTGATGAACGTGGTCAATACGCTTTCTAATATGGGCTTATAAAAAATGCCACCAAGCATTTCACGCTTGGTGGTATTTTTTTTAATTAGAATAAAAGAAACAAGCCAACGGCGCATAGGAAAGAAAGAACTGCGGCACTTAAAAAGATTGTCCGCATGGATGCAGTTTTACTGCTTTCTTTGCCGTGTTTTTTCTGACGTTCTAAACGTTTTTGAAGCTGACGGGTAATTACTGAGAAGATTAGCCCGAAAAGGACTAAAACACTTGTGGCAATCGATTTGGGAATAAAATGATTCGGTTCTGCAACGGTGGTATCCCCAGAATGTTCGTTTGATTCTTCCGCAGCTTCAGCTGTTGTTTGTTTTGGCTTAACTTCTTGGTAAGCCACTTTAGGCGCTTGAACAGTACTATTTAACAATGTCAAAGGCGTGTCGACTTGCACCTGCCCTGCTACTAATTTAAAAGTAGGCTGACTGCCTTTGGGAATGACACCGTATAAATCGTTAGCCAAAGTGACTTTTTTGTGATCAATGGTTTGTGGTCCTTTGTCTAAAAGTTTTTTGCGTTCGTATGTCGTATAGGCATAGTCCAGCAAAGCATTCCCAGCCACATGCCGTTCGTATTCACCATCTTGGTTTTGCCAATTACCAACGCCTAAAATGACTTCAATTAAACGGAAATCTCCTTGTTTGACAGTCGCAATATAGTTAAAACCGCCTGTTGGACTAGAGCCTGTTTTTAAACCATCCACGCCTTGATAACCATACTTAGCGCCTGGTAAAGAATAATTGTACGCTTCAAACGTTTCCTCGTAAGGCGTGCCGACCATTGTTTTCACCACTGGTTTATTGGTGATTTCTAAAATTTCTGGATAATTTTTCAGAAAATGATAGGTTAGTGAAGCTAAATCTCTAGCTGTAGAGACGTTATCGCCATTTGGGTCAATTCCTTGCATTTGATACAGGCCGTTAAAGGCACTTGCTTGCGCCCCACTGCAGTTGTAATAGGTAGTATTTGTCATCCCTAATTCAGCCGCTTTTTGGTTCATTAAATGAACAAAGTCAGTAGGCTGGTTCCCTGAAATTAAGTTTGCCAACATGAGAGTCGCCACATTAGAAGAGGGGACAGCAATCATTTTTAACAGTTCACGGACTGGATAAGCAACACCTAACGTAATTTTGTTATTACTAATGGCATATATTTTAGAAATATCGACATCTTTTTGCGTAGCAGTCACAGTCGTATCCATTGTAAATTTTCCTTGCTCCATTGCTTCAAAGGCCAAGTACATGGTCATCACTTTGGCAATACTGGCAGGATTCCACGCTAAATCTGGTTGCTGCGACCAGAGAATTTCTCCAGAATCAGCATCAACAACGATGGCTGCTTTGGGAATGCCATCCGCTTTCAGGGTTGTCCCCATTTTTTTCGCAATTGCGGTAATATCTTCTTCTGCGTGAGTCACAGTAGGTTGGGCAAAAAAGGCCCCACAACTGACAACTAAGCCTAGCAGAAACAATGTAAATGGTTTAATTCGTGCGATGTTTCTCAGTCCTTTCTTATTCACGTTTTTTCATCCTAAAGGAGTCATCACTTCATTTTACTTAAAAAATGGCCGCCTGTATAGGAATTCTAGGTAATTTGTTTAAAAAAAGAACAAGTTATGAAAGCCAAATTAAAGAAGAAATGTTATTTTTTCAGTGAATCTCCAAGAAAGTCTTGAAAATTGCAGAAAAAAAGTGCAAAATAGAACTAATACTGTGAAATTATGTTTTGAAAGGAAGTCGTTATGTCAGAGCGCGGGTTATTAATCGTATTGTCAGGTCCTTCAGGAGTGGGGAAAGGGACTGTAAGAAAGGCTATTTTCGACAGTGAAGAAAATGATTTTCAATATTCAATCTCAATGACCACTCGGAAACAGCGAGAAGGCGAAGTGGATGGAGTAGATTACTATTTCCGTTCAAGAGAAGAATTTGAAGCGATGATTGAAGCTGGAGAAATGTTGGAATATGCGGAATATGTTGGTAACTATTATGGGACACCATTAACGTATGTTAACCAGACGCTAGATGAAGGCAAAGACGTCTTTTTAGAAATCGAAGTCCAAGGGGCTAAACAAGTCAAAGACAAAGTGCCTGATGGCGTATTTATCTTTTTGACACCCCCCGATTTAGCGGAATTAAAATCAAGAATTATTGGCCGCGGAACAGACGAAATGTCTGTGATTGAAGAACGAATGGCTGTGGCCAGAGAAGAAATCGAAATGATGGCGCTGTATGATTATGCGGTAGTGAATGATGAAGTTCCTTTAGCCGTGCAACGAATTAAAGACATTATCGCGAGTGAGCACTTCCGTGTTGACCGTGTAATTGGAAAATATATTAAAATGTTAGAGGAGATGTAGCCTTATGATGTTAAAACCGTCAATTGACTCATTATTAAAAGAAGTCCCTTCAAAATATTCTTTGGTTATTTTAGCAAGCAAACGTGCGCATGAATTAGATGAAGGCGTTCAACCAACCGTTGAATCCTTTGATTCTGTAAAAAGTGTGGGTCGTGCGTTAGAAGAAATCGAAGCAGGAACAGTGATCAGTGATCCAAATCCTGAAGAAAAACGCGAACGTCTACGCATTGAACGTGAAGAACGCAAACGCCAACGTGAACAAGAACAAAAAGAATTAGAAAACCGTTTACGTGACGAAAAAAATTAATTGAATGATTGTCAACGAATGGAGAAAGCCGTCTGTCTATTTCAGAGGCTTTCTCTTCGTTTATTCTGAAAGGTGCCAACGAGACACACAAGACAAATCAGTCAATCTTTAGTACAATAGGCAAAGAGAATTTACATAAAAAGGAGGACGCACCATGCAAAAAGTAGCCAAAGTTATTGTGGATGTACCAACGATGCAAACCGATCAACCATTCACTTATTTAGTTCCTGAAAATTTAAATGAGCAATTGGCTGTCGGCATGCGTGTAGAAGTGCCTTTTGGTAACGGTAATCGGCATGTTCAAGGGTTTGTTTTAGCCATTGAATCAATGGCTGCAACGGTTCTTGACGAAACCAATGTTCAGTTGAAAGAACTAGTGGCGGTGTTGGATTTAAAACCTGTCTTAAATACAGAAATGTTGGCTTTAGCTGATTATATGAAGGAAAAAACGTTTGCTTTTAAAATCACTTGTTTGCAAACCATGTTGCCTAGCGTAATGCGTGCCGATTACCAAAAATATATTTATTTAACGGATGAGCTTTCTGAAGAATTACAAGATCAGTTATTTTATGGTTTAGAGGAAATTTCGTGGGACCAAGCGCAAGAACGTGGGATTTTGCCTCAACTAATGGCGTTGCGTAAACAGCAAAAAGTCGATATTCGCTACGAAGTTACGACGAGAAATAAAGTCAAAATGGTCCGCTTCATTCAAGCCGCTAAGGAATTTGAACAACTAGAGGAAATTCGTTTGGGTTTACGCAAGGGAGCTAAGAAGAAAGAGCAACTTCTTTACTATTTACAACGCTTGGGCACTGAAAAAGTCACCGCTGTGAAGGAAATGAAAGAATTAGGTTTCAGTACCGCACTTTTAAATGAAGCGGCCAAAAACGGCTGGTTAACGTTCATTGAAAAAGAAGCGTATCGTGATCCGTTTGCTAATCAGACGTTTGAAAAAACGACTGCGTTATCTTTGAACGCAGAACAACAGGTGGCTGTGGAAACAATTTTACAATCGGTCCAAGAACAGCAAAGCCAAACCTACTTATTGGAAGGTATTACAGGAAGTGGGAAAACAGAAGTTTATCTACAGGTCATTGCAGAAGTTCTTAACCAAGGCAAAACAGCCATTATGCTTGTCCCTGAAATTTCTTTAACTCCGCAAATGGTGCAACGCTTTAAAAGTCGCTTTGGCGAACATGTTGCTGTAATGCACAGTGGCTTATCGCAAGGTGAAAAATACGATGAGTGGCGGAAGATTGAACGAGGAGAAGCGGAAGTTGTGGTTGGCGCGCGTTCTGCCATTTTTGCGCCAATCGAAAACATCGGTGTGATCATTATTGATGAAGAACACGAGGCAAGTTATAAACAAGAAGAAACCCCGCGCTACCACGCGAGAGATTTAGCGATTTGGCGTTCGGAGTACCATCATTGCCCTGTTGTTTTAGGTAGTGCCACGCCGTCCTTGGAATCACGCGCTCGCGCACAAAAAAATGTTTATCAGCGGTTACGATTAACACAGCGTGCCAATCAAGCGGCAACCTTGCCTACGATTGATGTAGTGGATATGCGGCAAGAAGTAGAAAATGGCAATGTCTCTTCTTTTTCCATGTCGTTGCAAGAAAAACTCCAAGAACGCTTAGAGAAAAACGAACAAAGTGTTCTCCTACTTAATCGCCGTGGCTATTCGTCATTTGTGATGTGTCGCGATTGTGGCTATGTGTTGCCGTGTCCGAATTGTGATATTTCCTTGACTTTGCATATGGATAGTAAAACAATGAAATGTCATTATTGTGGACATGAAGAACGGATTCCTTATCGCTGTCCTAACTGTGGCCAAGATAAAATTCGCTACTACGGAACAGGCACACAAAAAGTAGAAGAAGAATTACAAACGTTATTACCAGACAGTCGTATTCTCCGAATGGATGTTGATACGACCCGTCGCAAAGGTGCGCATGAAAAAATTTTGCGAACATTTGGTGAAGGACAAGCGGATATCTTATTAGGCACACAAATGATTGCCAAAGGACTGGACTTTCCAAATGTGACGTTAGTCGGTGTCTTAAATGCTGATACCGCCTTGAATTTACCCGATTTTCGTTCCAGTGAACGGACCTTCCAGTTATTGACACAGGTCAGTGGCCGAGCTGGTCGCGCTGAAAAACCGGGGGAAGTCATCATTCAATCTTTTAACCCCGAGCATTATGCGATACAATTGGCAAAAGCCCAAGATTATGAAGATTTTTATACAAAAGAAATGTATATTCGTCATCGTGGGGATTATCCGCCGTACTATTTTACGGTCCAAATTACGGCTAGCCATCCTGAAGAAAATGAAGCAGCGAAACAAATGTTTCAAATTGCGACGAAATTAAAACAAGGCTTATCGCCGCAAGCTATTTTGTTGGGACCAACGCCTAACGCAATTATGCGTGTCAATAATCGATACTTTTATCAAGTGATTATCAAGTATAAACAAGAACCAATGCTTCAACCATTATTGAAAGAAATTTTAACCGATACACAACGAGCAACGGCTCGTGGTTTAAAGCTTTCCATTGATGCAGAACCCATGAATTTTATTTAAAAAATACAGCTTTGAAAGGAGCATTTATGCGCTATCCAGTTGTGATTCACCCGAACGAACACTTAAAAATGAAGGCTCAACCTGTGACGATTATTACCGATGAAATTGTGCAGTTACTAGAGGATATGTATGAAACAATGCTGGCCCATGATGGGATTGGCTTAGCAGCCCCGCAAATTGGCAAAAATTTGCAAATGGCAGTAATTGAAATTGATGAAGAATCTGGTCGTTTTGAACTAATTAATCCAGTGATTATTGAAAAAAAGGGAACCAGTATTGATGTGGAAGGCTGTTTAAGTATTCCAGAAACATATGGAACCGTTGAACGAGCAGATGAAGTGACTGTCCGTTATTTTGACCGTGAAGGTGAAGAAATGGAAGTTACGGCTTACGGCTATTTAGCTCGAGCTTTTCAACACGAAATTGATCATTTGAATGGCGAGTTATTTATCGACAAAATGATTGAGAAAATTGCACCAGAAGATTTAGAAGCGTATATGGAGGAACATTTTGATGACTAAAATTGTATTTATGGGCACACCAGCCTTTTCTGTTCCGATTTTAGAAAGTTTAATCGAGGCAGGCTATGACGTTCAAGCGGTTGTCACGCAACCAGATCGACCAGTTGGCCGAAAAAAAGTGATTACCCCAACGCCTGTCAAAGAAGCAGCTTTAAAACATAACTTATTAGTCTTACAACCAGAGAAAATTTCAGGTTCTCCTGAAATGGAAAAAGTGATTGACTTAGCACCAGATTTAATTGTGACAGCAGCCTTTGGACAATTTTTACCAGAGAAAATTTTAAAAGCGCCTAAACTAGGTGCGATTAATGTCCATGCCTCACTTTTACCAAAATATCGTGGCGGCGCACCTGTACATTACTCGATTATTGAAGGAGAAAAAGAAACAGGCGTCACGATTATGGAAATGGTGAAAAAAATGGATGCTGGCGCGATTTTATCGCAACGTGCAATTCCGATTACGAAACAAGACGATGTAGGCACCATGTTTGAAAAATTAAGCATTCTAGGAAAAGAACTTTTATTAGAGACGTTACCTAAGCTAATTGCTGGCGAAATCACGCCTATTCCACAAGTGGAAGAAGAGGCTACTTTTTCACCAAATATTACCCGGGAACAAGAACGAATTGACTGGCAAAAAACTGCTGAGGCAATTGATAACCAAGTGCGTGGTATGCGTCCTTGGCCAACAGCGTTCACAACCTATCAAGGGACCAACTGGAAAATTTGGGCAGTGACACCACTGACTGAAACAACAACCAGCGCCCCAGGAACGATTATCCAACGTAGTAAAAAAGCGCTATGGATTGCTTGTGGTGAAGGGACAGTCCTTCAAATTGATCGCCTGCAACCAGCAGGTAAAGGTCAATTAACGATTCAAGAATTTTTAAATGGCGTCGGTCAAAATGTCGCAGAAAAAGATAAGGTGGACTAACAAAAATGGCTGAAAAAATCCCCAAGAAATTAAAACGTTCTGTTCGATACGTTGCTTTAGAAACCATCGAACGTGTGGATAAAGGTGGGGCGTACTCCAATCTTTTACTTAATGAAATGATGACAAAATCAGAACTAAGCGAGAAAGATGGCCGCTTGTTTACAGAACTTGTCTACGGCACAATTAGTCGCAAATTATTGTTGGAATACTACTTAACACCATTTGTTAAGAAACCGCAAAAAGTCGATAATTGGGTGAAAAATTTATTGATTTTATCGTTATATCAATTACTTTATTTAGATAAAGTGCCTGATCATGCAGTCATTAATGAAGCGGTTGAAATTGGCAAACGTCGTGGCAATCCTGGGATTGGTAAATTCGTGAATGGCGTGCTGCGGGCGTTCCAACGAAATGGAGCACCTAGTTTGGCCGCAATTAGCGATCCAGTTGATCGTTTAGCCACGGAAATTAGCATGCCACGTTGGTTAACAGAAAAATTACTTGCCCAATTAGGCGAAGAAGAAACACGGCAGTTAGGTTTGTCATTATTTGAAAAAAGCCATGCGAGTGGTCGAGTAAACACACGGTTTATTTCACGAGAAGAAGCGCTGGAAGAATTACAAGAAACAGGGATTGCCGCGAAGGAAAGTCAACTTTCCCCTTATGGTGTTGTCGCTGAAAAAGGCTACTTAGCTGGCAGTGAACTGTTTATTAACGGTTGTTTAACCATTCAAGATGAAAGCTCTATGCTCGTGGCTCCAGCGATGCAAATTGAACCGCATCATCGTGTCTTGGATGCTTGTGCGGCTCCTGGTGGCAAAACGACTCATATCGCAACTTTTTTAGAGGCTGAAGCAGGTGGTCGTGTGACTTCTTTAGATATTCATGCGCACAAAATTAAGCTAATTAATGAAAATGCGCAACGCCTCCATGTGGCGGATGTCGTCCAAGCAGAAAAGCTTGATGCGCGACAAGTGGCCGAAGAATTTCCCGCAGAAACCTTTGATCGGATTTTAGTTGATGCACCATGTTCAGGCTTAGGGCTAATGCGCCGTAAACCAGACATTAAATACCATAAAACGGCCAATGATTTTCAAAATTTACCTAAAATTCAGTTAGAAATCTTAGAAAGTGTTGCCCCAACACTAAAACAATGGGGTATAATGGTCTATAGCACTTGTACTATTACGCCAGAAGAAAATCAGGAAGTAGTGGCAGCCTTTTTAGCCAAACACCCTGAATTTGAAAAAATTGAAATTGTTGCAAATGAAAATGTCCAAGCAGTAGTAAAAGAGCAAGAACTGGTTCTGTATCCCCATCAATACATGACAGATGGCTTCTTTATTTGCTGTATGCGGAAAGTTAGTTCAAATGAGGTGAAATAATTTGGAAATCAACGTTCAATCAGATGTCGGTCGCAAAAGAAATACGAACCAAGATTATGCCAACGTTTTTGAGAACCAACAACACATAACCTTTGCTGTTTTAGCAGATGGCATGGGTGGTCACCAAGCAGGTGATGTCGCTAGCCAAATGGCAGTCAATAATTTAGGTGAGAGTTGGTCCAATGCGTCTGTCGACTCAGCTGAAAAATCTGCACAGTGGTTAATTCAAGCAATTCAAAAGGAAAATGAAAAAATTTATGAACGCGGACAATCGAAACCAGAGTATTTAGGAATGGGGACAACCGTGGTTGGTGCCATCCTTTTACCGGATTCATTTGTCTTAGCAAATGTGGGGGACAGTCGTGCTTATTTAGTTCGTGACCAACACATGTTACAATTAACAGAAGATCATTCTTTAGTGAATGAACTAGTAAAATCAGGGGAGATTACTCGTGAGATGGCTGCAAATCATCCACGAAAAAATGTCCTAACACGTTCTTTGGGAATGCCTGGCACTGTCGAAGTCGATGTAACCAATCATGAATGGCTGCCTAATGACTATTTACTGTTATGTTCGGACGGCTTAACCAATATGGTTCCTGAGACAAAAATTTTAGAAATTTTAGAGACGTCAGATCCCTTAGAATCCAAATTAAGCCAACTCGTTGCCCAAGCAAATGAAGCGGGTGGTTTAGATAACATTACCGTGTTAGTGATACACTTTGACGAACAGAAGGAGGAAAACCAATGATAGAAATCGGCAAGAAGCTGAATGGTCGATATCACATTATTGGCAGCATCGGAAGCGGCGGCATGGCCAACGTCTATTTAGCACACGATTTAATTTTAGACCGAGACGTTGCAGTAAAAGTCTTGCGCTTTGACTTCCAAAACGATCAAGCCGCCATCCGACGTTTTCAGCGTGAAGCACTAGCCGCAACTGAGCTGGTTCACCCGAATATCGTCAGTGTGTACGATGTAGGCGAAGAAGATGGACTACAATATTTAGTCATGGAATATGTGAAAGGAATGGACTTAAAACGTTACATCCAAACGCATTTCCCAATTCCTTATTCCACAGTTGTGGACATTACGCAACAAATTTTATCTGCTGTCGCAATGGCACATGAACATAGAATTATTCACCGGGATTTAAAACCGCAAAACATTCTGATTGACGAACACGGCACAGTCAAAATTACTGACTTTGGGATTGCGATTGCCTTGTCAGAAACGTCAATTACGCAAACGAACACAATGTTAGGTTCGGTGCATTACTTATCGCCAGAACAAGCGCGCGGAAGCATGGCGACCAACCAATCAGATATTTACGCTGTGGGAATTATTCTCTATGAAATGCTAACAGGGAATGTACCTTTTGATGGTGAATCAGCCGTAACGATTGCCTTAAAACATTTTCAAGAAGAAATTCCCTCTGTCAAAATGTTTGATCCAGGGATTCCTCAATCATTGGAAAATGTGGTTCGTCATGCAACCGCAAAAGACCCAAGCGATCGCTACAAAACAGCGAATGAGATGGCAGAAGACTTATACACGTCCTTGTCAGCCAGTCGTTTAAACGAACCTGCGTGGGAACCAACGGCTTTATTAGGAGAAACGAAAGTATTAACTCCGATTCCCGAAGACATCGCTGAACCGGAAGAGACAACGCCTGTCGAAGTCCCAGAAGATATCGCAGATGACATTTTAGCTGAACAACCACCGAAGAAAAACCGTAAAAAATTGTGGATTGGCTTAGCAATTGCGGCATTAATTGCTTTAGCAATAGGTGGCTTAGCCTTTGCAATGTCGGGTGGTAAAGACGTTGAAGTTCCTGATGTTACAAATGAAACGAAAGCGGACGCTTCACAAGCGCTACAAAGTGCCGGGCTGAAAGTCGATAGTGAAACCAAAAAAATTCCCGACGATAAGATTGAAGAAGGCAAGGTGGTCAAAACAGACCCCGAAGCAAAATCATCTGTGAAAAAAGGCCGATCTGTTACTTTATATATCAGCTCTGGAACAGAAAAAATTGAGATGGCCGATTATACAAACGAATCGTATGAATCTGCTGTCGAAGCCTTGAAAAAACTAGGGTTTTCAGAAGACCAAATTACAACGAAAAAAGAATACAGTGATTCTGTGTCTACAGATAACATTATTAAACAAAAACCAGCTGCAGGTAAAAAAGTTGATCCGAAAAAAGACAACGTCACTTTAACGGTCAGTGAAGGACCAGAAGCGGTTACTTTGCCTAGTTACGCCGGTTATTCTTACACAAATGCAGTAAATGCACTGGCACAATTAGGTATTTCTGAATCTCAAATTACGCGTGTCGACCAAGCAAGCGATACGGTAGAACCAGGTTTAGTCATTACGCAAGACCCCGCACCAGGTGGCACCGTGACACCTAAAAATGGCCAAGTGACGTTATATGTAAGTAAAGGTAGCGACAAAGTGACACTTTCTGATTATAGCGGAATTTCTTACGATAATGCGGTAAGTCGCTTAATTGCTTTAGGTATCCCAGAATCTCAAATTAAACGAGTGGACGAAGAAAGCGACAAAGTTGAAAAAGATACCGTGATTAGTCAAGAACCAGCTTCTGGTACCGCTGTTGATCCGAAAAATGACACGATTACTTTACATGTCAGCAAAGGCAGTGACTCAGTAACAGTTCCTGATATTTCAGGTTATTCGCCAAAAGCTGCAGAAGACAGCATCAATAACGCTGGCCTTAAAATCAATGAACAAGGATTATCTGGCTCTGGCGATGGCCAAGTCGTTGAACGAACTAGCCCATCCGCTGGCAGCAAAGTCAAAAAAGGCGACTCTGTTACAGTTTATTATTCAAAAGCAAATGATTCAAAAAGCACCACTAGTGAAAGTAGTACGAGTAATTAAGACAAGAGGTTGGGACAGGAGGGTTTAGCTTCAAGAACCAAGTAGGTACTGTTTAACATCTATTTGCTTTTCAAATAGTGTTTCTCAGCAATAAGAAGAAGCTGCTCCTGTCCCGCCGTTTATCTTAAGATTTAAGTCTAGGAAGGTAAGTCATTTCGACTTATGTCCTAGGCTCTTTTTAATTAATAGAATCGAGAGGCTCCCTTGATTTCTCTGCCACTATCCTGTATATTCGAAAGTAGTTAGGAGTGGTTTATCTGAAAGGTCAAATCAGAAAAGCGTTAAGCGGTTTTTATTATGTATACGCAGATGGAGAAACATATCAAACAAGAGCGCGAGGGAATTTTCGTAATCGAAAAATTACGCCACTCGTGGGAGATGAAGTACTTTTTGAAAGCGATAATTTAACAGATGGTTATGTGTTGGAAATTTTACCAAGACGAAATGAATTAGTGCGCCCGCCTGTTGCAAATGTGGATCTAGGTGTGGTTGTCATGAGTATGGTTTCGCCAAATTTTTCGTTTAATTTGTTGGATCGTTTCTTAGTCAGCTTAGAGTATAAGGATATAGAACCAGTTATTTATTTAACGAAAGTTGATCTATTAGATGAGCCGCAACGTCAAGAAGTCACTGAAATTAAACAGATTTATGAAGCGTTAGGTTATGCGGTAATCGCTTCGGAAGACGTAGAAGCCACCAAAGAATTAGAACGCTTTTTCCCAGAACGGTTGACTGTTTTTATGGGACAATCAGGCGCTGGAAAATCAACATTGTTGAATCAAATTTCACCAGAATTACAACTAGCAACTGCGGAAATTTCCCAATCTTTAGGACGGGGCAAACATACGACCCGTCACGTGGAATTGATTCCATTATACGACGGTTTGGTTGCTGATACACCAGGATTTAGTGCCATCGATTTCTTGGAGATGGAAGCAGTGGAATTACCAAAGCAATTTCCTGAATTTGTTGCCGCGGCCTCTCACTGTAAGTTTCGTGAATGTATGCACCACAAAGAACCTGGTTGTGAAGTGAAACGTCAAGTGGAAGCGGGAACCATTGCGACGAGTCGTTACGAAAATTATTTACAGTTTTTAATGGAAATCGAGAATCGACGACCTGTTTATAAGAAAAAATCATAGCAAATATAAAGGGAGAGAGCCAAATGAAACTAGCACCATCCATTTTAAGTGCCGATTTTGCCAATTTAGAAAGAGATATCCGTTTAGTAGAAGAATTAGGAGCAGATTATATTCATGTTGATGTCATGGACGGTCAATTTGTACCCAACATTACCTTAGGACCGAATATCGTTTCAGCGATTCGTCCAGTGACAAAACTACCATTGGATGTTCATTTGATGATTGTACAACCTGAAAACTATATCAATGCCTTTGCGGAAGCCGGTGCGGATATTATTACCGTCCATCAAGAAGCAACACCCCATATTCATCGTGCCTTACAAATGATTAAAAATGCGGGTGTGAAAGCTGGCGTAACCATCAATCCTGGGACACCACTTTCGATGATCGAAAATGTATTAGACTTGGCAGATCAAGTCTTGGTAATGACTGTCAATCCAGGCTTTGGCGGACAATCATTTATTGAAAACTCACTAGAAAAAATTGCTCAATTAAAAGAATGGAAAGAAACAAAAGGATACACCTATGAAATTGAAGTCGATGGCGGGATTGTTCCTGAAACTGCCGCACGTTGTAAAGAAGCCGGTGCGGAAGTGTTCGTTGCAGGCTCCTACATTTATAATGCTGAAAATCCTCAAGAACGAATCGATGCACTGAGAGCAGTGCTAGACAAATGAGTCGTGTCTTACTGGTAGCTGGCGGCAATCCAAGTGATTGGCCAACCATTGAACCAGCTACGTATGATTATTTCGTAGGTATTGATCGCGGCTGTCTCCATTTATTAGAGGCCGATTTACCGTTACAATTAGCGGTAGGCGATTTTGATTCATTATCACGAGAAGAATACCATTTTGTCCAAGAAACTGCCGAAACACTCATTCAAGCACCTGCTGAAAAAGATGATACAGATACACAATTAGCGCTTCAAGAAGCTTTACAACGATTTCCACAAGCAGAGATGACGATTATCGGTGCGACAGGGGGCAGAATTGACCACCTGTTAGCCAATCTTTGGTTACCCTTTGAACCACGATTTCAAGGCGTACTTCGTCAAATCCGTCTATGCGATCGTCAAAATAGCATCCAGTATTACGCCCCTGGTTCGTATATCGTACCAAAAGAGCCAGATAAAGAATATCTGGCCTACTGCTGTTTGACGCCTGTAGAAAACTTGACGCTACGACGCAGTAAATATTTATTAACCAATCAAGATGTTCCTTACCCAACATCGTATGCAAGTAATGAATTTATCGAAGAAGCCGCTGCTTTTTCCTTCGATGCAGGGATGATTGCGGTTATTCAAAGTAAAGATAAGTAAAAAGAGGTTGGGCCTTCATCAAAGTGATGAAGGTCCAACTTCTTTTTTTATGCAATAAAAAAAGCCGAACAACGAACGTCCAGCTTTGCTTATTTAAGTTTATTAAACACGTTCGATTTTACCAGATTTCAAAGCACGAGTTGACACCCAAACTTTTTTAGGTTTACCATCGATTAATACGCGAACTTTTTGTAAGTTAGGTTTCACAGTGCGTTTTGTTGAGTTCATCGCATGTGAACGGTTATTACCACTTGAAGTCTTACGACCAGTGAAGTAACATACTTTTGCCATTTTAAGTTTCCTCCTTTGCCTTGATCTTGGAGCGATAATATTCAGCTCATACTAACTTAATTTATCATATTAGGCACTGATTTGCAAGAAGATTTTTTTCTATGATTTGACTTTAGCAATCAAAAAGAGTAAATTGAAATCTTGCTAGAATGTTCACTTAGAAGTGGAAGAATGAAAATATCTGACGAACTTCCTTTTAATTAAAGGCTGGATATGATAAAATGTTATGGAAGAAAATAGGGCGAATGTGCTCTTATAAGGAGGCTTTCATCAATGGCTGTAAAAATTCAAACACCCGCAGGTACCATTGAGATTACCAATGATGTGATCGCTACAGTAGTTGGCGGAGCTGCGACAGATATTTACGGAATTGTCGGAATGGCAAGCAAAAATCAAATTAAAGATAACTTAAACGATATTTTACGTCGTGAGAATTACTCACGTGGTGTCGTTGTTCGTCAAGAAGACAACGGAATCGCAGTGGATGTCTACACGATTGTTAGTTATGGTACAAAAATTTCTGAAGTTTCTCGTAACGTCCAAGAAAAAGTAAAATATAATCTTGAAACATTATTAGGTGTCACTGCGAATTCAGTTAACGTTTTTGTTCAAGGAGTTCGTGTATTACCGGATTAGAGGTAGTGTACTGTCAACGATGCAATTGCACAAGGAAGTCGTGTGTTGCCGTTAGCGGTAAATCTGAAGGAGGATTTTTTAGGTGAATGTAACAGAAATCAGCGCAGGTCAGTTCCAGGAAATGGTCCAGGCAGGTGCGACTCGTCTGCACACAAATGCAGAATATGTCAACTCATTAAACGTTTTCCCTGTACCCGATGGTGATACAGGAACAAATATGAACTTATCAATGACCAGTGGTGCAAAGGCTGTGGCCGATTCTCGCTCTGAAAAAGTAGGAGAATTAGCAGGTGCGTTATCCAAAGGGTTATTAATGGGTGCTCGTGGAAACTCTGGGGTTATTTTATCTCAATTATTCCGTGGCTTCTCAAAACAAATTCCTGAGGTTACAACATTAAATGCCAAAGACTTGGCCGCTGCCTTTACACATGGTGTAGAAACAGCGTATAAAGCAGTGATGAAACCCGTTGAAGGAACAATCTTAACTGTTTCTCGTGAAGCGGCGCGTTCTGGTGAACGTAAAGCGAAAGAAACAGATGACTGTATCGAAGTTATGACAGCTGTTGTAGCAGGTGCTAAACGTGCCTTAGCGAAAACACCTGATTTATTACCTGTCCTAAAAGAAGTCGGCGTTGTAGATAGTGGGGGTCAAGGACTACTATTTATCTATGAAGGATTTTTAGAAGCGCTTAGTGGTGAATTTTTACCAACTGAAACGTATGAACCAAGTCCTGCCGAAATGGACGAAATGGTTAATGCTGAACATCACCGTGGTGTTAGTGGTCACGTTGCGACAGAAGACATTAAATTTGGCTATTGTACAGAAATTATGGTTCGTATCGGCGAAGGCCCAACCGTGGACAGCGCTTTTGATTATGAAACATTCAGAAACTACTTAAATGAACTAGGCGATTCTCTATTAGTCGTTAACGATGACGAAATTATCAAAGTTCACGTACACACTGAGCATCCAGGTGAAGTGATGAACTACGGCCAAAAATTTGGTTCGTTAGTAAAAATAAAAGTAGACAATATGCGTTTACAACATGAAACGTTAGTTGAACGCGATGCTCAGCAAGAAGCGTTGACTGAAAAAGTTCGCGTACCGTTTGCTGTGATTGCTATTGCAGCCGGTGAAGGCGTTCAAGAATTATTCCGAAGTTTAGGTGCAAGCTACATTATTAGTGGTGGCCAAACAATGAACCCAAGTACGGAAGATATTTTAAAAGCAGTCAAAGAAGTGAATGCAGAGCAAGTCATTATCTTACCAAATAACAAAAACATCTTTATGGCAGCTGATCAAGCAGCAGAAGTTGCCGATGTACCAGTAGCGGTTGTTCCATCTAAAACCATTTCTCAAGGAATGACAGCAATGTTAGCTTTCAATGATCAACAATCATTAGAAGAAAACAAAGCAAGTATGACGGAAATGTTAGACAGCGTTGTGAGTGGTCAAGTAACCACAGCTGTTCGTGACACAACCATTGATGACGTTGAAATTAAAAAAGATGACTTCTTAGGAATGATTGATGGTAAAATCGTCGTTTCTGAAGCAGATCGTTTTAATGCATCATTAGACACGTTGAACCGCATGATTGATGAAGACACTGAAATCGTGACAATTATTGTCGGCGAAGATGGTTCGGTTGAAGAAGCTGAAAAGCTAATCGCTATTTTAGTTTCTGAAAACGATGAACTAGAAACAGAACTTCATGAA
Organism: Enterococcus sp. DIV0236; assembly: GCF_050558525.1. Taxonomy (NCBI): domain Bacteria; kingdom Bacillati; phylum Bacillota; class Bacilli; order Lactobacillales; family Enterococcaceae; genus Enterococcus; species Enterococcus sp. DIV0236. The sequence goes on along the minus strand of NZ_CP187891.1, from coordinate 2,563,085 downwards.
GGTGGACAACCTGTGTATCCATACTTATTCTCAGCAGAATAGGTTTTCGTGATGAAAAAATAAAAACGAATAGGCTGGTTCATTAGTTAGGGCTAATGAACCAGCCTATTTAATGAATGATCCATTTTTTTGCGTATATTAATGAGGAGGGGATTTTATGGACATCACAGATTTAGTCAGCGTATTGCCCGGTGTTGGCCCAAAACGTGCTGAAAATTTACAAGAACTGGGGATTGCTACAATTGAAGACTTATTGACGTATTATCCCTTCCGCTACGATGATATCCAAGAAAAGGATTTAAGCGAGATTCAGGATCAGGAAAAAGTTACGCTAAAAGGGCTAGTGGTTTCGGAAGCAGTCGTTAGTCGGTACGGTTATAAGAAGAGCCGGTTAACGTTTCGAATGATGCAAGAACATGCGGTCATTAATGTTTCCTTCTTCAATCAACCTTTTTTAAAAGACAAAGTAGTTCTTTCCGAAGAAATTGCTGTTTATGGCAAATGGGACGCCAAGAGAAAATCATTAAATGGCATGAAAATCTTAGCTTCTAAAGGAGACAATGAAGATTTCGCCCCCATTTATCATGTGAATAAAAAAGTCCGCCAAAGCACGTTGGTTCAGTTAATCCGCACTGCTTTTGAAGAGTATGGTTCACTGGTTGAAGAGATTTTACCGAATGATTTATTAGAAAAGTACCGATTGATGCCTAGAAAAGAAGCAATGTGGGCGATGCATTTTCCCAGTAATCCAGAAGAAAGCCATCAAGCCAAACGGCGAGTAGTCTTTGAAGAGTTTTTCCTTTTCCAACTTAAAATGCAAGGATTGAAGAAACAAGAAAAAGCGGAAAAAAATGGCTTAGCCATTCAATATGATGTGGATCGCTTAAAAACGTTCACCCAAGGACTGCCGTTTGAATTGACAGGCGCCCAAAAAAAAGTGACCAATGAAATTTGTCGAGACTTGCGAAGTCCGAAGCATATGCAACGATTGCTTCAAGGTGACGTGGGGAGTGGGAAAACGGTAGTGGCTGCGATTGCGCTATACGCCACCATGACCGCTGGCTTTCAAGGAGCGTTGATGGTTCCGACTGAAATTTTAGCGCAACAGCACATGGAAAGCTTACAGCAGTTGTTTGATCCATTAGAAGTTCGGACGGCCTTATTAACAGGTTCCACCAAAACGAAAGAACGTCGTCTAATTCTCGAAGAACTGGCCAATGGCGAGATTGACATTGTGGTAGGGACCCATGCTTTGATACAACAAGATGTCAGTTTCCATCAATTAGGTTTGGTAATCACCGATGAGCAACATCGTTTTGGTGTGAATCAGAGAAAAATATTAAGAGAAAAAGGCTTAAAACCAGATGTTCTATTTATGACGGCCACGCCGATTCCTCGAACGCTGGCCATTACAGCCTATGGCGAAATGGATGTATCAATCATCGATGAAATGCCAGCTGGACGGATTCCAATCGAAACACGTTGGATTCGGCCGCCGCAGTTAGATACTGTTTTAGAATGGATGGAAAAAGAACTGGCTCGAGGACATCAAGCCTATATTATTTGTCCCTTGATTGAAGAATCAGAAGCCTTAGATGTGAAAAACGCAACAGAAATTTTTGAACATATGCAAAGCTTTTATTCCCCAAGATATCAAGTGGGATTACTACATGGTAAAATGAAAAACCAAGAAAAAGATGACATTATGCAGGAGTTCAAAGACAATCAGCTGCAATTATTGGTTTCTACCACCGTTATTGAAGTTGGCGTGAATGTACCAAATGCCACAGTGATGTTAATTATGGATGCGGACCGGTTTGGGTTAGCACAATTACATCAGTTACGGGGACGTGTGGGGCGTGGCTCCAGTGCATCTTATTGTATTTTAGTGGCCAATCCGAAAAATGAAATGGGCGTTGAGCGTATGAAAATCATGACAGAAACCACCAATGGTTTTGTCTTGAGTGAGCGTGATTTGGAACTTCGCGGACCTGGGGAAGTGTTCGGTGCACGGCAATCAGGGGTGCCTCAATTTGCGGTAGGAGATATCGTGACGGACTTTAACATTTTAGAAGTTGCGCGCCAAGAAGCAAGTGCCCTATGGCAAGTGAAAGAGTGGTGGCAATATCCTGCTTATCAAGGCTTAGCCAATCGAGTGAAACCCCAAGATGAGGCGGCCCAATTTTTCGATTAGAAGAGGTAATTTTTGAAGCCAGAAAGTAAAAGCCAATGCGTATTTCTTTGAAAAAAATATGTTATACTTGTTAGGAAACAAAAAAGTAGGAGGGAATCACTCATGAAAATTGCTGTAGATGCAATGGGTGGAGATAACGCCCCACAAGCAATTGTTGAAGGGGTTATGCTAGCCAAACAAGACTTCCCAGACATTGAATTTCAATTATATGGAAAAGAAGCCGAAATAAAAAAATACATCACCGATGAAAAAAATATTACGATTATTCATACCGATGAAAAAATCGCTAGTGACGATGAGCCAGTTAAAGCAATCCGTCGTAAGAAAACTGCTTCCATGGTTTTAGCAGCGCAAGCAGTTAAAAATGGGGAAGCCGATGCGATTTTTTCTGCAGGCAACACCGGAGCGCTATTAGCAGCGGGTCTGTTCATTGTCGGCCGCATCAAAAATGTGGAACGTCCCGGTTTGATGTCAACTTTACCTGTCATGGGAGAACCAGACAAAGGGTTTGACATGTTAGATTTAGGAGCCAATGCAGACAATAAACCAGAACATTTGGTTCAGTATGCCGTTTTAGGTTCATTCTATGCTGAAAAAGTTCGGAACGTTCAGAATCCTCGTGTCGGTCTATTAAATAACGGAACTGAGGAAACAAAGGGCAGTGAATTAACGAAAAAAGCCTTCGAATTGTTAGCAGCAGATGAAACGATTAATTTTGTCGGAAACGTTGAAGCACGAGAATTATTAAATGGCGTAGCTGACGTGGTGGTGACAGATGGCTTCACAGGAAATGCCGTTTTAAAATCCATCGAAGGCACAGCTATGAACATGATGAGCTTGCTGAAAACAGCGATTCTTTCTGAAGGTGTCAAAGGAAAAATGGGTGCCTTATTATTAAAGAATGCGTTGCGTGGCATGAAAGACGAAATGGACTACTCAAAACATGGGGGAGCGGTTTTATTTGGCTTAAAAGCGCCAGTCATTAAAACGCATGGGGCCACGGGTCCTGATGCCGTCCGCTACACCATTCGTCAAATTCATACAATGTTAGAAACCCAAGTTGTCCCACAATTAGTGGAATATTATGAAGGCAAAGCAGAGTAATTTGCAATTGTCTTGACATCAGTTTGTTACTCAAATGAAAAAAAGATGGACAAATACCCAAATTGTGAGTACAATGTATCTTAGCGTTTTAGTAAAAGAAAGAACCTTTTTTCAAAAGCAGTGGAGGTGAATACAGTTGACTCGTGAAGAAGTACTTCAAAAAGTAGCGAAGATTATCTCAAACCACTTTGATATTGAAGCGGATCAAGTAACAGATCAATTAAACATTAAAGATGATTTGAACGCTGACTCAATTAGCGTAATGGAGTTTGTTTTAGAACTTGAAGATGAATTTGGAACAGAGATTTCAGATGAAGATGCAGAAAAAATTGAAACAGTTGGTGCCGCTGTAGATTATATTGTGAGTAATTCATAAAAAATAATAAGACAAAGTCGATTAACATTCCTGTTAATCGACTTTTTTTGCGTACATAATGGTTATTTTATTAAGCAATAAGGCTATTTTTACACATATTTTTGTAAAAAAAATCATACATGTAAAAAAATAACTGCGAAAAAAGTTATTTTATCTTGCTTTTTATGGAATAATTCTATAAAATTATGAAAAAACAATGAGCTGTAAATTAACATTGATAAAAATTAGAAAGTGCTATCATTAAATATTAGTTAATTTATATAATGTTTTTGAAAGGACGTAAGGGGTGCGTATGGATGCAAGGAAATGAACAATTACTAGAGGTTTCAGGATTAGAAACAGCATTTAGAATCAAAGATGATTATTATAATGCCGTCGATGATGTTTCATTTGAATTGAAGAAAAATGAGATTCTGGCAATCGTCGGAGAATCTGGTTGTGGAAAAAGTACCTTAGCAACAACGATTATGGGCTTACATGATCCCAATCATACCAAAATTACTGGGGAAATTTTATACAACAATTTAAACTTAACTACGTTTAATGAAACATTGTACAACAAAGTCAGAGGAAACGATATTGGGATGATTTTCCAAGATCCGTTGTCTGCACTGAATCCGCTCATGCGAATTGAAGACCAAATTAAAGAAAGTCTCACGTATCATACCAAAATGACCGCACAACAAAAACAAGCACGGGCCATTGAACTGTTAGATCAAGTGGGGATTCCCAACCCAGAGCGTGTCGGGAAACAGTATCCTCATGAATTGTCTGGCGGCATGCGCCAACGGGTGATTATTGCCATTGCAATCGCGTGTAAACCACCGATTTTAATTGCAGATGAACCCACAACGGCCTTAGACGTTACCATTCAGGCACAAATTCTCGATTTGTTAAAAGATTTACAAGAAGAAACAGGGAGCGGCATTATTTTAATTACCCATGACTTAGGTGTAGTTGCGGAAATGGCTGATCGTGTAGCGGTTATGTATGCGGGTCAGTTTGTAGAAGTAGCCACTGCTGAAGAATTGTTTAGTCATCCAAAACATCCATATACACGTTCCTTACTTCAGTCCATTCCCCAAGAGAATTCCGATGAAGAAGAACTTCATGTGATTGAAGGGATTGTTCCTTCGTTAACCAAATTACCTAGAAAAGGTTGTCGGTTTGCCCCACGAATTCCTTGGATTGATGCATCGGAACATGAAGAAAATCCAACATTACATGAAGTTGCACCGAATCATTATGTTCGTTGTACATGTTATAAACATTTTCATTTTAGAGACGGGGAAGGGGAAGCGTAATGACAGAAATTATTCAAATTAAAGATTTAAAAGTTCATTATCCAATTCGCAGCGGCTTCTTCAATCGAATCACTGATCATGTTTTGGCGGTTGATGGTGTGGATTTCATGATTGAACAAGGTAAAACGTATGGGTTAGTTGGTGAGTCGGGTTCTGGAAAATCAACGACAGGAAAAGCAATTATTGGTTTAGAAAAAATTACAAATGGTGAAATTATTTATCAAGGACAAGATGTAACCAAGCCGCGAAGTCGAAAAGCGATCGGATACAACAAAGATGTCCAAATGATTTTCCAAGATTCGATGTCAAGTTTAAACCCTAAAAAACGAGTACTAGATATTATCGCCGAACCAATTCGAAATTTTGAACGGTTAAGTGACCAAGAAGAAAAGAAAAAAGTCAAAAGTTTGTTGGACATTGTGGGGATGCCAGAAGATGCGTTGTACAAATATCCTCATGAATTTTCTGGTGGGCAACGCCAACGTTTAGGCGTCGCCCGAGCGGTGGCTACCAGCCCCAAATTAATTATTGCAGATGAACCTGTTTCAGCACTGGACTTATCTGTGCAAGCACAGGTATTGAATTTTATGAAGAACATTCAACAGGAATATGGGTTAAGTTACTTATTTATTTCCCATGATTTGGGCGTAGTTAAACATATGTGTGACAACATTGCCATTATGTACAAAGGCCGTTTTGTAGAAATCGGTACACGCCAAGATATTTACACTAATCCACAACACATTTATACCAAACGCTTACTTTCAGCAATTCCTAAAATTGACGTAGCGAACCGAGAAGCTCACAAAGAAGAACGAAGAAGAGTTGAGCAAGAGTATCGGGAAAATCATAAAGACTATTATGATGAAAATGGGCGGGTTTATAACTTACATGCGATTAGTCCAACCCACCAAGTAGCGTTAAAAAATGGAGGTGCTGAATAATGTGGAAAACAATTTTACGCCGTTTGTTATTGATGATTCCGCAAGTGATTATTTTAAGTGTCTTGATTTTCCTATTGGCTAAAATGATGCCAGGTGATCCGTTTACAGGATTGATTAATCCGAACCAAGACCCGAAAGTGATTGAAGCCATGCGCGAAGCTGCCGGGTTAAATGATCCTTGGTACGAACAATATTTCCGTTGGATTGGCAATGCCTTACATGGAGATTTTGGTCATAGTTTTATCTTTAAATTACCTGTGTCCACGCTCATTGCTGGTCGGGTGGGGAATACGATTGCATTGGCCGCTGTATCAGTTATAATCACGTATTTAATCGCCATTCCTTTCGGTTTAATTGCTGGCCGTTACCAAAATTCATGGTTTGACAAAATGGTGGTTATCTATAACTTCTTCAGTTTTGCCGTGCCATTATTCATCTTTGCCTTGATTATGCTCTTTATTTTTGGGTATCGCTTAGACTGGTTCCCAACGAGTGGAACCGTGACTGTTGGTTTGGCTGAGGGAACGTGGCCGTATTATTTAGATAAACTGAAGCATTTAATTTTACCAGGGGTCACTCAAGCGTTGCTAGGGACAGCGGTCACTATTCAATATTTGCGCAGTGAAGTGATTGATGTTAAAAACATGGACTTTGTTCGTACTGCTCGTTCAAAAGGAGTGCCAACGAATAAAATTTTTAATCGACACATTTTTAGAAATGCAGCATTACCAATTGCCTCTCAATTAGGTTATGAAATTACTGCTTTGATTGCCGGATCAGTCGTTATTGAAAAGATTTTTGCTTTCCCAGGAATTGGAAAATTATTTATTGATAGTATCATTCAACGTGACTATTCCGTTATTACCGCTCTCGTGTTGATTTTGGGATTGGCAACCCTTATCGGAACCTTAATTTCTGATATTGTAATGAGTATTGTTGATCCAAGAATTCGAATTCAGTAGAAAAAACACGAAGAAAGGGTGATAAAAATGGAATTGACAGAAGAAAAAAGAGAAGAAGTCTTACAAGAAAGTATTCCACCAATGGGCTTTCGGATGATTGCGCGAGAATTCGTCAAAGAAAAAATGGCGATGTTTTCTTTAATCCTTTTGGTCATTATCTTATTAGCCGTTTTTATCGGTTCGTTAGTGTTAGACCAAAGTGCCGTTATGCATGTAAGTATTTTAGATAAATATGCGGAACCAGGTACCGTTACAATGAATGGCACCAAGTTCATTTTAGGTGCCGATGAAGGTGGTCGTGATGTTTTAGGACAATTGATTATCGGGGCTAGGAACTCGATTTTAATCGGTTTTGCCATTACGATTATTACGTCTATTATCGGGGTCGGTTTAGGGATTATTTCCGGTTATTATGGAGGTATGATTGATAATATTTTGATGCGTATCGTGGATTTTATTATGATTTTGCCAATTATGTTAATTATTATTGTGTTCGTTTCCGTGATTCCTAAATATAGTATCTGGTCCTTTATTTGGATTATGTGTGCGTTTTATTGGGTTGGAAAAGCGCGGTTGTTCCGCAGTAAAACGTTATCTGAAGGGCGCCGAGATTACGTTAGTGCCTCTAAGACAATGGGAACAAGCGATTTTAAAATTATGTTTCGAGAAATTATGCCGAATTTAAGTTCATTAATTATTACGAACTTAACGATTAATTTCGCGGCCAATATCGGGATCGAAACAACGTTAACTTTCTTAGGCTTCGGGTTACCACAAAGTGTCCCAAGTTTAGGAACCTTAATTGGCTACGCCAGCAGTGGGGATGTATTAGTCAATAAACAATGGGTTTGGTTACCTGCATCAATTCTAATTTTAGTCTTGATGTTAAGTATAAACTATGTTGGACAAGCATTTAAGCGCTCAGCAGATGCACGACAACGATTAGGCTAATTAGCCAAAAAATGAGGGAGGAAAAGAGATGAACAAGAAACGGATTTTAGGTGCAATCACGTTAGCTTCTGTGTTAGTATTCGGGTTAGCTGCATGTGGTGGCGGCAATAAAGGCGGGGGCAACAAAGCAACGGAAACAGAAGACATTTCAAAAATGCCAATCGCTGTTAAAAATGATAAAAAAGCAATTGATGGCGGGACATTAGATGTCGCTGTAGTTATGGATACACAATTCCAAGGACTTTTCCAGCAAGAATTTTATCAAGACAACTATGATGCACAATACATGCTTCCAACGGTACAGCCATTATTTAACAATGATGCAGACTTTAAGATTGTCGATGGGGGTCCTGCGGATCTGAAATTAGATGAAGATGCCAATACAGCAACCATTAAATTACGTGACAATTTGAAATGGTCTGACGGTAAAGATGTGACGGCAGATGACGTGATTTTCTCTTATGAAGTCATTGGTCATAAAGACTATACAGGGATTCGTTATGATGATAACTTTACGAATATTGTTGGCATGGAAGACTACCATGATGGTAAATCGCCAACCATTTCTGGCATAGAAAAAGTCAATGATAAAGAAGTTAAAATCACTTATAAAGAAGTTCACCCAGGAATGCAACAATTAGGTGGCGGTGTTTGGGGTTCAGTTTTACCAAAACATGCCTTTGAAGGAATTGCTGTTAAAGACATGGAATCAAGCGATGCAGTTCGTAAAAACCCTGTGACTATTGGACCATACTACATGAGTAATATTGTGACAGGTGAATCTGTTGAATACCTACCAAATGAGCATTACTACGGTGGCAAACCTAAATTAGATAAATTAGTGTTCAAATCTGTTCCTTCTGCGAGCATTGTAGAAGCGATGAAAGCGAAACAATACGATATTGCATTATCAATGCCAACAGATACGTATCCAACATACAAAGATACTGAAGGGTATCAAATCTTAGGACGTCCCGAACAAGCCTACACGTATATTGGCTTTAAAATGGGTACGTTTGACAAAGAAACCAATACAGTGAAATACAATCCAAAAGCTAAAATGGCAGATAAAAGCTTACGTCAAGCCATGGGCTATGCAATTGACAATGATGCAGTCGGCCAAAAATTCTACAACGGCTTACGAACAGGGGCAACAACGTTAATCCCACCAGTCTTCAAGAGCTTGCATGATAGCGAAGCGAAAGGCTATGCGCTTGATTTAGACAAAGCGAAAAAATTATTAGACGATGCTGGTTATAAAGACGTAGACGGCGATGGCATTCGCGAAGACAAAGAAGGCAAACCACTAGAAATCAAGTTTGCTTCAATGTCAGGCGGCGAAACTGCACAACCACTTGCTGATTACTATGTCCAACAATGGAAAGAAATTGGCTTAAACGTAACGTATACAACAGGACGCTTAATTGATTTCCAAGCATTCTATGATAAATTGAAAAATGATGACCCAGAAGTAGATATCTATCAAGGCGCGTGGGGCACAGGTTCAGATCCTTCACCAACCGGCTTATATGGTCCAAACTCAGCCTTTAACTATACACGTTTTGAGTCAGAAGAAAATACTAAATTACTTGATGCGATTGATTCAAAAGCATCATTTGATGAAGAAAAACGTAAAAAAGCCTTCTACGATTGGCAAGAGTATGCCATTGATGAAGCGTTTGTAATCCCAACGCTTTACAGAAATGAAGTCTTGCCTGTCAACGACCGTGTAGTTGACTTTACTTGGGCAGTTGATACGAAAGATAATCCATGGGCAACAGTGGGTGTCACTGCGGAAAAACGTTAAACAACGTTCCGCTGATTTAATAGAGATAGAACGAGGTCGGGACAGAAGTGTTTAACTCCGAGAAATAAGAAGGAGTTGCTTCTGTTCCCGCCGTTTATCAGTTTTTGAGCGTGGCGCAAAAATCCAAAGTGATTTTTGTCCCACGCTCTTTCTATCTCTTACGTAAACAAACGCTTTCATCTCAGCCATAGCTCTATTTATTTATTTTTTTCTAAAAAATAATGAGAACACAGTGAATAACAGGCTTTTTCTGAATAGAACCATTTAAAAAAAGTGAAAAAAAAAGTATAATGAAACAAGGTGTAAATAAATGTAAAGGAATGTGGAGAATGGACAATCAGTTAACAACAGAGTTAAAAGAACGTTACGGCATTGTTTTCCATGATGTCAATCTATTAGAGCAAGCTTTTACTCATTCATCCTATGTGAATGAGCATCGCTATTTAAAATTATCCGATAATGAACGTCTTGAATTTTTAGGAGATGCAGTTTTAGAATTAATTGTTTCACAATATTTGTATTTAAAATTCCCAGAACTTCCAGAAGGAAAATTAACGAAGATGCGCGCAGCCATCGTTCGGGAAGATAGTTTAGCCAAATTTGCGAAAGAATGTCACTTCGACAACTACATTTTATTAGGTAAAGGAGAAGAAGCATCGGGCGGACGAACACGTGCATCATTATTATGTGACTTATTTGAAGCCTTTTTAGGTGCCCTCTACTTAGACCAAAAAGTTGGCGCAGCCAAGAAATTTATTGAAGACGTTATTTTTCCGAAAATTGATGCCGGTGCTTTTTCACATGAGATGGATCACAAAACACAATTACAAGAAGTTTTACAACGCAAAGGCGATGTTTCAATTGAATATCGCTTAATTAAAGAAGAAGGCCCTGCTCATGACCGCACCTTTTTCACTGAAGTTTACATGAATGGTGAACTCATTGGGTTAGGCCAAGGAAAATCGAAGAAGTTAGCTGAACAGGATGCCGCTGAGCGGGCACTGAAAAGTATTCCTCAGTAAGGCTGGAAGGAGCAATATTCGTGTATTTAAAACGAATTGAAATTACAGGATTTAAATCATTTGCAGATAAAACCATTATTGAATTTGAAGATGATGTGACAGCAGTGGTTGGTCCGAATGGAAGTGGGAAAAGTAATATCACGGAAGCCGTTCGCTGGGTATTAGGTGAACAATCTGCGAAAAACCTTCGCGGTGGCAAAATGAACGACATTATCTTTGCCGGTTCGGAAGGTCGTAAGCCGCTAAATATTGCGGAAGTTACCGTGACGTTAGACAACAGCGACCATTATTTAGCATTGGATTATAGTGAGATTAGTGTCACCCGTCGTTTAAAACGAACGGGCGAAAGTGACTTTTTTATTAATAAACAAGCGTGCCGTTTAAAAGATATTCAAGATTTATTTATGGATTCAGGGTTAGGCAAAGAATCTTTTTCAATTATTTCGCAAGGGAAAGTTGAAGCGATTTTTAATAGTAAACCTGAAGACCGTCGAGGGATTTTTGAAGAAGCAGCGGGCGTTTTAAAATACAAACAACGAAAGAAAAAAGCTGAACAAAAGCTTTTCGAAACCGAGGACAACTTAAGCCGTGTCCAAGATATCATTTACGAGTTGGAAGACCAATTAGTTCCTCTAGCCGCCCAAGCAGATGCGGCCAAAAAGTATTTAGCTTTGAAAGAAGAACTTACCGAAATTGATGTCAATTTAACTGTGACCGAAATTCAAGAAGCAAAAGCTATTTGGGAAACGAAAACGCAAGAATTAACAGCCATTGAAGAAAAGTTAGCTGGCGCAAGTAAACAAGTCCATGACCTAGAAGGCAAATTGGTACGTTTACGAAGCAAGCGCAATCGTTTAGATGAACAAATTGAAACGGAACAACAACAATTATTACAAGTGACAGAAGCGTTGAAACAAGCAGAAGGACAAAAAAATGTTTTAATTGAACGTTCCAAACACACCTCCCAAACGGCAAGCGAATACGAAGAGACGTTGGCAAAAACGGCCGAAAAAATTGTTCGTTATCGAGAAGAATTGCAGACGCTGGAAACAGCAATCGCAGAAAAAACGGCACAACGTCAGACGTTAAAAGAAGCATTGGCTTTGGCAACGAAAGATGTGGAAAAATATAGTAAGTCTTCTAAAGAATTAATGGAAGAATTGCGCAGTCAGTATGTGGAAGTCATGCAAGAACAAGCCAATACAGCCAATGACTTAAAATATTTAGAACGACAATATCAACAAGAAACAGCTAAAAATCAACAATCGCTAGCAAAACACGAAGCGCTAGAAGAACAGATGGTTGAAGCTCTTGCAATGAAAGAAACGCTAGAAAAAGAGCAAAAAGTCGCAAAACAAGGCTTACAAGAACAGCTGGAAGAATACACTGCGTTGAAAGCAACGCTTGAAGCCAAACGTGAACGATTAGCACAGCGTCAAAACGATATGTACCAAGCGATGAATCAAGTGCAACAAGCGAAGGCACGCCAAAAAAGTTTGCAAGAAATTCAAGAAAATTACGCTGGCTTCTATCAAGGCGTGAAAGCTGTATTGCGTCACAAAAACCAACTAACTGGGATTGTTGGCGCAGTGGCTGAGTTAATTGAAGTGCCTAAAGAATATACGTTGGCGATTGAAACGGCCTTAGGTGGTGCGGCGCAACATATTGTTGTGGAAAATGAGAAAGATGGTCGAGCAGGCATCACCTTCTTAAAACAACAACACAGTGGCCGAGCAACCTTTTTACCATTGACCACCATTAAGCCGCGCTCTGTATCGGCGATGGTTCAGAATCGTTTGGCTGGTGCACCGGGTTTCGTGGGGATTGCCAGTGAATTAGTTCGTTATCCAGAACAAGTACAAACCGTTATTCAAAATCTCTTAGGCGTCACGATTTTAGCGGCAGATTTAACGAGTGCCAACCAGTTAGCAAAATTAGTCAATTACCAATATCGCGTTGTCTCATTGGAAGGCGATGTGATGAATCCTGGCGGTTCGATGACTGGGGGAGCCAATAAACGTGGCAACCAAGGAAGCCTATTTTCACAAGCGCAAGAACTTCAAACAATTACTGAACAAATGACTCAATTAGAAACACAACTAAGAAGTGTGGAACAAGAAGTCCAAGCGCTCTCGCAAGAAGTGAAAACAGCCACGGAACGTGCAGAAATGTTGCGCTCTGCTGGTGAACAAAATCGCTTAAAACAACAAGAAATTGACAATAAATTAGCCAATCAAACAGAAACGATTACTCGTTTAACAAAAGAAAAACGTCTGTTTGAATATGAATCACGGGAATTGCATCAATTCTTAACCGAATATCAAACGAAAAAAGCCACATTGACAGAGCAACAAGCAAACTTAACGGCAACGAAAGAACGTTTAGATGCTGAAATGAAACAAGTGGAACAAGAAGCTAGCCAAATGGAAACCTTTAAAGCCCAAGCGCAAGAACGCTTGACGACAGTTCAAGCAGAACAAGCAGTAGCGGCGGAACAATGTGCCCATTTTGCTCGTCAAAAGCAAGACAAACAAGAACAATTGGACGAATTGTTGATTCGAGAAACGGCCATCCGTCAACAGCTACAACAATTAAGTAGCCATTCTAGCGATCACCAGTTAACCGAAGAAGGCTTAGCGGCACAAGTCGCTCAATTAGCGGAGAAACAAACAGCGTTGCAAACCTCTTTACAAACGGCACGTAGTCAACGACAAGCGTTGCAAGAAGAAGTAGACGAGTTAGATACAAAATTAGCGGAAGAAAACAAACGCCAACAACAGTATTTAGCAGATAAAACACAAATTGAAGTCCTAAAAAATCGTGCAGAAATGCAATTAGATAGCTCATTAAGTTACTTACAGGAAGAATACAGCTTAACCTTTGAAGCTGCCTATGAAGCGTATTTCCCAATCGATGATTTAGCGCAAGCACAGCAAACAGTGAAACGCCTAAAACAAGAAATTGAGCGGTTAGGACCTGTTAACTTAAGTGCCATCGAGCAATTTGAACAAGTCGATGAACGCCATCAATTTTTAGTCAGTCAACGTGATGATTTATTAAATGCGAAAGAACAATTATTTGAAACCATGGATGAAATGGACCAAGAAGTGAAAGAACGGTTTAAAGAAGTCTTTGAAGCAATTCGTGGCCAGTTCAAAGTGGTATTCCCTAATATGTTTGGTGGCGGACGGGCAGAACTGGTGCTAACTAACCCAGAGGATCTCTTGAATACAGGGATTGAGATTGAGGCGCAACCACCAGGGAAAAAATTACAACATTTAAGCTTGTTGTCTGGAGGCGAACGGGCATTAACGGCGATTGCGTTACTCTTTTCAATTATTCGTGTTCGACCAGTTCCCTTCTGTATTTTAGATGAAGTAGAAGCAGCTTTAGATGAAGCCAACGTTGCTCGTTTTGGCCATTATTTAAGCGAATTTGAAGATGGTACACAGTTTATCGTGGTGACGCATCGTAAAGGGACAATGGAAGCCGCAGATGTTTTATATGGCGTGACTATGCAAGAATCTGGGGTTTCAAAAATCGTTTCAGTTCGCTTGGAAGAGGTCAAAGAAGGTGGCGCAATTGAAAAAAGCAATTAGCCAGAAGCAAGGAGGAGCGAACGTTTGATAAAATTAGTTGCTATTGATTTAGATGGAACATTATTAAATAGCCAAAAAGAGATTTCTTTACGGAATAAACAAGCACTGATGGCTGCGAAACAAGCAGGCGTGAAAGTTGTTATCTGCACAGGTCGACCTTTGGCAGCTATTGGTCCTTACTTAGAAGAATTAGGTTTACAAGAGGAAGGCGATTATAGCATTACTTTTAACGGCGGATTGGTTCAAAAAAATGATACAGGGGCCATTATTGAGAAAACATTGATGCCCTTGGAAGCGATTCATGAGCTGTACCAATTAGCAACCACACTCAACATGCCGTTTGATGTCTTATCCGATGAGGTCGTGATGCAATTGCCTTCTGCACCTAATTATCCTTCAATTTATAGTTCTCTAAACAAATTATTAACCTTTGAGTCCTACAAATTAGAAGAGTTAACCCCGAATCGAATTTATAACAAAGTTGTTGTTGCGATTGATGAAGCGTATTTAAATGAACGCATCAAGGAAATTCCGGCCTCTTTTTATGAGCGCTTTGAAATTATTAAAACGCGAAATAACTTATTAGAATTTATGCCAAAAGGGATTACGAAAGCCTATGGTATTTCCTTGTTAGCCAAAGATTTAGGAATCCGTGCAGAAGAAATCATGACCCTAGGGGACGAAGAAAATGATTTACCGATGATTGAATACGCTGGCTTAGGTGTCGCCATGGCAAATGCGATTCCATTAGTTAAAGAAGCCGCAGATGTCGTCACAGACACGAATGACCAAGATGGCGTTGCCAAAGCGGTCGAAAAATATATTTTAACGCCGTTGGAAGGAGGCCAATAAGAATGGGATTTTTTGATAAAATTAAAAAAGCTTTTTCCGCTGAAAAAAAGGAAGAAGAAAAACAAGAGATCGTTGAAGAAACAGTAGACGAAACACCTAGTGATGAATCAGCGCCTGCTGAATCAAAAGAAACCGCAGCAGAAGAGGCGCAAACAATGCCAGAAACGACAGCGGAAGAAGTCACAGAAACAGCCGATTTAACAGATAACGCTGAAATGGAAAAATTAGCTGGCGTAGAAGAAGCATTAGAAGAAGAGCCAGAAGAAATCCTGACAGAGGAAACACAAGAAGTTGTTGTGGAAGCGCCTGAGGAAGAAAGTAGTGTCGTAACTCCGTTGGCAGAACCAACAGACACGCAGGTTTCAGAAGAAATTGAAGAGTCAAAAGAAGAGCAGGTCCAAGAAAAATATGAAAAAGGCTTGGAAAAAACGCGTAAAACATTTGGTCAACGGTTGAACGAATTGTTTGCTAATTTCCGGAGCGTTGATGAAGATTTCTTTGAAGAATTAGAAGAAACGTTAATTGGTGCAGACGTAGGCTTTGATACATCCTTAAAAATTACAGAAGCCTTGCGACAAGAAGTGAAACTGCGAAACGTGAAAAAACCAGCTCAAGTTCAAAATACCATCATTGAAAAAATGGTTGATTTGTATGAAGAAGCAGGAATTAATGAAAATAATGCGATTAACTTACAGCCAAATGGCTTAACCGTGATTTTATTTGTCGGTGTTAATGGAGTGGGGAAAACAACCAGCATTGGTAAATTAGCCCATCAATACAAGTTGGAAGGAAAGAAAGTTTTAATGGCCGCTGCCGATACGTTCCGAGCGGGCGCCATCGATCAATTAGTTGTTTGGGGTGAACGGGCTGGCGTTGAAGTTGTACGTGGGAATGCTGGCGGCGACCCAGCAGCGGTCGTTTTCGATGCAGTGGAACGTGCCAAAGCAGAGCAGGCCGATGTTTTGCTAGTGGATACAGCAGGTCGGTTACAAAATAAAGTCAACTTAATGAAAGAATTAGAAAAAATCAAACGAGTCATCCAACGAGAAATTCCAGATGCGCCTCACGAAGTTCTCTTAGTCGTGGACGCAACTACTGGGCAAAATGCGATGACACAAGCCAAACAGTTCAAAGAAACAACCGATGTCACTGGCTTAGTTTTAACCAAACTAGACGGAACAGCCAAAGGTGGTATTGTCATTGCTATTCGGAATGAATTACACTTGCCAGTGAAATTAGTTGGTCTAGGTGAAGGCATTAACGATTTAGAACCATTCAATGCCAACGATTTCGCAATGGGCTTATTTAAAGGCTTATTAAAAGATGTTTAGTTGTAGAAAATAACAGGTTTGGGAAGAACGTGGGACAGGAGTATTTAGCTTCAAGAATGAAGAAGCTACTCCTGTCCCGCCGTTTATTTTAGGATTGGGACGGATGTTCTAAGTTCTTCCTAAATCGTTTCTGAAAAAATGAAGGAGTGAGGGAGAAGATGACAGAACAAATGTGGATTGAGAAGTTAGGATTAGAAGCGCATCCTGAGGGCGGTTATTTTAAACAAACCAATAAAAGTGAACAATTGATTCCAACCAAACGAGGCGAACGGGCGTTGCATACAGCGATTTTGTTTCTATTAAATACAGAAAGTCCGTCACATTTTCATCGTTTAAAAGCGGATGAATTATGGTTTTTTCACGATGGTCAGCCATTAACCGTTCACTGTATTTTTCCTGATGGAACGTATCAAGCTGTTCAGTTAGGGAAAGACTTAGTTCAAGGACAACAGCTTTCGTTCTCAGTTCCTGCCGGCACAATCTTTGGCTCTACAGTAGCGACAGGATTTGCGTTAGTCAGTTGTGTAGTTACACCAGGCTTTGAGTTTGAAGACTTCGAGTTATTTACTCAAGCGGAATTGTTAAACGATTATCCACAACATAGTGAAATCATTCAGCACTTGGCTTATCGAGAATTACCTTAAGAAAACGTTTTAGTAACATTTCTTTTATGAATATGCTAGTATAAATCAAACAAGCTTGTTGATTTTGTCGCAACGCACAGTTAGCTGTCGTAGATGATTAAAAGAAAGGGATGAATCACATGGGCACAATGGTTTTTGTTAACTTCCCAGTAGCGGATGTCCAACGTTCTACAGCCTTTTATGAAAAACTTGGATTCAAAAAGAACGAGGAATTTTCAACAGAGGAAGCTAGTTCGATGATGTGGGATGATCAATTTTGGATTATGTTGTTGAACCATGACTTTTATGGAAAATTTATCCAAGAAAAGCAAATTATTGATGCGCAAACAACCAGTGGAGCATTAATTTCCTTTAGTTTAGAGAGTGCCGAAGCCGTAAAACAGTTTGGCGAAACCGCCAAAGCTAACGGAGGCAACTGTTACCGAGTTGATATGGGAATACCAGAAGAGCAAATGTATGGCTTAGAGGTGCAAGATTTGGATGGCAATAGCTTAGAACCTGTCTGGATGAAGATGTAAAAAGAGCCGCAAAATCTCTACAGATTTTGCGGCTCTTCTCCTACAAAAAACTATTGTAAATTATTGGCATTAGTAGCTTCAACGCCATAAGAATCAGCTACTTTTTTCAAGCTAAATCCTTTTCCGTAGACTTCACTCGCACTCATTGAAATCAAAAAAGCTTCTTCATCAATCTCAAGAATGGCTTCTTTTAAGCGGGGAAAATCTTTTTCACGAATGACGGTCATTAAGAGCATGCCTTTCGCGCTTCGATAACCGCCTTCGATTGGCACCAAGGTCACACCTTTATCTAGTTCACGTAATAAGCGTTCTTGAATAGCGACATATTTTGGTGAAATAATCATCACATTCTTCGAGCGAACCAGACCAACTTGAATCATGTCAACGACACGACCAATTGTAAATAAACAAATTAAAGAGAATAACACAATATCTGCATTAAAAGCATACATTGCTGATAAAATGACTAAACCATCGACGAATAAAATAGCAATACCTAAGGAAACTTTGAAGTATTTATTGACAATTTGTGAAATGATTGCTGTCCCACCAGTTGAAGCATTGCCACGGAAAACCAAGCCTAGGCCAGCACCTGTAATAATACCGCCAAATAATGCTGCTAGAAAAATATTATGTGTTAAAACAGGCATCCCCGAAGTAATTCCTACAAAAAATGGATAAATAAGACTGCCATAAATGGTTTTGACACCGACCTCTTTCCCAAGAAGTAAGAAACAAAGCACTAAAAGAGGAATATTGATGGCGTAAAGAACAATGGCGGGACTAATCCCGAAAACATAATTAATAACAATACTAATGCCATTGGCTCCGCCTGCGACAAGTTTATTTGGCAATAAGACCGCATTGATTGAAATGGCCAAAATGAATGCACCGACTGTTACATAGGCGGTGTCTTTTAAACGTTGGGCTGTAAAAAATTTGTTCATAAAATACCTCCAATTATTTATTAGTTTAGTGAATGATGACATAAAAAAAGACAGAACATGAGAGACAAGCCTAATCGACTTATGTCCCACACTCTAAATCTTCAACTAATCAACTGAACACTTTTTCCTTATACTAACATGAAATACGACAAGAAAACATAGTGAACAAACAATTTTTTGGAAAAGAGGTCGGGACAGAACCGTTTAGCTCCGAGAACCAAGTAGGTACTGATTAACATCTATTTGCTTTGCAAATAGTGTTTCTCAGCAATAAGAAGAAATTTCCGAAAATTGTCATAAAACACAACGAGGTACGAGTTGATGTTGCATGATACCTACCCGGTGTTCTTTAATTTTTGGAGACCAAGTAGGTATTGTTCATCATCGAATCACTACGTTCTTCGTGATTCTCAACACTTGGAAGGATTAAGATACGCCGAACACTTGTGTGAGAAAGTCAATTTCGGCTTATTGTTTTCTCGCCAAAGGCACGTCACAGTTTTATCCTTGTAAGTTCCGAAGGACCTTCACCAAGTAGGTACGATGATTTCATCTGTTCATGCTTCACAGTGAAACATCGCAACTCTTAGAGCTTTAGCTCTTTTGAAGGCTGTACTGTGACGAGACGCATGTCGAGAAAACATCTTAGAAGTTGTTGAGATCGAAGCAACGCGTAGTGTTGGTTCTGTTCCCGCCGTTTATCAGGTTTTGAGCCCGGAACAAAAATCCAAAGTGATTTTTGTCACAGGCTCAAAAAAGTCAAAAAGCGGCCAGCCCAAATAGCTTCATGATGTTGGATAATTTGTGCTGCGGTTAAATGTCCATTATCCAAGGTGGAAGTGGTTTTCGGTGTCATCAAACACGTATAGCCTAAACCATGAGCCATCCGAATTGTAGTGTCCACACAAAACTCGGTTTGGACACCAGCAATTTCTAACGTTTGAACGGCTTGTTCCGTCAATAAATCATTTAAATTTGTTTGGTAAAAGGCATTCGCATGCGTTTTGCGGATGAAAAAATCTGTGGGCTGTGCATCCAGCTTTTCAAAAAGTTGCCAAGAGTCTGAGTCAAAAGGTAATTCGGTTTCTTCATGTTGAACAAAAATAATGGGCGCATGGTGTTGGCGGTAGACAGCAATACGCTGATTGACCTTTTCCAACACTGCTGGCAGACGGTACAATTGCTGCGACGGACTTTCGATGCCTTTTTGAAAGTCAATTAAAAGTAATGCACGATTTTTCATGAGCAATCCCCACTTTCTATAAACTAGTTGTTTTCAGTATAACGGAAAAAGGCGCTCTCTAAAAGTGTCTCGAAAATTCCCAAGTGAACGTTCAAAAAAACAGCATATTTACTCGTTTTCCTATATAATAGTAAGAGAAACAGATAGTTTGTAGAAAGAAAGGCGACAAGATGAATTATAGAGAATTAATGCAAAAGAAAAATGTTCGTCCTTACGTATTGATGGCTCGTTTTGGTTTAGAAAAAGAAAACCAACGTAGTACACGAGAAGGGCTTTTAGCGACAACTGATCATCCCACGGTTTTTGGTAACCGTTCTTATCATCCATATATTCAAACAGATTTTAGTGAAACACAATTAGAACTAATCACGCCTGTAGCAAATAGCGGCACAGAAATGCTTCGTTTTTTAGATGCCATTCACGATGTGGCTCGTCGTTCGATTCCAGAAGATGAAATGCTGTGGCCATTAAGTATGCCGCCACAATTACCAACAAAAGATGAAGAGATTAAAATCGCTAAATTAGATCAATATGATGCGGTGTTATATCGTCGTTATTTGGCAAAAGAGTATGGCAAACGAAAACAAATGGTCAGCGGAATTCATTTTAATTTTGAATATGACCAAGCCCTGATTCAGCAATTATATGATGAACAATCCGAAGTGACAGATTGTAAACAATTTAAAACGAAAGTGTACATGAAAGTTGCCCGTAACTTTTTACGTTATCGCTGGTTAATTACGTATCTTTTTGGGGCTTCACCAGTTAGTGAAGACGGCTACTTTAGGGTCTACGACGACCAACCGCAAGAACCTATTCGCAGTATTCGGAATAGTACGTATGGCTACAGAAATCATGACAATGTGAAAGTATCGTATGCCTCATTGGAACGCTATTTAGAAGATATTCATCGCATGGTGGAAAATGGTTTACTTTCTGAAGAAAAAGAATTTTATGCGCCTGTGCGTTTACGTGGTGGGAAACAAATGTCTGATCTGCCTAAAACAGGTATTCGCTATATCGAGTTGCGTAATTTAGACTTAAATCCTTTTTCGCGTTTAGGCATTGTGGAAGATACCGTGGATTTCTTACATTATTTCATGTTGTATTTATTGTGGACAGATGAAAAAGAAGAAGCGGATGAATGGGTGAAAACTGGGGATATTTTTAATGAACAAGTGGCTCTTGGTCATCCTCATGAAACGATTAAGTTAATTGCAGAAGGCGATCGGATTTTTTCAGAAATGATTGATATGTTAGATGCTCTAGGCATTCGCAAAGGCAAAGAAGTTGTCGGTAAGTATTATCAACAACTGCGGAATCCACAAGACACCGTTTCTGGCAAAATGTGGACGATTATTCAAGAAAACTCCAACAGTGAACTGGGAAATATTTTTGGAAACCAATATCAAAGTATGGCCTTTGAACGCCCTTATCAATTAGCTGGTTTCCGTGAGATGGAATTATCCACACAAATTTTCTTATTTGATGCGATTCAAAAAGGTTTGGAAATCGAAATTTTAGATGAACAAGAGCAATTTTTGAAACTGCAACATGGCGAGCACATTGAATACGTCAAAAATGCCAACATGACTAGCAAAGATAACTACGTGGTACCATTGATTATGGAAAACAAAACCGTGACAAAGAAAATTTTGTCTGCAGCAGGTTTCCATGTGCCTGGCGGTGAAGAATTTTCATCTTTTATTGAGGCACAAGAAGCACATTTGCGCTATGCCAATAAAGCGTTTGTCGTGAAACCAAAATCAACGAATTACGGTTTAGGAATTACCATTTTTAAAGAAGGAGCTTCGTTGGAAGACTTTACGGAAGCGTTACGGATTGCTTTTAAAGAGGACACAGCGGTTTTAATTGAAGAGTTTTTACCTGGAACAGAATATCGGTTCTTTGTGTTAGATAATGATGTAAAAGCCATCATGTTGCGCGTGCCAGCCAATGTTACCGGAGATGGCAAACACACTGTAGAAGAATTGGTGGCCGCTAAAAATAGTGATCCATTGCGGGGGACCAATCACCGTGCACCACTAGAGTTAATCCAGTTAAATGATTTAGAAAAACTAATGTTGAAAGAACAAGGTTTAACTATCTATTCTGTGCCAGAAAAAGAGCAAATCGTGTACTTGCGAGAAAATTCTAATGTTAGCACGGGCGGGGATTCGATTGATATGACCGATGTCATTGATGATAGTTATAAACAAATCGCCATTGAGGCCGTAGCTGCTTTAGGAGCCAAAATTTGTGGCATTGATTTAATCATTCCTGACAAAGACGTAAAAGGCACACGTGATAGCTTAACGTACGGGATTATCGAAGCAAACTTTAATCCAGCCATGCACATGCATGTGTATCCTTACGCTGGAAAAGGACGCCGTTTAACAATGGACGTTTTAAAACTTTTATACCCAGAAGTGGTTCAATAAAAAAGAATACCGCCAAAAAATTCATAATAGATTTTTTGGCGGTATTCTTTATAAAAACGTTTTCTTGGTGAACCCAATAGGTTATACTAAAACTATTACCAATGAAAGTTGTATGACGGTGGCTCTGAGTTAGAGAGGCAGGTGATGCCTATGTGTATCCGATGCACTTTAACGAAAGGAGCATTTTTTTTGTCAATCGAAGCGACATTGGAATTGATGATTAGTTTTGCAACCCTTGTTGCGTTACTGATTTTCGGTATCCTTGAAGCAACGAAAAACGATAAAAAATAACCGTTCATAAGCTTAGACGGCCGAACGGTTAAAGAACAACAAAAACTTAACTCAGTAAGCCACCAGTTCTTATAACTGGTGTTGGTATAAAGGAGAGGTATGTAGTAGCATATCTCTCTTTTCATTTTCATAATAGCATAATTCTATTTAAAATGGAAGCGCTCATAACTTATATCATTTTATAGAAAATTCCTATAAAAACGTTTTCTTGGTGCACCCAATAGGTTATACTAAAGCTATTACCAATGAAAGTTGTATGACGGTGGCTCTGAGTTAGAGAGGCAGGTGATGCCTATGTGTATCCGATGCACTTTAACGAAAGGAGCATTTTTTTGTCAATCGAAGCGGCATTGGAATTGATGATTAGTTTTGCAGCGTTTGTTGCACTACTGATTTTCGGTATCCTTGAAGCAACGAAAAACAATAAAAAATAACCGTTCACAAGCTTCGTAGGCCGAACGGTTAAGATTCAAAACTTAACTCAGTAAGCCACCAGTTCTTATAACTGGTGTTGGTATAAAAGGAGAGGTATGTACCCGCATACCTCTCTTTTTCATCTTTATAATAGCATAATTCTATTATAAATGGAAGCGCTCATAACTTTCCTTGAGCTTTTTATGAGTGAAATAGTTTTTGCCAAAAGCCTTTTTTAGCTGTTGGCTCTTCTTTTGGCGTTTCGGTTGCTTGAGGATATTTTTCTGTAACGTCAATCACAGGTTCATCTACTGCATGTTTTTCAGCTAACAGTAAGCCGAGAGAGTCAGGGTTGTTCTCCACAAAATTGTTAACAATCTTAAAGGTTGCGCCATGCTGATTTAATAATTTAATATAGGTACTTTGCAGGTCAGAAGAGATTTCGCCATTTAAAAGTACTGTAACTTCAGGATGCTTCGCTAATTCTTCTAATAAATGTTTTTGGTTCTGTGCATCTTTCATTTCAGCGACGGTCATGGAGAGACGGCAGCGTTCACGAAATGTGCCCATGTATTTGTGTTGTTCTTCAGGATTAACGAGGGGCGTACCGTACATTCCTTTATCCAGACGTTGTTGTAAGTCATCATTCGCCATTCAGTAACACTCCTTTCCTAACGTTTCCCTCCATTATAGCATATCTTAGATAAGTCGTTGGTCAGTCGGCTTGAGAAGAAGTTTTTAATAAAGGAAAAAAAGTGGTTGCATTTGTGATGGTTTTCTCATACACTGTAACTAAGAATGAGAATCATTCTCAATTAAATAAAAATGGAGTTTTCTCATGAAAAAGATTGGTTTGTTTGTTCTACTATTACTTTTCAGTTTATTGTCATTAGTGATAGGGGTGAAGGACATTGCACTTTCTCAATTGTTTCAATTAGATGCGCAGCAACAATTTGTTTTATTTACCACCCGTGTTCCCCGCACGTTGAGTTTAATCATTGCTGGTAGTACGATGAGTATTTCTGGATTGATTATGCAGCAACTCACACAAAATAAATTTGTCGCTCCTAGTGTCGCTGGAACAACCGATAGTGCAAGGTTGGGTATTTTAGTCGCAATGTTATTTTTCCCAACAGCTCCGTTTCTCTATCGAACGGCAATTGCTTTTATTTTTGCGCTAAGCGGGACCTTATTATTCTTAGCGCTCATTCGATTATTACCAAGTAAGAATCAAGTGATGGTCCCTTTGGTGGGCGTGATGTTTGGTAACATTCTAGGCTCAATTGCCACATTTTTTGCCTATCAATACCAATTGGTTCAAAATATGTCTGCTTGGTTACAAGGAAATTTTTCCACAGTTATGAAAGGGAATTATGAATGGTTATTCTTAATGATTCCTTTGTGGTTTGTTATTTATTTATTTGCTTATCATTTCACTGTCGTTGGTATGGGTGAAGCATTTGCAAATAGTCTTGGCGTCCATTACCAGCGAATTCAGTTTTTAGGTTTGACGCTGGTTGCTTTAGCAAGTGCCATCGTTTTATTGATGGTGGGGAATATTCCGTTTTTAGGGGTTGTGATTCCTAATCTCGTGTCTTTACGTTATGGCGATCATATGAAAAATACCTTGTGGTTAACTGGGATTTGCGGGAGTTTGTTCTTGTTAATCTGTGATATTTTAGCACGAGTATTGATTGCCCCCTATGAAATTCCTGTCAGCGTGGTTGTCGGAACATTAGGGAGCATTTTGTTCATTTTATTATTACTAAGGGGGCGCAAACAATGAAACGGCCTTTAAAAAAATGGCTTTCATTACTTTTGCTTTTAGCTGCCGTAGTAATTGTGAGCCTTTGTTATTTAACTTATAACACGTATGGCAATTGGTCCTTTGCTTTGGCGTTACGAGGCAAAAAGTTATTGGCTTTTATTTTTGTTGGAATCGCTGCGGCTTTTTCAACTATTAGTTTTCAAACAGTCACGCAAAATCATTTCCTAACGCCAAACATTTTAGGGATGGATTCCTTGTATGTCTTTGTGCAGACGGTGTTATTTTTTCTTTTAGGAGGCGCACAAGCGTTAGGCCAAGTAAGTCTTGGGTCGTTTTTGATGAACGTCTTTTTAATGGTGTTTTTAAGTACTAGTTTATCGTATTTTCTATTACGCAAAAATCAATCCGATTTATTTTTATTATTGATGATTGGCATGATTTTAGGTACTTTTTTCAGTAGTATTAGTACGTTTTTACAAGTGATTATGGATCCTAACGAATACGACTTACTCCAAGGAAAGTTGTTTGCCAGTTTCGGTAACGTCAATAGTCAGTATCTCGTTTTCGTTGGTGTGGCGGTACTCATAATTTGTGGGATACTTTGGCGGGAAAGTTACCGTTTAGACGTTTTACATTTAGGGAACCATCAAGCCCAGAATTTGGGGATTGCTGTGAATCAGTTTCAATTAGTGTTGTTGTGTTTGATCAGTAGTCTGGTCGGCTTATCAACAGCATTAGTGGGACCGATTACATTTTTAGGTTTTATCGTGGCCAATATGAGTTATCAATTTATGAAAACCTATCGCCACCGAGAACTGTTTGTGGCAGGAAGTTTAATAGCAGTCTTTTTACTGGTGTTCGGTCAATTGATGGTTGAACAGGTCTTTCATTTGAATACCCCGCTAAGTGTGGTGATTCAATTTGTTGGGGGCGTTTATTTTATATGGAAAATTATTGCAGAAAGGAAGCAACGCACATGATCCAGATGAGTGATGTATCAAAAAAATATGGCGATAAATTTGTCGTTTCAGACATTGATTTACCTATTTCTGAAGGCAAATTAACGGCCTTTATTGGACCAAATGGTGCTGGGAAAAGCACGCTGCTAGCCATGATGAGTCGCTTAATTCCCAAAGATACCGGGGAAATTTATCTGGACAAGCAAGAAGTAAAAACCTGGAAGCAATCAGCTTTTTCACAAAAAATTGCCCTTTTAAAACAAGCCAACGGTGTACAACTTAAATTAACTGTGCGAGAACTGGTCAATTTTGGTCGTTTTCCTTATTCCAAAGGTCGCTTAAAAAGCGCTGACCACGAAAAAGTAACAGAAGCACTGGAACAATTGGGCTTAACTGAAATGGCAGAAGAATACATTGATACCCTTTCTGGGGGCCAATTACAAAGGGCGTATATTGCCATGATTTTAGCCCAAGATACCGATTATATTTTATTAGATGAGCCCTTAAATAACCTCGACATGAATTATGCGGTTCAAATGATGCAGATTCTTAAACGCTTAGTGGATGAACTAGGAAAAACGATTCTGATTGTTCTACATGATATTAATTTTGCCGCAAGCTATGCAGATGAAATTGTCGCCATGAAAGGCGGAAAGCTCTATGCGCATGGCGCAACAGAAGAAGTTATTCAAACAAGTATTTTAAATGATCTTTATGAAATGAATATCCGGATTTGTGAAATTGAAGGAAAACGCTTTTGTCTTTATCACTAAATCGGGCAATTTAAAAATAACATTTTTGGAGGAAAAGAATGAAAAAGAAATTTTTAGCAATGATGACAGTTTCAATGATGGGACTGTTAATGTTAAGTGCTTGTCAAACAAATAAAAAAACAGCAGATTCTGCAACAACAGAAACAACAGCTAAAACGGAAGTCACAGTCAAAGACACCAATGGTCAATTAACCGTTCCCAAAAATCCTAAGAAAGTCGTTGTTTTTGATAATGGTTCCTTGGATACAATGGATGCACTAGGTGTCGGTGACCGCGTGGTAGGTGCGCCAACTAAAAATATCCCTGCGTATTTGAAAAAATACCAAAAAGTTGAATCAGCAGGCGGCATTAAAGAACCAGATTTAGAAAAAATCAATCAACTAAAACCAGACTTAATTATTATTTCTGGTCGTCAACAAGATTATCAAGAACAATTAAAAGCCATTGCGCCAACCATTTACTTAGCTGTAGATGCCAAAAATCCTTGGGCATCAACGAAACAAAATATCGAAACGTTAGGCACTATTTTTGATAAAGAAGAGGTAGCTAAAGAAAAAATAACTGGCTTAGAAAAAGAAATTGCTGACGTGAAAAAACAAGCAGAAGCTAGCGCGAATAATGCGCTTGTTGTGTTAGTTAACGAAGGACAACTTTCCGCTTACGGAAAAGGCTCTCGTTTCGGTTTAATTCATGATACATTTGGCTTCAAAGCAGCAGACGATAAGATTGAAGCTTCCACTCATGGGCAAAGTGTTTCTTACGAATATGTTTTAGAAAAAAATCCTGGGATTCTCTTTGTGGTAGATCGCACCAAAGCAATTGGTGGCGACGATTCAAAAGATAACGTCGCTGCAAACGAATTGATTCAAAAAACCGATGCTGGTAAAAATGATAAAGTCATTATGCTTCAACCAGATGTTTGGTATCTAAGCGGTGGTGGATTAGAATCAATGCATTTGATGATAGAAGATGTTAAAAAAGGATTAGAGTAAAAAAAAGCCTAGGACAAAAATCACTTTGGATTTTTGTCCTAGGCTTAAAAGCTGATAAACGGCGGGAACAAAAGCAACTCCTTCGGAAATAAGCTGAAATTCTCCAAAAATTAAAGAACAATTTTCGGAAATTTCTTCTTATTTCTCGGAGCTAAACACTTCTGTCCCGACCTTCTTGATGAAAAACAAAAAAGTTTTAAATTAAAAATGTGGTTGACGACCTCGAAAATGTTTGCTAAACTATCCGTAAATCAGTATGATTGATGAAACAAATAAAAGAACAAAATGTGATGAGAAGGAAAGTACTTTTTAAAATAGCTTGCAGAGAGCCTCGTTTGGTGAGAAGAGGTAGTGACGTTAAAGGGGAAAATGGCCTTTGAACAGGTTGGTTGAAGCCGTTCGCTTAAACCAATTCAGGTGCGCCTGTTATAGCGCTACAGTATGATTGTACTGGAAACGAGCGGATCTTTTTTAGCGAAGAGATCAACAAAGGTGGTACCGCGATTGCATAAGCATTCGTCCTTTTTAGGACGAATGCTTTTTTTATTTGTTTAAAAAATATGAGGGGGCAACAACATGAAATTGGGGAAAAAAGTAGTAGGTTTGATTGCAACAGGGTTTCTTTTAGCCGCATGTGGCGGAACCAAAGAAGCGGCAGAGAAAGTAGATTCGGGAAATTTAGCAGCTGAACAAAAAATCAGTATTAGTTCACCTGCACCAATCTCAACATTGGATACAACACAAACAACAGATAAAAATACCTTTACAATGGCACAACATTTATTTGAAGGCCTTTATCGGTTTGATGATGATAGTGCCACGGTGCCAGCTCTAGCTAAAGATGTCAAGATTAGTGACGATGGGCGCAAGTACCACTTTACCTTGCGGGAGGGGATTAAGTGGAGCAACGGCGAGCCAATTACGGCCCAAGATTTTGTTTATTCTTGGAAAAAACTGGTGACACCAGCGACGATTGGACCGAATGCCTATTTACTAGACAGTGTTAAAAATAGTTTTGAAATACGCAACGGTGAAAAGTCAGTCGATGAATTAGGGATTTCAGCCCCTAATGACAAAGAATTCATTGTTGAATTAAAACAGGCCCAACCTTCCTTCTTAGCAGTCGTTTCGATTGCTTGGTTAGCGCCACAAAATCAAAAATTTGTCGAAGCGCAAGGCAAAGATTACGCCTTGGATAGTGAACATTTACTTTATAGCGGGCCATTTACGCTAGCCAATTGGGATGCGACTTCAGATACTTGGACATTGAAAAAAAATCCAGAATACTATGATGCGGATCAAGTGAAACTGGAAGAAGTTGCGGTTAGTACAATCAAAGAAGATAATACTGGGATTAACTTATATCAAGCGAATGAACTAGACTTAGTTCGCATTAACGGACAATATGTTCAACAATATCAAGATGATCCAGGCTATGTCAGTCATCCAGATGTGGCCAACTACTTCTTAGATTTCAACAAAAAAGAAGGAACGCCATTAGCGAATGTTCATTTACGAAAAGCGATTGGCCAAGCAATTGATAAAGAAGCCTTAACACAAAGTGTCTTAAACGATGGGTCAAAACCCCTCAACGGATTGATTCCAAGTAAACTTTATGCGAATCCAGAAACAGATGAAGATTTCCGAGCATACAGTGGCGAATATTTGAAAAATGACGTCAAAAAAGCCCAAGCTGAATGGACGAAAGCCCAAGCGGATGTCGGTAAAAAAGTGAAACTTTCCTTGCTGGCGGCAGATACAGATCAAGGAAAACGAATTGCTGAATATGTTCAAAGTCAGTTGCAAGAAAATCTGCCAGGTTTAGAAATTACCATTTCATCGCAACCAAGTAATAATGTGAACCAATCGCGACGTGAAAAAAATTATGAGTTGTCTCTTTCAGGATGGATTGCCGGCAGTAGTGAATTAGACTCTTACTTTAACTTATATGCGGGAGAATCAAGTTACAATTATGGCAATTATCATAATGCCAAATACGACCAACTGGTAGAAGATGCGCGAACGATTAATGCCAATAATCCAGAGAAACAATTTGCAGAATACAAAGAAGCGGAAGACATCTTGTTGAACCAAGATGCTGCCCAAGTACCGCTGTATCAAAGTGCCTCAAATTATCTAATCAATCCTAAAGTGAAAGGCATTAGTTATCACTTGTATGGGGATTATTTCCACTTGCGCAATGCCTATTTAACAGAATGATTCAGGAAGAAGGAGTAAAAAATGGAAAAATTAGTCGAACGATTTTTAACTTACGTGAAAGTTAACACCCGTTCAGATGCCAACAGTCAAACCACACCGACGACGGTCGGTCAAGTGGTTTTAGCCAAAATGATTGAAACAGAACTTCATGAATTAGGTTTGGCCGATGTGCATTATAACGAACAAAACGGCTTTTTAACGGCACGGTTGCCTGGTAACCAACCTGCAGCGAAGAGTATTGGGTTGATTGCACATCTGGATACGGCGGATTTTTCAGCAGAAAACATCCGTCCCCAAGTCATCACTAATTATGATGGTCAAGATGTCCTCTTGAATCAAGAACAAGGCATCGTTTTATCAGTTGCTGAATTTCCCAATTTAAAAGAGTATCAAGGGGAAACGTTGATTACTACAGACGGAACCACACTTTTAGGAGCAGATGACAAAGCGGGAATTGTCGAGATTTTAGCTGCTGTTGAGTATTTTTTGGCACATCCAGAAGTAGCGCGGGGCGATGTTTGGCTCGCCTTCGGTCCAGATGAAGAAATTGGACGCGGGGCCGATCAATTTGATGCGCCGAACTTCCCAGTCGCTTTTGCGTATACAATCGACAGTGGCCGCGTGGGGCATTTCGAGTATGAAACGTTTAACGCTGCTCAAGCTGTGATAACAATTGAGGGAACCAGTGTCCATCCGGGAACGGCCTATGGTTCGTTAGTAAATGCCATTAAATTAGGCGAACAACTTGATCAATCACTACCGCAAAAGGAAGTGCCAGAACAAACACGTGGAAATGAAGGATTTTATTTACTCAATAAATT
The DNA here is from genome assembly GCF_050558525.1 of Enterococcus sp. DIV0236. Lineage (NCBI taxonomy): Bacteria > Bacillati > Bacillota > Bacilli > Lactobacillales > Enterococcaceae > Enterococcus > Enterococcus sp. DIV0236. Next base: position 2,532,608 of record NZ_CP187891.1, on the reverse strand, counting down.
TACAGGAAGTATTGAAAAAGCAGAACTTGTCTATATCATTCGGGATCATGATCAAGAAAACTTTCAAGCGAGAAAGCAATTTTTGGAAAAACAAGTCCAACGTTTAAATGCGCTGGCGGATAAACCCAGACTAACAATTACTTTCCAAGACCAATACTATAATATGAAGGAAATCATCGAAAAAGATTGGACTCCTGTAGAATTGGCCGTCCAAGCAATGGAAAGTTGTGACATTGAACCAATCATCACACCATTTCGTGGCGGGACAGATGGTTCTAAGATTTCTTTCATGGGCATTCCCACGCCTAATCTATTTACAGGTGGCGAGAATTTTCATGGGCAATATGAATTCATTACCGTTGAATCAATGGCCAAAGCTGTTCAGACGATCATTGCCATCATTCGCTTAAACGCTAATTAAAGAAACACGCAAGGGAAATGCCGATTTTCCTTGCGTGTTTCGCTGTTTTTCGGTAAAGTATGTAGAAAAGTAGGGAGTTTTGCTCATGAATTATCCATTGATTTTTGCAGAAAACCAACGAATCGAAACCGAACGCTTGATTTTAAGGCCCGTCACATTAGCCGATGCAGAGGATATGTACGAATATGCTTCAGATGAGGAAACGGTCCGCTATGTGTTTTTGAAAAATCAAACAATCGCTGAAACAAGACAAAACATTGCTAAATTTTTTATGGGGGAACCTTTAGGAAAATATGGGATTGAAGTGAAAGAAACGGGCAAAATGATTGGCACGATTGATTTGCGGGTCAATGAAACCAATAATATTGGAGAATTAGGCTATGTCTTGAACCGTGCCTTTTGGGGCAATGGCTACATGCCTGAAGCCGCGACGGCGTTAGTTGAACTGGGTTTTGCAAAAATGAAACTCATGAGAATCTTTGCTTTACATGATCAAGACAATCCAGCTTCTGGTCGTGTCATGGAGAAAATTGGTTTTACCTACGAAGGAACACTACCCAATGCTCGAATTAGTAAAGGGAAAATTGTCACAGATGTTTATCGTGGGATGACACTGGAAACATGGCAAAATCGACAAAAATAGAAGCGGAAGACAAGTTAAGAGAGGAATTAGAGAAATGTTGATGTTTACAGAAAAAGAATTCGCAGCCTTTGAAGTTGCTGGATTAGATGAACGAATGGCGGTTATCCGTGCGCAAATTCAACCTATTTTTCAAGAATTAGACACGTATTTTGCCGAACAACTAGCGCCTGAACTAGGAACGGAGTTGTTTGTCCATATTGCGCAACATCGCCGTCGCACCGTGTATCCGCCAGAAAATACTTGGTCAGCACTTAGTCCGAATAAGCGCGGGTATAAAATGCAGCCGCATTTTCAATTAGGCATTTGGGGCGACTATGTGTTTATGTGGTTGTCATTCATTGATAATCCTAAAAATGAAAAGCAGATTGCGCAAGCCTTTTTAGAGAATCAGCAATTATTCCAAGCATTACCAGAAGATACGTATGTTTCCTTGGATCATACGGTTCCTCAAATTACTCCGCTGCCAGAAACGGATTTAGAAAAAGCCTTAACTCGTTTTAGAGATGTAAAAAAAGGTGAGTTTGAAATTGGGCGCATCATTCCCAAAGATAGTGACTTGTGGCAAAACCCTGAAAAAGCACGCGCTTATATGTTGGCAACCTATCAACAACTCCTGCCATTGTATCAATTAGCTGTTGCCCAATAAGAGAAACAGACAGTTATTTTGTGTTTTAGTGTTATTTTATCGAATTATCCAATCGTCAAAAATGAGAAAAGCTCACAATGTTAGTTTTAATTACTAACATTGTGAGCTTTTCTGTAGTTTTTTTGAAAAAAATTAAGGGATGACTGGCTGATTTCTATGGAAAAGTACGTTTTGATAGCCTTTTTTGCTTAAATAACAAGAGTAGCAACCCTTGCTTAATAAGGGATTTTCGCGAATAGATGTTGTCAAATGAAAAAAAATGATGTTTTGAACAAAGAGTTCTTTGCTATTATAAAGGTATGAAAAAGGTTGTTTACGCATTCTTTATATAGAAGAATGTGAATGAGTTAAAAGGAGGTTTTTAAATGAAAAAAAAGCGTTATTTAATGATTGCGTGTCTACTATTTTCCCCTAGCTTTTTTATAAATGTTGAAGCGTCTGAGGGTGGTTCTAGTTCGGTGGGGATTGAATTTTACCAAAATCCGACAACACCCGCTCCAAAAGATCCCCCACCGAAAACAGATGCGCCAGCTGCTGATCCCAAGGAACCAGCTGGTCCTCCGCAAGGAGATCAACGAAGTGGTGGTTCGACACAGACCACCACAACTGGCTCGCAGCTCCCTCGTACAGGGAGCAAGAGTCAGGCAAATCTTAGCATTCTTGGTCTTGTCTTGATTGGTCTTGTCGGAATGGTCCAGAGAAAGAAGGGACGACATGAAGCAAACTAAGTGGCAACGATTAGCAACCATTGGCTTGTGTAGTTCTTTAGTGATTAACGCTTTTTCTGGCGTGACCGCAGTTGCGGAAACAATCACGATTGAAAGTAGTCCGACAGTAGCAAGTAGCGCTAAGGAAGCAACATCAGCAAGTAGCGCAACGCCAGAAAGTACGGAAAGCAGTCAAGAAACGACTGAAACGAGTCGGGAAGAAGTGACACAGGAAACAGTGGAACAAGAAGATACAACGGAAATAGCTCAAGAAGAAAATCTGCTGGAACCATCTGGTATTCAAGCGAAAATTATGCCTAGAGCATTTGTCTGGGCAGCTACAGGAACCACGAATAGAACCACGGTTCGTCTTAACGATGTAGTTGATTATCGAATGAAACTGGAAAATATTACAACAGATGATACAAATTCAGATATTGTTGGTCCGATTCGAATTGAATCAAAATTGGCAGCTGGAATGACTAGACCAACGTCAGTTATTATCAAAGTTGGCCCCGAGGAACAAAATGTAGTTATAGGAGAAGGCTCTCATAATGCCAATAGTGGTGGCGAATATTTTGTTTGGACAGAGTCGACTAGGACGGTCACTGCATTTATCAATCGTCTACACGGGCGAACTTCTGGAAATACTGGGTATATCAAAACATTGTATTTTCAGACAAGAATTACTTCGGGTACACACAACGAAAAAAAATATATCGATTCCACGATTCGATTTAATGGATTTGGCGCAGTGAATAGACGAAATGAAATGACGTATGTGGATAGATTTTCTGGTAACTTAGGTTTGAAAGGGAATTTAAAATTTTACGATGAGGATGGAGTGGCTAGTAAGGAACAAATGAGTCTTTCCATAAACCCAGTATTATTTAAATCAACCAATTCGAGAGTAGAAGGGACGCTGTTAAGATATCCTTTAACTATGACAAATGCTGGTAGTGGGCTTTATAGGTTTGATACAGGACTAAAAAATATAGGTACTAGTAACGGGGGTTCGTGGTTTTTCTTTAGTAACGATATTGTGATTAATTTTGCTACAGCTACCACCAATAGAATTGATAAAATTGTGTTAGCACCACCTAAAGCAACACTTCCAGACAGCCGAACAGGTGTGATGACTTCCAGAGCGTACACATCAACAACTTATACGAGAAGTAACTATGATATTTCAACATATAACTTTACTAAAGCGACTGGTAAGACATGGCGTATAACGAATCGTAGTTCTAATAGCGGAGTAAGCACCAATATTATGTTTAGTGACAATCTTGTAGGAACAACAGGACAGTTCAATAAAGGGAATTCTGGTGCTACTATTAATTATTATATTTATTACAAAAAGCTTTATGAGAATTTTGTTAATAGTAACGGACAAAAAATTACACCACCATCAGGATTCACACAAGGAAAGCGAACGGTTATTAATAGTGAAGCGTACACTTTTAAACAAAGTGGCACCTTGCCAGATACCTATCAAGCAGACGGCAAAACCTATAAGTTCAAAGGCTGGTACAAAGGTAAAACCAAGCCAAACACCTTGACCGCGACTAAAGCACCAAGCTATGCGGTGACTTATGATGATAATGATGATTTGAATGTGGTGTATGAGGAGATTAAGGTTTTGGAATTTCCTAGTCGTACATATCAATTTGGGTTTGTTGATGAATCAGGTAAGCGAGTAGATGCCTCCACGATTGATTTGACATATGATAATTGGTACGGTATTGGTACTGAGCCACCCAACAATATCCCATCAGCATGGGCAACTACTAAAATAGAAACAGGGATTAAGGCAAATACAAAAAATAATCTTAAAGAAATCATATACCCAGTTCAATATCTTGAAACGAATAGTAATGATTCATTTCAATTTAGTGCAGTAAACTTAAGATATCAGCTTCCAAGAATTTATAAATCCATCAGTATACAAAATCAACAAGGTGGTTTTGATGCCGCATATCCTTATCCAAGTATACTAAACCCATCAGGTGCGGAAATAAATAATACTCCTCAATATTTTGAATTAAAGAATAATGGAGGACAGGAGTTTGTGTTCAATAGAACAACAGCCGCCGCTCCCGAAAATGTTCAGCTTCCATTTTATTTAAGATATGTATCGAGTTTTCTTACGGGGAAAGCAATGTACTATACGATTCAAGGTCCAATCTATTACTATCTAACCAACCGCCGTGTCACCGAAAACTTCGTGGACGCCAACGGCACTAAAATCACGCCACCAACAGGCTTCACGCAAGGGAAACAAACAGTAATTAACAGTGACCCATACACCTTTAAACAAAGTGGCACCTTGCCAGACACTTACACAACAGGTGGTAAGACCTACAAGTTCAAAGGCTGGTACAAAGGCAAAACCAAGCCAAATACCTTGACCACCACCAAAGCGCCAAGCTATGCGGTGACTTATGATGATAATGATGATTTGAATGTGGTGTATGAGGAGATTAAGGTTTTTGATTTTCCAGCGCTGACCTATCAATTCGGGTTCGTAGACGAGTCTGGCAAACGAGTAGATGCTTCAACGATTAAACTAACCTATGACAATTGGCATGGAGAAGGATTAGCAACCAATTCAGCTGATTCAAATAAACCTGATTACTGGAAAACAGTCAGTCTTGAAAAAGGTCAAGTTGCACCAACCAAAAACAATTTGAAGGAAATTGCTTATCCTGCGCAATCACTTGAAATACTGAGTGATCGAAGTACACAACATAGTGCGGCTAATTTAACCTTTACACTACCCAATTACTATGAAAAAATAAGTGTTTATAACAAGAGTGGTACTTTTGATATAGCTTACCCGTTTCCTAATATTCAAGGTAATAATTATTCAGAGCCATTTGTCGAAGGTGAGAATAAGCTACTTTCTAGAAACTTTGAGTTAAAGAATAACGGGAGTCAATCGTTTATCTTTAATCGAACAACCACGGCTGCTCCGATAGATATTCAGGTACCCAGTTATTTGCGAAAGGTTGTCCACAATCCTAATTTGGGATCGGGGGTAGCAACCTATCTTACAATTGATAAACCAGTCTATTACTATCTAACCAATCGTAAAGTCACCGAAAATTTCGTAGACACCAACGGCACTAAAATCACGCCACCAACAGGCTTTACGCAAGGGAACCAGATTCCCATGACGAGCAACACCTTCAAGTATACGAGCGCAAAAGTCTTACCAGCTAGTTATACAACAGGCGGTAAAACTTACATTTTCCAAGGCTGGTACAAAGGTAAAACCAAGCCTAATACTTTAACAACCAGCACTACGCCAACATACAATACAACTTTTGATGGCAATGACGACATGACGGCGATGTATAAGGAAGAAGTGCCCAAAGCAAGTGTCGCTTTAACTCGTACTACCGCTGAAACCGTGACTAGCGGCGGCAATGTCACCTGGCGTGCCACAATTACCAATACAAGCCAAGCGCCACTAACCACGGCGACCATCAAGAAATCAACCGCTTGGACAACTGGCTTAGCAGCACCAACCGCCATGATTGTCACGCCAGCTGGCGGAACCGCGAAAACAGTTCCCGTCACAGCGACTACGTGGACCAATGGTGTTAGCTTAGGCACTGACATTCCCGTAGGAAAATCTGCCACGGTTCAGTTCACTACGAAAGCGACAGGGACAGCGGGGCAAGTCTTGCGCGCTGGGATTACCACCAGTGGGAATTACAGTGGTGTCTCTGCTTCGGCCACCGTACGTGTGAAAGACAATGATCAAGCAATTGTGACACCAACGGCTGAAGGCTTCATCAGTGTTCCAACCTTCAATTTTGGTCAGGTTGGGGTAGCGGGAAGCACGCAACAGCACAGCTTGAAAAAAGCCGCTGATTACTATGGCAACGGCACACGCAATCCCTATCTGCGGATCAAGAAAACCCAACCGAATTGGAGCTTAACAGCGCAACTGTCGCAACCAAAATCAGCGACAGACAGCTTGCCGACAACGACCCGCTTATTATTAGGGGCGGCTCCTGTTTCGAGTTTCTCAAATTACAACCAACCTACCGAGTTGAAAAATGCGGTCGGTACTACGAGTACCATTAGTTTGAATGCCAACAACACGGCCACTAGGATTATTGCCAATCAACAATTCACTGGGAGTAATATCTATCAGTTGGACTTCACCTTCAACAATGTCAAACTTGAAGTGCCAGCCAACCAAGGGGTCAAGGGGCAACAATACCAAGCCGCAGTTACGTGGAACCTAGTTACAGGTCCTTAAAATAGTTAAGTTATCATGAGGAAAGCTCAAAATGTTAGTGTTTGATACTAACATTTTGAGCTTTTGTTTATGGAAATTAAGGAATTTGGCTGAAAATCAGTAGCAAAATGGCAGATTCTCTTAATTTTCGAGTGTTTTTCCAGTGAAAAAGTGCTCTTCCGCCTTGGTATAATAGGAATCATCAGAAAAGTAGCTTAGCTGTAGCAAAATTTGAAATTTCAAGTCCGCCTTTTTTTGATAGAATGGAGAAAATTAAAAGCTGTACATATACCAATGAACAATAAATCAATACATAAAAAGGAGAATAGCATGAATCAAAAATGGCAAAAGTTACTTCCAACAAGGAACTCACCTAAGAGGTGGTTCAGCACAAGCTATCACGACTGACCCTTGCGCCCTGTACGAAGGGACAAGGGGCAAGCAAATTTTAGCATTCCCAGCTTAGCCTTAATCGGCTTGGCGGGAATGGTACATAGAAAGAAGGGACGACATGAAGAGAATTAACTGGCAACGCTTAGCAACCATTGGCTTGTGTAGTTCTTTAGTGATTAACGCCTTTTCTGGCGTAACAGCCATTGCGGAAACAGTCACGAGTGAAAGTAGCCCGACAGTGGCAAATAGTATTAAGGAAGCAACACCAGCAAGTAGCGCAAGGCAAGAAAGTACGGAAAGCAGTCAAAAAACGACTGAAACGAGTCAGGAAGAAGTAACACAGGAAACAGCGAAACAAGCAGAGACAAAAGCGCCACTGGAAACACCAGAGATAAAAACAAACACAACAGAACAACCTGCAGAAAATAGTAGTGAAAATGACCGACAAAAGAGTATTTCGCCACGTTGGGTGCCGAATAATCAAGTGATTTATCCGAGAATAACCTTGGCTTTCACTAATGAATCAGGGCAAGCTTTTGCTGATGAAAACTTAACGTTATCAGGGACGTATACTAAATTTGGATATGAAGACGCAACTAGTTTATGGCGACCATATGCGGTTAATTATCCAATTACTTCTTCTAATGCAGGTGGTGGTCAATATCGAGTAGCTGTCAATGCAACGGTTCCTTTACCATACGATTTTTTTACAGATTTACCAGCAAATTATAGGATGAATATATACGCGGTTGAACAATTAAAGATTGATAACACGCTAAAGTATGTCGACAGTATTGTTGCTGTGCCCAATTCTACACTGAGGATGACCAGATATAGTGCACAACAAACAACTGAGTTACCGCAGTTTGGGAATCATATGACTCCTTTTGTATTACGCACAAGAGATAGCATATTTTCTAAAAGCAGTGAAAATGTTTTCTCTCTAAACACGGATGGTAATGAATTTTTAAGAATCCTGAGTGTCGCCCCCATTGGCACTCCAGTAGAACCAGTATTATACGGATTTGATGGCACTGCAACGTACCGAGAAACACTTAATTACGTAGTCACCCGTAAACAAGTCACCGAAAAGTTCGTAGATGCTAACGGCGTAGCCATTACACCGCCAACAGGTTTTACCCAAAACAAGAAAACACCAATGACCAGCAATGACTTCACATTCAAACAAAGCAGTACTTTGCCAGACACCTATCAAGCAGACGGCAAAACCTACAAATTCAAAGGCTGGTACAAAGGCAAAACCAAGCCAAATACCTTGACCACGACCAAAGCGCCAAGCTATGCGGTGACCTATGATGGGAATGACGATTTGACGGTGGTGTATGAGGCGATTCAAGAAGGAAAAGGAATGTCATCTGTTCAGGTGATGAATAAGGCGATTCAGAATCCAGTGACTTTGCCTGATCGCATGTATCGTGTCCTATTTATCAATGAAACAGGGGGGCTGACATTTGCTGATCGTTATGGCTTTACTGGAGAATTAGTTGAAGTTGCGGATGGCAAAGTGACGCCAATTGGCCCAGTCCCGACTAACAATAATAGCGCAGTAAAAGAAATCACTATACCAGGTCGAGTTTTCGATACAGAAAGACCTACGCCGTTGCAATATGGAGTTCGCAATGCAACCTTTACGTTGCCCAAAATGTATAAAACCGTAACGTATCAACCTGGCCCAAATTATACAGGTACAGCCTACTCTATTCCAGAAACGTATCGTCTTAGTTTAAGAAGTGGTGTCAAAAGTGACATCGATACAACTGGATGGCGAATTGGTCTTGACCCGACAACAGATCCACAAAAGTTTACGATGAGCGGTATATACTGGTCATCAATGCCTACAAATGTTAGACTTGCAACACTATTAAGTGCGACTATTACTGGTAAAGGAGTAGAACCGAGTGTCTATACACTAGATGAAAATGCACGTATGTATCTTTACCTAGAAAATCGTCGTGTTACGGAAAACTTCGTAGATACCAATGGTACTAAAATCACCGCACCGTCAGGTTTCGCCCAAGGGAAAAAAACAGTAATTACTAGTGATTCGTACACCTTTAAGCAAAGCGGAGATTTGCCAGATACCTATAAAGTCGGCACGAAAACCTATCAGTTCAAAGGCTGGTACAAAGGTAAAAACAAACCAGACACCTTGACGACGACCAAAGCTCCCAGTTATCCAGTCACTTATAATGATGATGATGATTTGACGGTAGTCTATGAAGAAGTCGTGATGAAAACGTATAATTTACCAGCCAAAGATGTTTACTTTGGTTATGTTGATGAGGCAGGTAACCTATTGAATACAGCAGGCTTTTCTGTAGAAGCCGAATTAGGTGAAAGTGACGAAACTGAATCAACAGTATTAGGGAAAATTCAAGGAACTGATGAAGTGATGAGTAAATTAAAAAAATTATCGATTCCTGGCAAGTCATATGATTTCCCGATAGATAAGCTTAAGACATACGGTGCAAGGTCTGTTAATCATACAATTCCTAAACAATATAAGACAATGTCGATTACACCGCTAGCTACTTATACGGGAGATAAAACAAAGTATCCTATGACCAAAGAGATCCGGAAAAATATAGAAGCGCCATATACGGTTGTTTCTCAAGCTGACGGAGTAGAAGCCTTCAAATTAACTAACGCTGGAACTTTTTTTAGAACCAGACGAGCTTTTTGGACATGGGACCCGAATAACACGTTGTATGCTATGGGAATTTATTCAGGGACAGTCGGAAAAAACTATAACTTAGCTTCTCCAGAGGGAACAATCTACTATTATTTAGAAAACCGTCGTGTCACTGAAAACTTTGTGGATCCAAGCGGCGCTAAAATTACACCGCCAACAGGCTTCACGCAAGGAAAACAAACGGTGATTGACAGTGATAATTTCACTTACGCTAGTACGAAAGCCTTACCAGACACTTATACAACAGGAGATAAATCCTATAAGTTCAAAGGCTGGTACAAAGGTAAAACCAAACCAGGCACCTTGACAACGACTAAAACACCAAGTTACGCCGTGACTTACGACGATAAAGATGACATGACAGCGGTCTATGAGGAAGTCCAACCAACAGCAGAAATGACGGTTAGTCGGTTACTAGAAGTGATCCCGAATGAAGCTTCTATGATGTGGATAGTTAAACTAAAAAATACCAGTGAAGTTCCATTGACCAACGTTAAACTAGCACCAACGGCCAAATGGGCGGCAGGTATTTCACCACCAACACAATTAGCTGTTCGCATTGGTAATACACCAAATAAAATTATTCCAGTGACGGCAGAACAATGGCAAGCAGGAGTTAACTTAGATATAGAGATTCCTGTGAACGGCGAAGCCTTAGTGACAGTGAACACAGCGAAAATTACGGGAGAACCAAGACAACTTTTAACCGCAGAAATGACAGCTAGTGGAAACTTTTCTGCAGTGACAGCTAGTAACTTTGTACGTATTCAAGGAGAAGATCAAACGATTACGCCAACACCAGTAGAAGAAGGTTTCATTAGTACACCAACGTTTGATTTTGGGAAAATTACGATTAACAGTAGCACTAAGCAGTACGGACTGAAAAAAGCAGCTGATTACTATGGCAACGGCACACGTAATCCATATCTACGAATAAAGACAAGCCAACCTAATTGGCAGTTAACAGCACAATTGTCACAGTTAACAGCATCAGCTGATAGTTTGCCAACTAGTACGCGTTTATTATTAGGAAGTGCGGATGTTATAGCAATCGAAAACTATAATCAAGTCACAGAGTTAACAAATAAAGTTGGGGTTACGAAAGCCTTAACTTTGACGAGTGACGGTACATCTACACCAGTAATTCTTAATAACCAATTTACAGGTAATGATGTCTATCAATTAGATTTTGATTTTGCCAATGTGAAATTAGAAGTCCCTGCCAATCAAGGGAAAATAAATGAGAAATATCAAGGAACGGTGACGTGGAACTTAGTCACTGGACCTTAAAAAAATAGTAAACCGCCCCCAAAAAGTTAGACTTTTTGAGGGCGGTTTACTATTTTATGGAAATCCAATTTTATCTAATGGATAATAACGAAAAGTCAAAACACCTTCCACACTCGCTTGTTTAACAAAGCCAAAGTAACGACTGTCATCTGAGCGCGGGCGATTATCCCCCAAGACAAAATACATGCCTTCTGGAACGGTCAGGGATTGGGTGGCTTCTAAGGTCTCTAGCGTAAAATCTTGGGTATAATTTTCATTTTTAGAGACATTTCGTTTAGCACTTGCTAAGTAATCTTCACTGAGTGATACACCATTAATATAAAGGGTATCATCGCGATACTCGACTGTTTCGCCAGGTAAACCAATTAAACGTTTGGCTACTCGTTGGCCGTTGCGAGGACTAGGGAAAGCGATAATATCAAAGCGCTGAGGCTTTTTAATCGAGGTCACCCATAAACGGTCGTTGTTATGAAGTGTTGGTTCCATTGAAGAGCCATTCACTGCAGCAGGGGAGAAAACATAGTGTCGAATCAGCAAGACAGCGACGACTAACAAAACCAACTGAACCAATCGTTTTAATAATGAGGACATGGACTTCACTCCTTTGTCCTTTTAGTGTACTACAGACAAGGAAAAGAAAAAAGTTTTCCCCTTAAGAAAGGTGTGCTAAAAAACGTTTCATAAAGCGTTGGCGAATTAAAATACCAACATAAGCAGCTGCGACAGCCTTGATGATACCAGGAATAATAAACGGAGCAAACCCGCCAGCGAAAGCGTTTGGCCACGGCAGATTTGCGGAATATTTCAACCAAATCATACCGAAAACTAAGGTAACTAAGGCGCCAGCAATATTTGCGATAATGGCCCAAGTATAGTTAAAGGTTGTTTTTTCTAAAATATAACCAGTTAATAAGCCGTTAAAGATAAAGCCGATTAAATAGCCGCCAGTTGGTCCAAAGAGTACACCGAACCCACTAGACATCCCAGCGTAAACGGGTAAACCAATTAATCCTAATAAGAAGTAAATTAAAATAGCGTAGGTCCCCGTTCGCTTGCCCAAAACGGTAGCGGTTAAGCCGATGGCAAATGTTTGTCCAGTTAAGGGGACAATCCCCAATGGAATTGTAAATTGTGAAAGTACAGCAATAATCACAGCGAATTCTGCTGCTAAAATTAAAGAGCGTAACGATGCTTTATTCATAAGAAGCCTCACTTTCTATTGTTAACCAATTATTTTTATTTGGTTAACAATAGTTTAGCGGAAGTAAACAATTTTGTAAAGAGGGCAAAGAAAAAAACCTTGCCAAGAAAGGCAAGGTTTTGAAAGAAGGTAAGAACCGTAGTTCGACCTTTTGAAATCTTAAAGTTTTTGGTTGTAGTATTCAACGACAAGTGCTTCGTCGATTTCTGGGTAAAGTTCATCACGTTCTGGTAAACGAGTGAAGCTACCTTCTAATTTTTCAGTGTCAAAGCTTACAAATGCTGGACGTCCAACAGTTGCTTCAACCGCTTCTTTAATTGTTGAGATGTTTTGAGATTTTTCACGAACACCGATCACTTGACCAACTTCAACGTGGTATGATGGAATATCAACACGTTTGCCGTCTACAGTGATGTGACCATGGTTAACTAATTGACGTGCTTGACGACGAGTAGTTGCAAGACCTAAACGGTAAACAACGTTATCTAAGCGTTGTTCTAGTAAAACCATGAAGTTAACACCGTGTTTACCTTCTTTGATTTTGCTTGCTTTAATGAACAACGTACGGAATTGACGTTCGTTCATGCCATACATATGACGTAATTTTTGTTTTTCAGTTAATTGCATTCCGTATTCAGAAACTTTACCACGGCTGTTAGGTCCGTGTTGTCCTGGTTTGTAAGGGCGACGAGCTAGTTCTTTACCAGTACCTGATAAAGAGATACCTAGACGACGAGATACTTTCCATGATGGTCCAGTATAACGAGACATTAAAAATTCCTCCAATAAATAAATGTTTTTTTGGAGTAAAATAATTAGATGAAAAATTCATATTCGTTCAGTTCATTCTTCAACCTTCGCCTTTGCAGCCGCGGTTACGCAGTTGAACCAAGTTTGGCAATGAACTGTTGACGAGTTATTATTCTTCTGCTGCAATTATTTTACACAAAATCTAGTATACTTAATAGGATAGGAAACGTCAAGGTTTTAAAGTGAAATATGAAAAAAAGGTAGACAAAAACACTTTTCCTCATTAGAATAAGGGGAGATGTTTTGAAAATATAAGTTGAAAACGGAATGAAAGGGAGTTTACAATGAAGTCTGGTTCACCATTGTTTGAACAAATTGATAAATCCATCGACAAGAAAGTGAATTTATTCTCAAACAGCTTTTCCCGCTACGCTGTTCGTGCAATGCTTGCTTGTCTATTTTTAACGTTGGGAACAGCCGTTGCTTTTGCAATCGCAATTAAAGGAGAAGGAATTTCTCATGGTTTAGGGAAAATGCTTTACGCCTTCATGTTCAGTTGGTCACTTGTGATGATTTTATATATGAATGCCGAACTTGGTACCTCGAATATGTTGTACATGACTGTTGGGGTCTATCGTAAAAAAGTCAACTTTTCCTTAGCTGCAAAAATTTTATTTACCTGTATCTTATTCAATTTAATTGGTGGCGTCTTGTTTGGTTTCTTGGTATCACTTACGGTGCCGTTCCAAGATTTGCCAAAAGATAGTTTCTTCTTTACATCGATTGCTGGAAAATTAGAAAAAACCACCCTACAGATTTTAGTTGAAGCTATGTTCGCCAATATTGTAGTTAATACAGCCGTATTAGTGAGTATGCGAATGAAAGATGACGCCGGCAAAGTCGCGGCCATTATTTTCATTATCTTTATCTTTGCGTTCCTTGGTTTTGAACACGTGATTGCCAACTTCCCAGCCTTCAGTTTAGCTTACTTTGCTTCGAACGGCGCAATTGAAGCTTTCACAGCTGGTAATGTTGTTCATAATCTGTTCTGGGCCTTTATCGGTAACTTTATCGGTGGTGGCTTAATTATGGGTCTCGGCTATGCCTGGTTAGATAAAGACAACAAAAACTTAACGTATTTTGATTAATTGACCAACCAACTATACTAAAACATGGTACACTGTTTTAGTATAGTTTTTTTATTATAAGGAGCGAAGGAATGGACACACTTCAATTTCAGAAGAACCCAGAAAAAGCAGCAAAAATGTCTGCTTATATGAAACACCAATTTGTTTTTGCAGGCATCCCCGCCCCAGAACGTCAAGCGTTAAGTAAACAACTTTTAAAAGAAAGTCATACGTGGCCAAAGGAAAAATTATGCCAAGAGATTGAGGCTTATTATCAAAAAACAGAACGAGAATATCAGTATGTCGCTATTGATTTAGCCCTTCAAAATGTTCGGAGATTTTCATTAGAAGAGGTCGTAGCGTTTAAAGCCTATGTTCCACAAAAAGCGTGGTGGGACAGTGTGGATGCTTGGCGAAAATTTTTTGGGTCGTGGGTGGCGTTGCATCTGACTGAATTGCCAACGATTTTTGCCCTTTTTTATGGCGCTGAAAATTTCTGGAATCGGCGTGTTGCGCTGAATTTACAGTTGATGTTGAAAGAAAAGACCAATCAGGACCTGTTGAAAAAGGCGATTATTTATGATAGAACTACAGAGGAGTTCTTCATTCAAAAAGCGATTGGCTGGTCATTACGCCAATATAGTAAAACGAATCCGCAATGGGTCGAGGAATTGATGAAAGAATTAGTGTTGAGTCCTTTAGCACAACGAGAAGGCAGTAAATATTTAGCGAAAGCGAGCGAATAAGGAGAAATGATGGAAAGAAAACTTTTTGCATTTGATATTGATGGGACGTTGTTAAATTCGGAGAAGAAAGCATTGGATAGCACGAGAGAAGCGCTAGCAAAATTGCGGGAGCAAGGACACTTAGTTACGCTGGCAACTGGCAGAAGTCGTTATATGGCGCAAGAGGTGATTTGGGATTTAGATTTTACTAATTACGTATTATGTAATGGCGCCGCGGCTTTTGTGGATCATGAGCAATATTATCAAAATTTATTGCACGCTGAAGCGTTGGAACGTTTGGCACAAGACAGTGATCAACGCGGCTTAGGATTTGCTTGTGTGGGCTTAGATGATATTAAGAAGAGCAACCAGCACCGTGCTGAAAAAATGGAAATTGCGATGAACTCTTTTCATTTTCATTCACCTGCTTATGATGAACACTTTTATCGTCAAAATGATATTTACCAAGCGCTGGCTTTTTATGACGCAGAAGATCAGTGTACGTTTGAAGAAGAATACCCAGAATTTCGCTTTATTCGCTGGCATCAACATAGCGTAGATGTTGTGCCTAAAGATGGCTCAAAATCAGCTACGTTAACGTATTTAGCTAAACGTGTGGGCATTGATGCAAAAAATATCATTGCCTTTGGGGACGGCGAAAATGACCGAGAAATGTTAAGCCATGCAGGGATTGGCGTCGCAATGGGCAACGCGAGTCCTTCCATTCAAAAAGTGGCCACAATGGTCACAGATACAAATGATAATGATGGGATTTGGAAAGCCTTAAAAGAAATGAAGGCCATTTAAAAAAACTGGGCCGTTTGTCTGAAAACAAACGGCCCAGTTTTTTTTTCTTTATTCGATGACTAAAACGCCCTCTTTTAAAGCAAATGGATTTTCTTTGTTAATATGATCGTAGAACATGATGCCATTAATATGATCAATTTCATGTTGAACCACAATCGCTTCGTAGTTTTTTAAACGAACTTTGTGTTTTTCGCCAGCCATGTCAAAATAACTGACGGTAATTTTGTTATGGCGAACGACATACCCAGGCACATCCCGATCGACAGATAAACAGCCTTCCCCTTCACCTAAACATACATCTTGCACAGAATGGCTCAAAATTTTAGGGTTGTACATCACCGTACTTAATGAAGGCGTTTCGTTTTCTGGGTCGTTACTAGGAACATGGACAGCAATAATTCGTTTAGAAATATCTAATTGTGGTGCAGCTAAACCAACGCCACCACGTAATTGTAATTCTTCGGCTTTGACTGGATCTTGACTATTTTTTAAGAAAGTCAACATGTCTTCGCCTAATTGTCGGTCTTCCTCAGTGATAGGGACAGGCACTTCTTCTGCCACAGCACGAAGTGTGGGATTCCCTTCACGAATAATATCTTTCATTGTAATCATTCAATGGTTCCTCCTTTGAAACATAAAAAAATTCTTCTTTTATTTATTCATGCGCTGAAATAATCAGTTGTTTACCACCATTTAGTGTATCACAAAATCACCAAAAAAGGGGCTAGATTGTTTAAAAAAACTATCGAATAATAGAGATTAAGCTTGCATTTTAGCGGTGTTTCCTGTAAAGTAAGCTTGTGTGGAAACACACCATCTATCACTTGGTTTAGCGAGTCACCAACGCTTCACTCAGTGATCAGACGAATAATAGAGAAAGAGGTGGAACAAATGGCAATTTCACAAGAAAGAAAAAACGAAATCATTAAAGAATACGCACGTCATGAAGGAGATACTGGTTCTCCAGAAGTACAAATTGCTGTCTTAACTGAAGACATTAACCAATTGAACGAACATGCGCGTACACACAAAAAAGATCACCATTCTTACCGTGGTTTAATGAAAAAAATCGGTCACCGTCGTAACTTGTTAGCTTACTTACGTAAAACTGACATCCAACGTTACCGCGAATTGATCCAACGTTTAGGATTACGTCGTTAATCATTACGTATAAAGCGAGGTTCAATCAGAATCTCGCTTTTTATCTTATTGTCACTATTGAAGGTCCTCTTTGGAAAGTTTTTAGGAACTACTAACCAAATGAAAGAGCAGCAACGACTTGTTACTTTTTCATTTGTTTAGTAGCCGTCTGACTTTTCCAAAGAGCAAGAGTAAAGGAGAAGAATTATGACAGAAAAACAAGTCTTTAAAACAACTTGGGGCGGCCGCCCACTAGAAGTAGAAATCGGCCAATTAGCCAAACAAGCCAATGGAGCTGTCTTAGTACGTTACGGCGATACGGTCGTTTTAAGTGCTGCTGTTGCCTCTAAAGAAGCAAAAGATGTAGACTTTTTCCCATTAACTGTAAACTATGAAGAAAAAATGTATGCGGTAGGAAAAATTCCTGGCGGCTTCATTAAACGTGAAGGTCGTCCAAGTGAACGTGCGACATTAACCGCTCGTTTAATCGACCGTCCTATTCGTCCAATGTTCTCAGAAGGCTTCCGTAACGAAGTCCAAATCACGAACATCGTTATGAGTGTGGAGCAAGACTGTACACCAGAAATGGCTGCAATGTTTGGGTCTTCCTTAGCGTTAGCAATTTCAGATATTCCGTTTGATGGACCAATTGCTGGTGTTGACGTTGGCCGTATTAATGGCGAATATGTTTTAAATCCAACGGTAGAACAAGCAGAACAAACAGATATTGAATTAACTGTTGCTGGAACAAAAGAAGCCATCAATATGGTTGAAAGTGGTGCCAAAGAAGTATCAGAAGAAGATATGTTAGGTGCCTTACTTTTCGGTTTTGATGCCATTAAAGAACTAGTGGCGTTCCAAGAAGAAATTGTTGCCGCTGTAGGTAAACCAAAAATGGACGTGGACTTATTACAAGTGGACGCTGATCTTAAAAAAGAAATTTTTGATGCATACTACAATACAATGAAAACAGCCGTAATGACGGAAGAAAAATTAGCACGTGAAGTTGAAATTGACAAAGTAAAAGATACAGTCAAAGAAGTTTACGCTGAAAAATTTGCGGAACACGAAGAAGAAGCGCAATTACTAAAAGAAGTGAAACAAATTGCGGAAGATCTTGAAAAAGATGTCGTACGTGAGTTAATCACGATCGATAAGATTCGCCCGGATGGCCGTAAATTAGACGAAATTCGTCATTTATCATCAGAAGTAAGTATTTTACCACGTGTGCATGGTTCTGGCTTATTTACTCGGGGTCAAACACAAGCTTTATCCGTTTGTACATTAGCGCCTTTAGGAGAACATCAAATTATCGATGGGTTGGGTGTCCAAGATAGCAAACGTTTCATCCATCATTATAACTTCCCGCAATTCTCTGTTGGTTCAACAGGACGCGCGGGCTCACCGGGTCGTCGTGAAATCGGTCACGGTGCGTTAGGTGAACGTGCCTTAGCACAAATTATTCCATCAGAAGAAGACTTCCCTTACACAATCCGCTTAGTAGCAGAAGTGTTAGAATCAAATGGTTCTTCTTCACAAGCAAGTATTTGCGCGGGAACATTAGCATTAATGGATGCGGGTGTGCCAATTAAAGCGCCAGTTGCAGGTATTGCAATGGGTCTTGTTAGTGATGGCGAAAACTATACAATCTTAACAGATATTCAAGGTTTAGAAGACCACCTTGGCGATATGGACTTTAAAGTAGCAGGAACGAAAGACGGAATCACTGCTTTACAAATGGACATCAAAATCCAAGGAATTACAGAACAAATTTTAACGGAAGCATTAGACCAAGCGAAGAAAGCACGGATGGAAATTCTAGAAGAATTAACAACAACGATTGCTGCTCCTCGTGAAGAATTAAGTCAATATGCACCGAAAATTGAAATGATTCAAATTAAACCAGCGAAAATTAAAGATGTCATTGGTAAAGGTGGCGAAACAATCAACAGCATTATTGATGAAACCGGCGTTAAGATTGATATCGATCAAGACGGTAACGTAAGTATTGCTTCATCAGATGCTGAAATGATTAAAAAAGCCATCAAGATTATTGAAGAATTAACCAAAGAAGTCGAAGTCGGCCAAGTTTACTTAGCAAAAGTTGTCCGCATTGAAAAATTTGGTGCGTTTGTTAACCTAATTAAAGGCAAAGATGGCTTGATCCATATTTCTCAATTAGCAAACGAACGTGTGAACAACGTTGAAGATGTCGTGAAATTAGGCGACGAAGTCCTTGTCAAAGTAACTGAAATTGACAAACAAGGCCGTGTCAACGTGTCAAGAAAAGCATTATTAAACGAAGAAAACAAAGAAAAATAATTTCTTTTTAAACCAACGAAAACCAAGGAAGCTTCCTTTCTTTTCGTTGGTTTTTTCGTTGAAAACAAGCCCTAAAAAAGAAATGATAAAAAAAGCTAAAGACGATCGCCAACTCTTTTGTTTATAGTCAATTAGTGGTAAAATTAATACTATCAGTCTGAAGAATATCTGGGGTGTCTTTGTGAAAAAATTTAATCCAAATAAAAATATAATCATTACCTTAATTTTAGTCATTATTTTAGTAACCATTATTAGTTTAACTGCTGCGCAACGTTCTGAAAAAGGCAAAACCAATGTCGTTCAAGGTGGCGTCAATAATAGCGTTAGTATGGTGGACCGTGTGATTTCTTTTCCAGCTCGTGTGGTGGAAAATGGCTTGTCTTCAATGGGCAATTTAATTAACACGTTTAAAGAAAACGAACGTCTAAAAGAAAAAATTGATAGCTATAATGAATTAGCTGTCCAAAACAATAACTATAAACGCGAAATTGATAGTTTAAAACAAGAATTGAATCTGAACGAAACGTTGGCCAACTATGAAAAAGTAACTGCGAATGTCATTACGCGTTCGCCTGATACTTGGCAAGACTTATTAATTATCGATAAAGGAACCAATGACGGCATTGAAGCGGGCATGGCGGTCATGGCGCAAAAAGGGTTAGTGGGGCGTGTTATTGAAGTCAATGCAACGACTGCAAAAGTGGAACTACTAACGTCTAAAAATGTTAACTCGAACCATTTCCCTGTGCGAGTAACTTCCGCAAATGGCGAATCGTTTGGTTTACTTAAAAATTACGACAATAAGACAAATGCATTAATTGTGTCACAATTAACTGGCGATGCTACTCTGAAAGAAGGCGATGTCGTTCAGACTTCTGGCTTAGGTGGTAATTCCCCAGCCGATTTAGCGGTAGGGACAGTTATTAAAGTGAAACCAGATAGTTTTGGTTTAGATCGTGAAGTGTATGTGAAACCTTATGCGGATGTCTATGGTATCTCCGTTGTGACGGTTGTGAAAAGATCGGCAGGGGAAAGCGAATGATTCGGAAAGAGTATTTAAAATACGTCACACCTATTCTCTTGTTTTTCTTAATGTTAATTGATGCTCATTTAACAAAGTCTTTTGAAACGTGGACAAGTAATGTTTACTTCGCCAGTTCTCATCTGCTATTACTTGCGTTTATGTTTGCCGTTCCTAATTTTTCTAAACGTTATTTATTAATTACTTCGTTAATTTTAGGCTTTATTTGCGATAGCTACTACATTGGCATTATCGGGATTTATACAGTTGCACTGACGATTTCGGTTATGTTGATGTATACATTTAAAGAAGTAATTCAAACAAATTTACTAACTGGTTTTTTTGGGATCGTCATTTTTACCACGTTGTATGAACTGATTGCGGTACTGATTCAAGTGGCCTTTCATTTAGCGGATGTCAGCCCAATTTTATTTATTACACGTGTGTTGGGCCCTACATTGCTATTGAACATGGTGTGGTATGTTATTTTATCTTATCCACTGAAAAAACTGTTTTCCGTAAAATAAAAATTGAAAATTTTGTTCGTTTGCGAAAAATGCTCATTTGTTAGCATTTTTCGCTTTTTTTATTTTATTTAAATAACAAAACGATGAGAAGCTTACCCTGGAGCCTTGAAGAAAGTTGTGAAAAAAGGGAAGCTTTTTTTTGTCATTTACAAGAAGAAAATTGAAATATTACTGTAACATCCATATTATCTCAGTGACATACAGCTATGCTACAATTGCTCTATCGTTGAAAAAGAGAAATTTATTCAAATTTTAATAAATAATAAAAAAGCTTAACAAAAAAGGATTTTCGGAGGACAACAGATTGAAGAAAAGTGTATTATCGGCTCTAATGGTATGTTCCATTACCTTAACAAGCGTAGCGTTACCATCCGCAGCATTTGCAGATGAATACGATACAAAGATTCAACAACAAGATCAAAAAATTAATGCGTTAACTAGCCAAATGTCAGATGCAGAAGCAAAAGTTGCCGCGATTGAAAATGATATGGTTGAAACGGCCAAACAAATCGATACATTAACAGCTAAAAAGAACAAGCTATCATCAGAAGTATCTAAATTATATAGTGAAATTTCTGATTTGAATGTCCGTATTCAAAAACGTGAAGTACAAATGACAAAACAAGCACGCGATGTCCAAGTGAATGGTCAAAGTGATTCAATTATTGATGCTGTCTTAGATGCAGATTCAGTAGCAGATGCAATTGGTCGCGTTCAAGCGGTCTCAACAATGATGAGCGCCAACAATGAATTACTAGAACAACAAAAAGAAGACAAAGCGACTGTTGAAAAGAAAACAAAGAATGTTGAAAAACAAATTGCTGAATTAGAAGCAGCAACAAAAGAATTAAATGACAAAACAGAATCATTAAAAACATTGAAGATTCAACAAGAAGTGGCTAAAAATGATTTAGAAGCGCAACGTTCTGAAGAACAAGGGAAAAAAGACGGCTTCATTAAACAGAAAAAAGAAGCGGAAAAACGTTTAGCAGAAGAACAAGCACGCCAACGTGCAGCTGCTAAAAAAGCAGAAGAACAAGCGGCAGCGCAAGCACAAGCCGCAGCACAAAAAGCGGCAGCAGAGCAAGCGCAAGCAACAAAAGCAGCCAATGAGGCAGCAGCATCAGCCGCTGAAGAAAAAGCCGCAACACCAGTAGTAGAATCATCAACAACTACTGAAAGTACCACAACGCAAGAAACAACAACTTCAAGTACTGAAACAGAAAGTGTTGTAACAACACCTGCAGCAGCACCTGAAAAAGAAAAAGAAGTTCCTGTAACTAACCCAACGACTCCTGAAAAAGGTAATGAAGCAAAACCAGGGAATGGTGGCGTGACTTCAGGAAAACAAGCCGCAATTAATGCAGCTTTAGCAGATGTTGGTAATTCTTATGCAACAGGTTGGAATCAACCAGGTGAATGTTTAGTATCTGTTCGTCGCTGGTTAGCGGCAGGCGGTATTAACTTCGGTTATGGTGGTCCAAACAGTGGCTATGTTGCTTCTGGCGCAACACAAGTTAGCTGGAGTAACGTGCAACCAGGCGATGTTGTTCAATATGAAAGTGCCTATAGTCCAGATAGCTGGATTGGTGGCGTGCATACTGTCTTAGTTACAGGTGTAAGTGGTGGAAGTGTCCAAATCGTTGAAGCAAACAACCCAGGAGGATCTGGTTATGTTTCTTCTAACTCTAACTGGTCACCAGCACCACCAGCTGGATTCCGCGCTGTTGTATGGCGTTTTCCAGGCTAAATAGTCATCTATTAATAATTGATAACAAGGAGTGGTAACTAACAAAAATCGTTAGTTGCCGCTTTTTTTATTCATTTAATTTTAAATATATGCATAAAATGTATCTGAAAATATTGTAATCTGGCCGTTTTTTTGCAATTATAGAGGTATATACATATTAGGAGCGGAGGAATCAGCATGAGCGGAACGCACGATACAAAACAAGCAATCGCTTCAGCTTTAATAGAATTATGTGAACAAAAGGATTTTCGTAAAATAAGTGTCCAAGATATTACCAAAAAAGTGGGCTTGAATCGTCAAACATTTTATTATCACTTTACAGATAAATATGATTTATTACGTTGGATTTATCGTCACGATGCATTGATTTACTTAGAAACAGATATTTGTTTGGAAAACTGGGAGGAACAAGCCCTGAAGTTATTAAAAGCGATTAAAGAGAAGAGCCATTTCTACTATACAACGGTGACCTCAGATTCAGAAGTTCTTCTTAATGTTTTTTCCGCTTCGACCAATCGCTTATTTATTTCATTATTTGAACAAGTCGATGTTGAGAACCATTTAACAGATAAAGACAAACAATTTTATGCGAATTTCTTTTCCTATGGATGTAGCGGCGTCTTAACGAAATGGATTCTTGAGGAATATCCTCAGACTCCTTTGGAAATGGCGACGCAATTATTCCGTTTAGCGAAAGATACAGAATTTATGGCTTATCATTTGTATGAACAAGAAGCCAATGAGTAATGTGTGAAGGATAAAAAGTTTTATGAAGGAGTGAAACGTTGTGGTAACTGTGTTATTTGTTTGTTTAGGCAATATTTGTCGCTCGCCAATGGCAGAAGCGATTTTTCGTCAGAAAGTCCAACAAGCCGGTTTAGAATCGACTATTCAAGTATTTTCAGCAGCTACTAGTCACTGGGAAGTTGGCAGCCAGCCACATAAGGGAACCAGAAAAATTTTGGAGCAACAAGGAATTTCCTATCAAGGAATGCGGGCAACACAAATCCAGCCAAGTGATTTTAAAAAATATGATTATATCATTGGGATGGATGCGAATAATGTGGCAGATTTAAAAGCATTAGCTCCTCAAGAAGAGCAACGGAGGATTCATTTATTTATGGAAGTTGTGGCTGGTAAAGAAACCATGGACGTACCTGATCCTTATTATACTGGTGATTTTGAGGAAACTTACCGCTTAGTGGAAGCAGGTACCTCAGAATGGTTGAAAAAAATAAAAGCACAGCTGAAAGATTAGGACTATAGTCCGATAGTACTTTCTGTTTCCCCTTGGTACAATAGTGTTAACAAATTGTTCAGGGAAAAAGAGACAGGAGGGAAGTAAGATGAACAGTAGTTATTTATCCTATGTTTTTGAATTGAGTTTGTATTATTTATTGTTGATAATGAGTCTGCCGCTAGTGTATGCTGTCACGTATCATTTATCTTTTAGTAGTATGTATACAAGTGAATGGTTAATGATCTCTGTTTTCTTATCTCCGTTAGTTTTATTATTTGCAGGTATTCGTTATGGTTTTGCTCGTTTGAAACAGCAAGAACGCCAAGCGATGAAATAAAGCAAAAAATCCTTGAAAAGTTTTGACACTTTTCAAGGATTTTTTTATTAAGCCACCCAATCGGCTAAGGTTTTTTGCTCCAATTGGAAAGCCTTCAACATATCGTCGTTGGCGTCTTTAATAGGCGTCGTTGCTGCTAATGTTCCTTGAACAGCAATTCGCGTCGTTGCTTGTAAATCGCCACAGGTAATTAAGGTAATCATATTTTGACCAGGAACGTCATCAATTAACTCAACACGGGTTGGTTCGATTTTTTCTACAGAAGTTATTTTGTATGTATAAACAGTAGATAAATCAGTGATATAAATGAGTTCGTCTTTTTTTGTTCTTTCTAAAGGTGAAAATAAGGAAACGCCATCTTCCGTTCGATGACTAGCCAAGGCATAATTGTTTTTCCCCATGACTTGATCTTCTTTCATGGTCCCGGCACCAGTTAATAAAGCGACATTTGACAATCCTTTAAAAATGGGCAAATTAATTTCGACACTTGGTATCGCAATGGCACCAATCACAGGTAAGTTTTTGTTTTCAAATTGGGCTTTCATCACCGCTTCTGTGCTCAAGGACTCAACTGAATCAAAGTCAAACGTTGTTTCACGAGCCATATTTTTCTTCACATCGGCTGGTTTCAACTTGCTAACGGCGTACGAGCGGCTATTTTGTTGAACCACCCAACTGCGTATCTGATTGTTAAAAATTAAGGCCAAGCCAATGATAAATAGTAAAACTAATAAACTGTTGATTAACCAATTTTTTCCTCTTTTTTTCTCTTTTGGGCGCATATTCTCCCTCCTTTTAATGTATCAAGTTTACCACAATTTATTTGAAAAACCTATTTATTTTCTTTGGGGAATAGGTAAGCTGGCCGGACCTTAATTTAATAAAAAACAACTGAATCGATTGATTTTTCAAAAAAATCCTCATTTTGTAATGGAATTTTAAAGTAAAAGAAACAAGCTTTTCTTTTGAAAATATTGTAAAATGGTAAGGAGGCTAGTAGAGGGGAGATGGGAATTTGCTTGATTTAATTTATGTACATATAGATGTAACCAGCAACGCGGTTTTATCTAAAGGAATTACCCATTCCGATTTTGTTCGTTCAATTGTGCATCATCCACAGAACTTACTATTATTAGATCCTTCTGCCGAAGCTGGCGAATACGATATGCATTCAGGCTTGAAAATTATTCGCGGAGAAGAAAGCGTCAATCGCTATTTTCAATCGCTACAACGTCGTTGGATGACTGAAGAGATTAAATGGATTGACTTTTCCGATGTGACGATGCTAAAAGAGCTAACGCCATTAGAAATTTCGGAACTTCTTTATTTTGGACACATGAAGAATAGTTTGCATTCGCCTTTCTTTTATAAGCTACAAAATGATTTTGTCTTTTTTGAATTTGCAGATCAGATGACGCGTGTCTATTATCGTTATATTGATGAATTTTATCGAATCTTTGCTGATAAAATTACACGTGTTGTTTTAGAGAAAGTGAACCAGAAAAAGGCCTTCTTTAAACGAAATACGCCTGTCGAAAAATTAAGTCCTGAATTACTTAAAAATATGAAAGGTATCTTGCAAGAAGGTGTTATTTTTTGCTTCCAACAAACGGAAGTGGATAAAGAAGAATATCGGATTCCTATTTACTTGGTGGAAGATTCACTTAGCAAGATGAAAAATACCTCTTACCAAAAAGAAGAAATTTTGGCAACGCTTGTCTATAATAGTGAAAAACGCATTTGGCACATTGAACAAGAGAATGATTTCGGTGAAATTTTTATGTTGGCCCATGAAGGCTGAGAGAGCTCTAACTTTATCAACTAAAGTAGGGCTTTTTTTGTAGCTATGATTTGGATGAGAAATCAAGTATAATAAAATGATAAAAAGGAAAGAAGGTTGTTTAATGAAAAAAATACTCTATGGCTCTATGACTGGCTTGGCACTCTTTTTGGTAGCTGGCTGTACATCCAAAACACCCACAGCTGTTTCATCAACAAATGAACAAAAAGAAACAGTAATATCAACTACTGAAACAAGTTCATCCGTACAACAAGAAGCAACGACGACATCAGAGAAGACAAGTGCGGTAGCTGTCTCTTTAGAAAAAGTAACGACAGCATTTGAGAAAAAATATCCAGAAGCTAAAATAACAAGTCTGCAGTTAGATACAGATTTTGGCCGTTATTTTTATGAAATAGAAGGCGTGGATCAGCAAAAAGAATATCAAGTTGAAGTGAACGCAGAAACAGGCGAATTCACAAAAGAAAAAGTCGAAACCTTGGATGCCGATGAACAAAATGGCGTTAAAATGCAAGAAGAGGCACTTGATTTAACAAATATCATTTCCAGAGAACAAGCCACAACCTTGGCTGAAAAAGAAGCGAAAGTCGGCCAGGCAACAGATTGGAAGTTAGAGAAAGAATTAGGAATCACCTATTGGGAAGTGAAAGTGAAAGAGGGCCAACAAAAAATAGAGGTAAAAATCGATGCTCATTCTGGTAAAATTTTGACAACTGAGCGGGACGATTAATGGATAAAAAGTAGCTGGCATGCGTTTGAGTAGGAGTTGATTCCCTTAAATGCTGATCAGCTATTTTTTTGCTTGTTCGACAAACGTGTTTTTCTAAAGTCCCTATGGTAAAATAACGATGTATTAGTGGTTGAGAGCGTCAGAACATAGGAGGAAATTTGTTTGGCTAGAAAAATGGATTTACGTATTTGGGTAGAAGGAACAGTCGTCGCAGCAATGGCAATGGCCCTCTCTTTTTTACCGATTGAATTTGCCAATAGTGGCTTGGACCTATCGTTGGGAATGGTCCCATTAGTTCTTTATTCGTTTCGTCGTGGGTTGCTTCCTGGAGTTGCAGCAGGCTTTGTTTGGGGCATGTTAAATATTATTCTCGGTACAGCCATGAAAAATTTCTTGTCCGTTCCACAGATTATTTTTGAATATCCCTTTGCTTTTGCGTTTGGAGGAATGGGTGGCGTATTCGCTAGAAAAATTCAACTGTATTTTCAAGCGAATCGTTTAAAATCAGCCATTCGTACGATTATTTTAGGAAGTGTTGTCGCAGTCTTCGCCCGCTGGTTTTGGCATTTTTGGGCGGGTGTATTGGTTTGGGGCATGTATGCACCAGAAGGAATGAGCCCATATCTCTATTCCTTTGTTCTAAACGGTACAAGTACCGTCGTCAATTGTTTGTATGTAAGTCTAGTTCTAGGCTTATTGGCAAAAGTAGCACCGCAATTATTTGTTCCTAAGAAATAAGTTGAGTCCTAAGTCAGAAGTTTCATGGGATTTTGACTAAAGTCATAAATAAAAGAAACCACCAACCTGCAATCGCCAGGGTTGGTGGTTTCCATTTATTTTATAAAGACTTCAATATTCTAGTGAATTTGACGTTGGTGACGATTGGCTAACGTGCTGACTTTCATGACAGAAGCAACAGGAATCATGCGCAACTGTTGTTCATCCGTTTGTAAACGAACAACGATATTGTCCGAAATATTTTTTGAGACAATCCAGCCGATCACCGTTTCGAATTTATGCGCTGTAGGGACTTCTTTCAATTGTAAGACCACTAAGGATTTTTGGGCGGCAGCGACTTGGAGCTCTTGTAAAAGCGCACTGCGTTCCTTTTCTTTATTCTTTTGATCTTGAGAATCTTCTAAAAATGCCGAAAAGAAATGTTGGGAAGAGAGCGTAATCAGTTTAGAAATGCTCTTGATGGTAGCTTTATGTTGATCCATTCTTCTGCCTCCTTTACGAATAAAATAGAATAAAACTCAAATGACTAATTACCTGTATTTTACCTAATTTTGTGATAAAATTCAAGAAAATATGTTCGCCTTCAATAATTATGAGAATTTACCAACGTTTCTGTTTTTCGAAAAAGAAAGTAGTATAATGTGTGAGCATATAAGAAATACATAAGATTATCGGATGTAGTCAATAGATAGAAAAGGATGAATAGTATGTCAAAAAAACCATCAGGTTACCAAAAAAAAGTTCTCACGGTGTTGTTGGTATCGTTTGGCTTTGGCGGGTTGTTAGCGCAGTTTTCGCCGATGAAATCAGGTGGGTTTTCAAGTTGGTTTGATGATTCATATGTCAAAGCTAGTGCTGAATCAAGTAAAACAAAAGAACCAGCACCAGTTAAAATTGAGAAAAAAGTCAAACCTTTAAGCTATGGACAACAGGTCAATCAAGAAATTGAAAAGAAGCAATATAATGGACATCTGGATTTGCCGTTAGAATTGCAGACAGATGCTAAATGGAAAGACACCGCATACGGATTTGGCAATGTGGATAAGCCGAATACAATCGAAATTAATGGCTGTGCGATTGTGTCGCTTGCAATGGTTGGTTCATACATGGATCACCAAGAAGTTACCCCTCTGGATGTGTTAGCTTGGGCAAAAAATGACTTCTTTATGGAAGGACAAGGGACGGCGTGGTCTATTTTTAGTGCATATGCTGAAATGAAAGGCTATAACTGTCAAGAAATTGGGGATATTGAAACAGTGGCAGCTTTCTTGAAGGAAGGTCATCCAGTCATTATTTCTGTAAAACCGGGCTATTTCACTACAACTGGTCACATTATGGTGATGAGTGGTGTGGATGAAAAAGGCGATTTCTGGATTAATGATCCAAACGATTCAGAAGAAAAGGGCCATTCAAAACGGACATTTACAGCCGAAGAAGTGATGAATGAAGCGTTAAACTTCTGGGCATTTTATTAGGAATAAGAAAAGGTGTGGAACAACAGGCAGTACCCTTTGTTCGCATCTTTTTTAGCAAATAAAAGGAGGCAGGACAATGGAGCGATGTACTTGGGCAACGAATACAACTGAAGAGATGCAAGCCTATCATGATGATGAATGGGGACGTCCAGTTCATGAAGAGCAACAGTTATTTGAGTTATTGACCTTGGAAAGTATGCAAGCGGGCTTAAGCTGGGCGATTATTTTGAATAAACGAGAAACGCTCAGAGCAGCTTATGATGCGTTTGATTATCGGAAAATTGCGCAATATGATGAGAAAAAAATTTTAGCTTTACTAGCAAATCCTGGTGTGATTCGTCATCGTTTAAAAATTCAAGCGACCATTACGAATGCGCAAGTTTTTCAAGAAGTTCAGGCAGAATTTGGCTCCTTTGATCGCTATCTCTGGAACTTTGTTGATCAGCAACCAATCGTTAATCACTGGCAGCACCCAGAAGAGGTTCCAGCCTCCACGGAATTATCGCAACAGATTAGTCGAGCGTTAAAAAAACGAGGATTTAAATTTTTAGGTGCCACGACAGTCTATTCCTTTTTACAGGCGGCGGGATTGGTGAATGATCATTTAGAAACGTGTCAGTATAAATAAGTATAGAAGAATTAAAAAGGAAGGAACTAGCAAAACGAATGGCTAGTTCCTTCCTTTTTTTGCAGTGATTATGGACACTCATTTAACATCGTTGAAACAGTTTTCGCCAACTTTTCTATTAAGAATAGTGCAGGTAGTTGGGACGTTACGTCTGCAATGGAACTTTTCTCGGTTGTTATATAGTAGGGGATCGTGACTGTTGAAAGTTGAGCAATCGTGCTTTTTTCACTATTTGTAATAGCAATTACATCAATCCCCATTTCGATAAAATAATCAATATTTTGCCGAACTTTTTGTGTTTCACCCGAAACTGATAAGGCGATAACACCCACTTTTTTAGCCGTTTCTTCGGATAATTTGCTAACGGGATGGGAAAAAAGGTGGGATACAGAAGCAGATAAATTGTAGATACTGGAAAAATAAATTTCACCAAATTCAGCTAGGACTTTGGACGTTCCTTCGCCAATAAAAAGAACAAATTCTTTTTTTGCCAGCAATTCCGCAGCTTGAACAATCCGTCCTTCTAATAATTCTTCTGATGAGCGTTGCAAAAAATGAATCAGCATTGTTTCATCTAAAGATTTTGGTTGGGCTGTTTTTTTTCGTTCGCTTAGATAATTCTTCAATTTAAATTTAAAATCTGTATAGCCTTCACACTCGAATTTTTGACAAAAACGCCAGATTGCCGTTTTACTGAAATGAATTTCATCTGCTAATTCTCGAATTGTCATATAAGGAACTTTTTCAATATTGTGGCTAATATACTTGTAAATCTCTAATTCTGTTGGATTTAATTGTGGATCGTAGGTTAAAAACAGCATGCTGATCCCTCCTGTCGTTTGTGAACGTAATGTCCTTTTTTAGGGACATGGTCTTATTTGTAGATTATAGCACTCAATCAGAAAACTAGCTATAAAAAAAGGCGTCACTTAGCTACAATCAATTAGAGAAACAACTAAAAATTCATGAAACAGAAGAGAGAGTGGGGAAAAATGAGCAATAAAAAATTAATTATCAACGCTGATGATTTTGGTTACACGCCAGCGGTAACGCAAGGAATCATTGAAGCACACAAACGTGGCGTGGTTACTTCAACAACCGCATTACCAACTTCTCCTTATTTTTTAGAGGCCATGGAGAGTGCTCGAATCAGTGCACCGACTTTAGCTATCGGTGTCCATTTAACATTGACATTGAACCAAGCAAAACCTATTTTACCTCGAGAAATGGTTCCTTCCTTAGTAGATGAAGCTGGTTATTTTTGGCATCAATCGATTTTTGAAGAAAAAGTCAATTTAGAAGAGGTTTATAACGAATGGGATGCTCAAATTATTTCATTTATGAAAAGTGGTAGATGCCCTGATCATATTGATTCTCATCATAACGTTCATGGAAAAAATGAAAAGTTATTAGGTGTGGCTTTGGCACTTGCTCGCAAATATCAATTACCTTTACGTAACGCTTCAAGAAGTATTGAAACAAAAGACTATTTAGAGTTATATCAGGATGTTCGCACGCCAGATGAAATGTTGTACCAATTTTATGACAAGGCGATTTCAACTGAAACCATCTTGCAATTGCTTGATATGGTTGTTTGTAGTGAAGGAGAGGTCTTTGAAATCAATTGTCATCCTGCGTTTATCGATACTATTTTACAAAAGCAATCAGGGTATTGTATGCCTCGAATTCGTGAAGTGGAAATATTAACGTCCCAAGAAGTCAAAGAAGCGATTGAAGAACGCGGCATCTTGTTAGCCAATTATGAATCGCTAGCAATGTAAATCAAAGAAGCGTGAATAGCGTGTGAGTAAGTTCTTAATCCGAGCGCTTACTTACACGCTAAATTATTGAAAGAAAGAGGACGTACATGAGTAAAGAACAACCAATAAATCTGAATATCAGCGATTTTTTAAAAGTTTTCGCTGTAGCATCAGTTATTTTACAAACGGTTTTATCATATGTGTTGACACATTCTCCGCAAACGGAAGCAATGAATTCAATCGGTAGTTTTTACCGAATGTCTAAATATTCGGCACCCATGTTTATTTTTGCAATTATTTACAACATGGTGTTAAAGAGTCAAGCTGAATCGTATCTTGAATTTTTAAAGGAAAAATTTTATGAATTGGTGCTTCCTTACGTGGTCTGGTCCAGTCTCTATCTATACGCTTTTCCTAGTTTACAACAACGAATGCCCTATGAAACGCCCCTAGGATTTCTAGGAAAAGTTCTCAGTGGTGATGGCGCGGCACATCTATGGTATGCCGTAATGATGTTGCAATTCCAATTATTTATGCCGTATTTTATTTGGTTGGCAACCAGAATTACAAAAAACAAAAAAGTGATTTTACCAATTGTCTTTTTTACAATCGGTGCGCATATCCTTTGGTGCTTCTGGTACCAGAAAATGATTTTTCCATATGCAGAAACTTCTCTTTGGTACTTAATAGATCGTTCAGGGCTTAGTTATCTCATTTATGGTATTTTCGGGGTCATCGCAGCGAAGTATCAGGGGGGAATTTTTACTTTCTTGAAAAAGACGAGAGCGGCGCTATTTTTGTTATTTCTTTTTATTTTTTTTCAGGCAGTCCAAGGGAATTTATTTGATGGAACACAGATGACACCGAACGATCTACCTTATTTGGATCTTCTTCAAAGTGCCTATAGTTTACTGATTATCGGGTTGGTTTTTTATTTGGGAACGCAAGGAATAGCCAAAAAGATTCGTCTTTTACCAATGGTTAAATGGATAGCCACTTATGCGTATCGCAGTTATTTAGCGAATGTTTTTATTTTTCAAGTGGTCTTGAAACTGGTCCACCCGTTTTTAACCAATCAACCAGTCAGCTTGGTTATTCTTGTGTTGTATATGGGTACATTTGTTGGCTCATTTGGGTTAACGGTTGTAATCGAGCATTTTTTCAAAAGCATCTTTAAGTTGGGACGCCTTGTATCTGTATAGGGACATGTTCTTAAATAGAAATCATCGTCCAAAATCATGGGAAAGCATACTCAATTGTTACAAGAATTGTTACACTCTTTGAGGAATAAGTTCTGCTTATCCAATTAAATAGTAAGCTCAGTAAATAGTTAGGGGAGAAAGAATAAATGATAGGTCTTATTTTAACGGGACATGGGGTATTTTCAACTGGAATGCATCAATCAGTTAGTATGATTGCAGGAGAGCAAGCAAATGTTCAGGCGGTCCCTTTTTTCAATGATACAGGGCTTGATGTATTAGAGTCAAACATTCGTAAAGCCGTTGACTCTATGCTGGAGACGTGTCCAGCAGTGGTCATTTTAACTGATCTTTTAGGGGGTACACCGTTTAGAATTTCAATGACTGTCGCAAGTAATTATCAAAATGTTGAAGTGTTAGCAGGAACAAATTTACCGATGGTTCTTGAAGGGCTTGCATTACGCACAATCAGCACGAACGTAGAAGATTTTGTTTCAATGGTCACAGATTCAGCCAGAGATGGGATTGTTCATAAAAAACTAGAACAACCACAAGCAAATACTCAAGAAGAAGCAGACGGAATCTAACCAATTAGAAAAGAGGAGGAAGCACTATGCCGAATATTTTATTAACAAGAATTGATAATCGCTTGATTCATGGTCAAGTCGCAACACAATGGAACGGTTCTTTAGGCGCCAACTTAATTTTAGTCGCAAATGATGCAATTTCTGAGGATACAATGCGCCAACAATTGTTAAACATGGCGGCTCCTGCAGAAGTACAGACCCGTTTTTTCTCCATTAAGAAAACGATTGAGGTCATTCATAAAGCCTCAGAAAGACAAAAGATTTTTCTGTTAGTTGATAATCCTGTTGATGCATTGCGCTTGGTAGAGGGTGGTGTGCCAATTGAAAAATTAAACATTGGTAATATGCATATGGAAGAAGGCAAAAAACAAGTAGCTACCGCTGTTGCCGTTAATAAAACAGATGTAGACGCCTTTAAAAAGCTACAAGAATTAGGTGTTAAACTTTCGATTCAACGTGTACCGTCAACGCCAGAAGAAAGTTTAGATGCATTATTTTCATAAAAAAGTAATGTTGGACAATAATTTTGAAGAGAAGAAGTGGGAAGAATGATTATTCAAAGTAAAAACGTATGGATTAACGAACAATTTCAACCAGCTCAAGTTGAAGTATCAGAACAACGAATTGTTGCAATTCTACCGTACAATGAAAAAGCTGTCGACAAAGAATACGGAGAAAAGCGCATTCTTCCAGGATTTATTGATATTCATGATCATGGTTGGCATGGTGGGGATGCCAATCATGCCAATCATGAATTTATCAAAGAGTGGCAAGCTTACCTTCCAGAAGAAGGGATTACAGCTTTTTTACCAACAACGTCAACAACATTTCCAAAAGACTTGGAACATTCATTTGAAGTGATTGGTTCATTTATTGAGGAAGACCAAGGAACCAACGGAGCACAAATCTTAGGGATTCATGCGGAAGGACCAATGATTTCTGAAGAATTTCGTGGCTCTCATAATCCAGAGTTATTAGTAAAACCATCCGTTGAGACATTTAAAAAATGGCAAGAGTTGGCAAAAGGGCACATAAAATTAATGACGTTGGCACCAGAAAATGATGTAGAGAATGCCTTGACTACATATTGTCATGAACATGATGTAGTCATTTCAATTGGCCATACGGCTGCAACCTATGAACAAGCAATGGCAGCTGTCGAAGCAGGTGCAAAAAGTTTTACCCATACGTTTAATGGAATGGAAGATATCAGTCACCGGAAACCAACCGCAGTAGTTGCTGCTTTGGATAGTGAGGAAACGTTTGCTGAAATTATTGCTGATGGGGTACATGTTGATTATTCATTAGTACGTGTGTTATCCAAACTAAAAGGCAAGGACTATTTAATTGCTGTGACAGATTCTATCTGGGCCAAAGGGTGTCAACCAGGCGTTTATCCAAAACCAGAAAAAGGGATCGAAATGGTTATTGATGAACAAAATGTGGTCCGTTTAGCCAATGGCAAGTTAGCTGGAAGTACGAACCATTTAAATAATATGGTTCGCAACCTTGTTGAAAAAGCATTACTTCCAGAAGTGATTGCTATTAATTCAGTCACGAAAAATCCAGCTCGTTTGTTGAATGTGAACGAATCTATGGGAGAAATCAAACTAGGGCTTTTAGGTAATTTTACAATTATTGATGAGAAATACGAAGTGCTAGAAACCTTAGTAAATGGTGAAACAGTTTATAAAAAGTAGACGAAGTCTAATAGGAGGAAAAAAATGTTAGTACAGGCAATTTTGGTAGGAATTTGGGCTGGGATAGCAGGGGTTGATAAGCTTGTCTTACAGACACATATTCATCGTCCGATTGTTACAGGGCTGATTGTTGGTTTAATATTGGGAGATGTTAACACAGGGTTAATCACTGGAGCAACGCTAGAGTTAGTTTGGATTGGTGCAGTAGCAATCGGCGGTGCGCAACCACCCAACGTAGTAATTGGGGGAGTTATTGGAACAGCGTTAGCAATTATCACAAAATCTGACCCACAAGTGACCGTAGGTTTGGCTGTTCCTTTCGCAGTTGCAGCGCAAGCGTTAATTACCTTGTTATATACAGCGATGTCACCAATTATGCATAAATTTGATGCTTATGCAAAAAAAGCAGATACAAGAGGCATCGAAAGAATGTCTAGTTTTTTACCAATCGTTTTATTCATTTGTTATTTTTTTGTAGTATTTTTATGTATTTTCTTTGGTGCTGATAAAGCATCTAGTTTCATTTCTATTCTACCCGAATGGAGTATTCATGGCTTGAGCGTTGCAGGTGGTATGATGCCAGCAGTAGGTTTCGCCATGTTATTAAAAACGATGTGGGAAACATCCTACGCGCCGTTCTTTATTTTTGGGTTTGTTATGGCTGCCTATTTAGGATTAGATACATTAGCGGTTGCAGGTTTAGCTGTCGCAATTGCTTTATATGAATTTTACGCACAAAGAAATAATACAGTCACTGCATCAAATAATAATGGAGGGTTTGAAGAAGATGGCATCTGAAGAAACATATAATGATACGATATCCGAAAAAGTAATAACAAAAAAAGAGTTAAAAAAAATAATGTTCCGTTCGTATCTGCTACAATCTTCATTTAATTATGAAAGAATGCAAGCAGGCGGCTGGACCTACTCATTAATTCCAGGATTGAAAAAGATTCATCGTGATAAAGAAGACTTAGCTCTTTCTTTGGAAAATCATTTACAATTTATGAACACGAATCCACAATTAGTGACGTTCATGCATGGTGTGATTATTGCAATGGAAGAGTCAAAAGAATCACCAAAATCCATTCAAGCGATTAAAACAGCGTTGATGGGCCCGTTAGGCGGAATTGGGGATGCGCTATTTTATTTAACCGTTTTGCCGATTGCAGCAGCGATTGGTTCACAACTATCATTAGAAGGCAATATCTTAGGACCAATTGTTTTCTTGTTGTTATTTAATATTCCGTATATGGCTGCCAAAATTGGGTTAATTAATCTAGGTTATAAAATGGGTGTCAAAGCAATTTCAGTTTTAAGCGAAAGTACTAAAAAATTATCTCGTTCAGCAACAATTGTAGGAATTTCCGTGGTGGGCGCGTTGATTCCGAAGAGTGTACAATTAACGACAACTTTTGTTTTTCGCTTGAAAGACACTAAGTTAGACCTTCAAACACAATTGTTTGATACAATCATGCCCAATTTATTACCTTTAGTGTTTACGCTGTTTTGTTTTATTATGTTGAAAAAAGGACGCACGCCGATTGCTTTAATTATTTTTACTGTGATTTTTGGGTTGTTAGGTTCTTTAATCGGGATTATATAAAAAAGATTTGGAACAATAGCCAAAATCGCTATTGTTCCAAATCTTTTTCTAAATTTAATCGAGTGATTATTCTTTATACGCCCACTTGAAGTCGTATTTAGCACCTGTTGGATGATAAATAATTTCTTTCACGTTTGGTGCACGTAAGTGTGATTCTGCTTTTTGGTAAATTGGCACAACACCCATATCAGCAATTACTGTTTTTTCAGCGTTGATTAGATCTTCCCAGCGTTTTTCAGGATCGTTAACATCTGTGGTTTTGGACGCAGCAATGAATTTATCGTATTCAGGATTGCTGTAACGTCCACGGTTATTAGAAGTTGAGCTTTCTAATAAATCTAAGAAGTTAATTGGGTCTGAATAGTCGGCACTCCAACCACGAACAGCGATTTGGAAATCCCCTTTTAAGGTACGATCTAAGCGAACAGCCATAGGGACAGGCGTCACAGTTACTTTTAAGCCTTCCAAAGTATCAGATAGTGATCCTTGAAGATATTCGCCCATTTTTTTAGCGCCTTCAGAGTCGTCTACCATTAAATCAACCGTTAAGTTGGAAACACCAAGTTCTTGTTTCGCTTTGTTCCAGTATTCCACAGCTTTTTTCTTGTCGTATTTGACTAATTTGTCGCTGCCGGCTTCTTTAACAAAGTCTTCACCCGTTTTTGGTGATTTCGCGACATCCACAGGAACGAAGCCTTGTGAAGGAAGAGAGCCATTAGCTAAAATATTTTTAGCTAATGAATCGCGATCGATGGCATAAGACATAGCACGACGTAAGTTTGCATTAGTCAATGGTGATTTTTCATCTGCTTGATTCATTTCTAAATAGAAAGAAGAAGCGGCTTTTAATTGGACCAAGTCAGGCGAGTTTTGCATTTGTTGGGCCAGTTCGCCAGATAAATACGTATCATCCACTTCACCAGTTTCATAAAGATTTAAGGCAGTTGGGGCTTCTTTCACCACGTTGATAGCGACTTTATCTAACTTGACAGTCTCTTTGTCCCAATATTCTTCATTTTTAGTTAGAGACCATTTAGTATCTGTTCCGGGACCATCAAACTCAGTTAGCGTAAACGGACCATTGTAGACTGCTTTATCGCTACTCTTTGTATAATCTTTACCAAAACGTTCAACGATATCTTGACGTTGCGGCAAGAAAGAAGGGAAAGCCAATAAATCGTCAAAATATGGTGTTGCTGTTTCTAGAGTGATTTCTAATTCATGATCATTGATTGCTTTAATGCCCAATTCTTCTTTAGGTAGTTCCCCTTTAGAAATTTTTTCAGCATTTTTTACTGGTTCAAACATGTAGGCATATTCTGAAGCAGTGGCAGGGTCCACTGTTCGTTGCCAACCGTAAACGTAATCTGCAGCAGTAACTGGTTTGCCATCAGACCATTTTGATTCTTCACGTAATTTAACTTTGTAAACTAAACCGTCTTCTGAAACAGTCGCTTTTTCGGCTGCACCAGCAGGCGCGGGTTTGTTGTCTTTATCTAAACGATAGATTCCTTCGTAGACATTATTTAAAGTGGTAAAACTCACTTCATCTGTCGCAAGGGACGGATCGGCACTAGGCATTTCTTGGGATTCAACCATTGTGTATACTTGGTTGTCGCTGCCGCCGTTGCTTGCTCCTTTATCGTCACTGCCACCGCCGCAGGCCGCTAAAGCTAAGCTTGATAATACAAGTAATGAAGTAAATAAAACAGATTTCTTCATTTGACACGCTCCTTTTCATTTTTAGCAATACTCTCAGTATAATGTAAAAATGAAAAGGAGAAATTAAAAAATCGTTAGAAATGATTATTCTTTTATCAATTTTTAAAAAATGTCTAATCTTTTTTATGAAAAAAGTGGACAAACGTTGATAAGTAAAGATTTAAGCTGATTTCCATGCAGAAAACATTCAATTTTTGAGTATTTATTCATCATTGATTTGATTTTTTTGACATAAAATAAACATCCCTTTTACAAAAAACAAATGAGAAGAAAAAAAGATTGTTACAAAAGCAAATAAGTGCTTTTGTAACAATCTTTTTAATCTTTTAATCGTTGGATGTCAATGACAGTTCCTGTGTAGGCATCTGCAGTGAATTCGTATTGAACAATGCCGTCGTCTTCAATGCGGCAAATTCCTCCAGTATACGTTTTGGAGTGGATGGCGAATTTCCGCAAGGGCTTTTTCTCAAACTCAATCCACGAACCTTCAATCGGTCCTTCTTTTAAAAAAGCAGCTTTTACATTTTCTAAGACGAGATCAGCGGAGATTGTTTTTTTCTTATGGTAGAACAAGGTTGAGGCAATGCCGCCTACTAAACCAAGACCAACACCTAGCGCTAAGCCGCCTTTAAAGTATGTCAACTCATTTTCTTCGTTCATTTGTATGACCTCCCTTGGTCGGTTTCTGCTTACTATTACTTTTGTCAGTATCACTCTTATTTTACCATAGAGAAGGGGCCGCTGAGAAATAAAAAAAGTTTTTCAATCATTCTTTTAGGGCATTCTCATTGTCACGTTTAAAAAGAGAAAGCGATGTGCATTTTCTAGTATTTGCGTTATAATAAGAGTGAAATCATATGAAAGGAGTACCTATTTTTATCGACAGGATAAAGTGACTTTTTAGAGAAAAAGTGACGCTTGGTTGGCGTAATTTCCAACAAATCAAAAGCAATAGGACATACATCTATGGAAGAAAAAACATTTCAACGAATCAAGGAATTAACTGAATTACAAGGAACCAGCGGATTTGAAGACGACATTCGCGCGTACATGAAAGAACATATCACCCCATTAGTGGACGATGTCCAATATGATGGTTTAGGTGGTATTTTTGGGATTAAACGTTCAAAAGTGGAAGCAGCGCCACGCGTAATGGTAGCAGCTCACATGGACGAAGTTGGCTTCATGTTAACTCAAATTAACGATAATGGTTTATTCCAAGTGGTTCCTTTAGGTGGCTGGAATCCCTATGTTGTTTCAGCACAACGTTTTACGTTAAAAACAAGTAAAGGGAACTATCCATGTATTTCTTCATCTATTCCGCCACACTTGTTGCGTGGTACGAGTGGTCAAAAACAATTGGAAGTCTCTGATGTGTTATTTGATGCAGGATTCTCTTCAAAAGAAGAAGCTGAAAGCTTTGGTGTTCGTCCAGGGGATTCCATTGTTCCACAAACAGAAACGATTAAAACAGCCAATGGCAAAAATATTATCAGTAAATCATGGGATAACCGCTATGGTTGTACGTTGGTATTAGATGCATTGGAAACGTTACAAAATGAAGAATTAGGCCACACATTAATTGCTGGAGCAAACGTACAAGAAGAAGTCGGTTTACGTGGTTCTAAACCATCTGTTCATAAATTTAATCCAGATATCTTCTTTGCGGTGGATTGTTCAGCGGCAGATGATATTCACACGAAAAAAGGGACGTATGGTCATTTAGGTGAAGGAACGTTATTACGGATTTTCGATCCAGGTTTGATCACATTGCCTCGCTTACGTGAATATTTATTAGATACAGCTGCGACACACAATATTCCGTATCAATATTTTGTTTCTAAAGGCGGAACGGATGCTGGGGCAGCGCACACAACTAATAACGGTGTACCAAGTACAGTCATCGGCGTTTGTGGTCGTTACATCCATACGCATCAAACAATGTTTAGTATTGCGGATTATGAAGCAGCGCGGGAAATGTTGTTACAAGCATTACGTGGCTTGGATAAATCAACAGTTAATACAATTGTTTACGGAAAGTAGAGGATGTTTAAATGATTTATCCCAATTCATTAGAAGAACTAGCAACTTATGTTGAAAAAGGTAAAAATGTTTTCTTCTTTACGGCTGATTGGTGCGGAGACTGTCGTTTCATTAAACCAGTCATGCCTGAAATTGAAGAAGCATTTCCAGCGTTTCAATTTATCGAAGTCGACCGTGATCAGTTTATTGACGTGGCTGCCGAGTGGAATATTTTTGGTATTCCGAGTTTTGTCGTAATTGAAAACGGTCAAGAGTTAGGACGCTTAGTAAACAAAGACCGAAAAACAAAAGAAGAAATCAGTGCATTTTTAACTAGCTTAGGCTAATTTTCATGAACCAGAGGAACCATTAAATTAAGAGAGAATCAGCTGGACAAAAGGGCGTTCTGCGCAAGGGTCCTAAATTCATTTTTGACTCTAGATTCTTAGTCAAAGAAGCCTTTTAGATCAGCCTCCATCGGGAAGGTGACGAAAATGGAAGAACAAATGTATAAAAATATTCTTGTCGGCGTAGACGGTAGTGATCAAGCCAATTTAGCTTATGAACGTGCAATTGAGGTTGCTCGTCGAAACGGAAGCCGAGTCATTGTTGCAAATATTTTAGAAAATCAAGTGTATACAATGATGGGGTATTCGACGTTAAATGATCAATTAATTGATCAAGAAACAGCCGCTGCGGAAGAATTAATGGCCGATTGTAAAAAGTATGCTGAAAGCGTTGATTTTCATAATGTTGAAACAGTTACCATGTTTGGTTCACCCAAAGAAGTCATGAGTCATGAATTACCTGAAAAATACAATGTTGATTTAATTATGGTGGGACAATCAGGATTAAACGCAGTCGAACGTGTGGTCATGGGAAGCGTCAGTA
This sequence comes from Enterococcus sp. DIV0236, assembly GCF_050558525.1. Lineage (NCBI taxonomy): Bacteria > Bacillati > Bacillota > Bacilli > Lactobacillales > Enterococcaceae > Enterococcus > Enterococcus sp. DIV0236. The sequence continues at coordinate 2,491,734 of NZ_CP187891.1, read as the reverse complement.
GCTACATTATTCGTCAAGCCCCTTGCGATGTCTTAATTGTTCACTCTGAAGAAAAATAAGCAAAAAAAGTTATTGATTGAATAGAGAGTTGACCCTACGTTTCTTTTGTTTTTTCAAAGGATCAGCGGCTTGTCACTCAAAATTGAGGACTTGGAGAATAAGTCGTAGCGACATATTTTCCAAGTCTTTTAGTTTTTCGACAAAAAAGTATGCACAAGGGGTCAATTTTTGATAAGATAAGACAGGAAAACGACAGAGGAGGAACAGAAATGATTTTTGCATATAACAAAGAACACGTTGGCGATGTCTTACTTGTCATCGTTGCGGACGATCAAGGTGCGGAAAACCAAGTAAAACGTGTCGGCGATGTGGCACGTGTAAGTTTAGTTGAGGCGCCAGAAACAGTGGTAGCTTGGAATATTTTCAATGCTTCAGCGCTTCTAGGTGACATTAATGGCACCGGCCAAGTGACTTTAACAGACGAACAAATCGAAAAAGTCAATACAGCGATTAAAGATGCGGGATTTTCAGAAACCCTTGAAAAAGACGACACCCCTAAAATTGTGGTTGGCTTTGTCAAATCATGTAAAAAACACCCAGATTCAGATCATTTATCTATCACACAAACAGAAGTAGACAACGGCGAAATCTTACAAATTGTTTGTGGCGCACCGAACATCAAAGCAGGACAAAAAGTAGTTGTGGCCAAACCAGGCGCAATGATGCCTGATGGTTTAATGATTTGGCCAGGGGTTTTACGTGGTGAAGAAAGTTTTGGAATGATTTGTTCAGCAAAAGAATTACGTTTACCAAATGCACCAGCTAAAAAAGGAATCTTAGAATTGCCTTTTGATGCAGAAGTTGGTTCTGCATTTGCGGTAGGAGAATAAAAGAAAGAAACGACCTGTTGTTTGAACAACAGGTCGTTTCTTTCTTTTATTGATTGCTGCGATTATTTTGTTGTGTTAAAGCTGATTTATCAATGGTTAAATCGATAGTTGCTTTCATTTCTTTAGAACCACGATAATAAGTCACTTCCATTTTGTCGCCAACTTTTTTCTTGTAAAGCGCGCTTTGTAAATCTGTAGTAGAGCTTACGTCTTGGCCGTCAACTTTCGTGATAACATCGTATTTTTCCAATCCAGCCTTTTCAGCAGGGGTCGCTGCTTCAACACCACGAACCACTACGCCAGTTTTTACAGAAGCTGGAATTTTTAAAATTTGTTCTTGTTGTTGTGAAGAGATACCTGTTAAATCAGACATCGTAATCCCGAGAGCTGGCCGCGTCACTTTACCATCTTTTTCTAATTGGTTGATAATGTTGACTACGTCATTACTTGGAATGGCAAAGCCCATCCCTTCAACGCTCACTTGACTAGTTGATTGCACAATTTTTACTGAGTTAATTCCAATGACTTGTCCTTCAATATTGATTAGTGGACCACCAGAGTTTCCTGGATTGATGGCAGCATCGGTTTGAATGGCATTAATATTGATGGTTTCACCAGACTCGTTTTTATTGGTAATATTTCTATTCACAGAAGAGATGATTCCTTGTGTGACAGAGTTAGCATAATCAGAGCCTAGAGGGGAACCAATCGCAATAGCAGGCTCACCGACTGTGATTTTACTAGAATTCCCAAACTCAGCGACTTGATCAACTTTGTCGGAAGAAATTTTAATCACGGCTAAATCCGTGTAAGCATCGGTTCCGACTAATTCGCCTTTCACTTTGGTACCATCAGATAAAACAACTTCCAATCCTTGCGCTTTATCTACGACGTGGTTATTTGTCACGACATAAGCCGTTTTACCATCTTTCTTATAAATAACCCCACTACCTTCACTGGCTGCTTCTAAATCGTTACCATTGTTGCCGGAAGAGTCTTGAGTACCTTCATTCCCACCGAACAATCCCCCAAAAGGATCATCTGCCGAAGAATTGTTGCTAGCACTTTGCATATTAATGACAGAAACCACAGAATTTTGAACTTTTTTCACGGCTTTTGTGACATCGCTAGACACATTGTAACTCACATTGCTGACTTTTGTGTCGCCGTGATTAGTGGACGTCGTCGTCGCCGCATTATTTCCGCCGTTGGGTGTGGGAATAATCCCAGAATAAGCGCCTCCTAGAATAAGGGCGCCACCAAGTAAGCCGCCAGCTAAACCAATCCCAAATTTTTGCAATAAACTTTTTTTATCTGAATTAGGTGTAACATCTTTTCGTTGCATAAAATAACCTCCCAATAAGTGCATCTGAATTTTCTATATTAAGTATATCTGTTTCCTACTCCTTTAGTCTATCGAATAGCTTTGAATTTTTTATGAACAACTTAGGGAAAAATTACAGAAAAAATACGAATGAAAAAGTTATACACAGAAAAATGTGAACAAATCGGGAATAACTCTGTGTACAGTTTTTAAGAAAGTTATCCACAGAATGTGGATAATGTGGACAAATCAGTGGCGAATATGTGTTTGTATTGAAAAAGCTGTTAAATAAAGTAATTTTTTAGTTTGTTCTGTGGATAACTCTGTGTATATGTGTATAAGTATGTGGAAACGTTGTGGAAAGTAGCCAAACTTCGTGCTAAAATAAGAAAGAAGAGAAAACGAGAAAGTAGTGGAATAGGTGAAAATTAAACTAGTAACAGTCGGAAAACTGAAAGAAAAATACTTGATTCAAGGCATTAATGAATATCTGAAACGTTTAAATAGCTATGCCAAGATGGAAATCATTGAAGTACCAGATGAAAAAGCCCCGGAAAAACTCAGTGACGCTGAAATGCTTCAAGTCAAAGAAAAAGAAGGCCAACGTATTTTGGGGAAAATTAATGACAACGAATACGTCTTTGTTTTAGCCATTAATGGCAAACAATTATCTAGTGAAGAATTTTCAAAAGAAATTGAACAATTAGGGATTAGTGGCAAAAGTAACCTAACGTTTGTCATTGGTGGTTCTTTAGGTCTCAGTGATTCAGTCCTTCAGCGAAGTAACCAACAAATTTCTTTTGGCCGCTTGACTTATCCACATCAGTTAATGCGTTTGGTATTAGTGGAACAAATTTATCGCGGTTTTCGGATTATGAAAGGGGAACCGTATCATAAATAGGAAGTAGGCTGGTTGCTCAGTAATTTCTATGAATCAAGTCATTGCTTGAAAAATATATGAAGTAAAATATCTTTAGTCTGTTTGTCTGATAGAAAATAAAAAAATTCAATCAAACTGGTTTGAGAGCAACGTTACCGTTCAAACAATAAATAAAAATGAGAGGAATGGCAAAAAACAATGCTCATTCCTCTCGTTTTTTCAAAAAAATTGTCCAATTGTTGTGCCTCAGAAACAGGTTCAGCACCCATAATTATTATTTTAAAATGAGAAAAAATTAAGGGATTATCATAAAAATCAATATTTTTAACGTGAAAAGTTGAATAAGCTCTTTAATGAAGAAAACGCTATTGACAGTAACCAAAAATTACCTTAAAGTGAAAGCGTAAACATGTATAATATTTCATGTGACTAGGGAAAACTAGGCATGAAAAGTCTGTCTGAAGTAATTACTTTAGGTTGTCTTTTCATGCCTAATTTTTATATAGAATACTTAGTAGAGGAGGAAGTTGATTAAATTATCAGAAAAAAGTGTTTGGAAAAGTCGGATTGGTTGCTTAAAAATAGAAAGATATGGGGAAAAATATGATAAAAAAAATAATAGTCGTTGTTGCTTTCATGCTTACAGGCTTCTCGCTAACTGCGATGAGTGCATCTGCAGAAGAAATAACTGATTTATTTTTACAAAAAGAAGTGACATATTCTGGTGTGGAAGGAGGAAAAATTGGAGAGAATTGGAAATACCCTCAATTTGTTGGCGAAAAAGCTGTCGATGGCGATGAAACAACACGCTGGTCCGCTGATAAGCAAGATGAACAATGGTTAATTGTTGATTTGGGTGAAGTAAAAAACATTGGCGAACTCGTTTTACAGTTGCATGCAGAAAGTCCTGTGTATGAAATCTTAGTTTCAACAGATGGTGAAAGCTATCAATCTATCTTTAAAGAAGAGAATGGGAAAGGTGGCCAACCTACTAAAAAATATATTGATGGCAATAATGTACAAGCACGTTTTGTAAAATATCAGCAGATGAAAATGTGGCAACACACAAATAAGCAATTTTACAGTTCAAGTATTATTTCGTTTGAAGCATATGAAAAAAAACGACTGCCAGAAGCGATTAAACTTTTAACAGAGAAACTGACTATTAGTGAAAAAAGAAAGCAACAGCTAGCCTTTGAAGTGTCACCAGCTGGAGTAGATATCACAGAGGATCAGATTGAGTGGTCAAGTAGTGATCCTACTATTGTGACGGTTGACCAAACGGGTAATTTAACAGCAGTTAAGAGTGGTGAAGCGAAAGTAACAGTCAAAATTAAAGGAACAGAAATTAGTGATACAATTCCTGTGACTGTTGTAGCAGAAAATAAACAATATGCGGAAATGCGAGCAAAATGGAAAATGCGATTGTTAGGTACAACGCAGTATGATAACGATGCAGATGTGCAACAGTATCGTGCCCAGATTGCTACGGAGAGTTTAGCATTGTGGCAAACGCTTAATCAAGCAGCAGATCGTGGGTATCTGTGGGAACGAAAACCATCGGATACAGTGTCTGCTGATTACACGACTCAATTTACCAATATTAAAAAATTAGCGTTAGGCTACTATGAACCATCAAGTGAGCTTTTTGAAAAACCGGAAGTTTATGATGCGATTGTTAAAGGCATTGAATTTATGATTGATACAAAAAAATACAATGGAACGTATTACACAGGTAACTGGTGGGATTGGCAAATTGGTTCCGCGCAGCCGCTAACAGATACATTGATTTTATTACATGATGACCTATTGAATACAGATTCAGAAAAATTAAATAAATTTACTGCTCCGCTGATGCTGTATGCAAAAGATCCCAACATACAATGGCCAATTTATCGTGCAACAGGGGCTAACTTAACAGATATTTCAATCACCGTTTTAGGTACTGGACTTTTGTTAGAAGATAATCAACGCCTAGTACAAGTACAAGAAGCTGTTCCGTCCGTTTTAAAAAGTGTTTCCTCTGGTGATGGCTTATATCCTGATGGTTCCTTGATTCAACATGGTTATTTTCCGTACAACGGCAGTTACGGGAATGAGTTGCTAAAAGGGTTTGGACGAATTCAGACTATTTTACAAGGTTCCGACTGGGAGATGAATGACCCTAACATTAGTAATTTATTTAATGTTGTTGATAAAGGTTACTTACAATTGATGGTAAATGGAAAAATGCCATCGATGGTTTCTGGTAGAAGTATTTCCAGAGCGCCAGAAACGAATCCTTTTACTACAGAGTTTGAATCGGGTAAAGAAACAATAGCTAATTTAACCTTAATTGCAAAATTTGCACCAGAAAATTTAAGAAATGACATTTATACATCTATCCAAACGTGGCTTCAACAAAGTGGGTCATACTATCATTTCTTTAAAAAACCAAGAGATTTTGAAGCGTTAATTGACTTGAAAAATGTGGTGAATAGTGCGTCACCTGCCCAAGCGACACCAATGCAATCTTTAAATGTATATGGTTCGATGGATCGAGTCCTACAGAAAAATAACGAATATGCGGTGGGTATCAGTATGTATTCACAACGTGTCGGAAACTATGAATTTGGGAATACGGAAAATAAAAAAGGCTGGCATACAGCAGACGGCATGCTTTATTTATACAATCAAGACTTTGCTCAGTTTGATGAAGGATACTGGGCAACGATCGATCCATATCGATTACCAGGAACGACAGTTGACACAAGAGAATTGGTAAATGGTGCTTATACAGGGAAACGCAGTCCCCAGTCATGGGTAGGTGGCTCAAATAATGGACAGGTTGCCTCTATAGGAATGTTTTTAGATAAAAGTAATGAAGGAATGAACTTAGTTGCTAAAAAATCTTGGTTCTTATTAAATGGTCAAATCATTAATTTGGGAAGTGGCATTACTGGTACGACAGATGCTTCGATTGAAACAATCCTCGATAATCGGATGATTCATCCACAGGAAGTGAAGCTTAACCAAGGTTCAGACAAAGATAATTCTTGGATTAGTTTAAGCGCAGCGAATCCATTGAATAACATTGGCTATGTTTTTCCTAATTCAATGAATACGCTTGATGTTCAAATAGAAGAACGCTCTGGTCGCTACGGAGATATTAACGAATACTTTGTTAATGATAAAACCTATACAAATACATTTGCTAAAATTAGTAAAAATTATGGTAAGACTGTTGAAAATGGTACTTACGAATATTTAACAGTGGTTGGGAAAACGAATGAAGAAATCGCAGCTCTTTCTAAAAACAAAGGCTATACTGTTCTAGAAAATACAGCAAACTTACAAGCCATTGAAGCAGGTAATTATGTCATGATGAATACATGGAATAATGACCAAGAAATTGCAGGACTGTATGCGTATGATTCAATGTCGGTTATTTCAGAAAAAATTGATAACGGTGTTTATCGCTTAACTCTTGCGAATCCTTTACAAAATAATGCATCCGTTTCTATTGAATTTGATAAGGGCATTCTTGAAGTAGTCGCAGCGGACCCAGAAATTTCTGTTGACCAAAATATTATCACTTTAAATAGTGCGGGGTTAAATGGCAGCTCGCGTTCAATCACAGTTAAAACAACTCCTGAAGTAACGAAAGAAGCGTTAGAAAAATTAATTCAGGAACAAAAAGAACACCAAGAAAAAGATTACACCGCAAGCAGCTGGAAAGTCTACAGCGAAGCATTGAAACAAGCACAAACTGTGGTAGATCAAGCAACAGCAACGCAAGCAGAAGTAGACCAAGCAGAAGCAAAACTACGCTCGGCAGTGAAGCAATTGGTAAAAGTACCAACCAAAGAAGTAGATAAAACCAACTTGTTGAAAATCATCAAAGAAAACGAGAAACACCAAGAAAAAGACTACACCGCAAGTAGCTGGAAAGCCTACAGCGAAGCACTGAAACAAGCGCAAACTGTGGCAGATCAAACAACAGCGACACAAGCAGAAGTAGACCAAGCAGAAACAGAGTTACGTTCGGCAGTGAAGCAATTGGTAAAAGTGCCAACTAAAGAAGTAGATAAAACCAACTTGTTGAAAATCATCAAAGAAAACGAGAAACACCAAGAAAAAGACTACACCGCAAGCAGCTGGAAAGTCTACAGCGAAGCATTGAAACAAGCACAAACTGTGGCAGATCAAACAACAGCGACACAAGCAGAAGTAGACCAAGCAGAAGCAAAACTACGTTCGGCGGTGAAGCAATTGGTAAAAGTGCCAACTAAAGAAGTAGATAAAACCAACTTGTTGAAAATCATCAAAGAAAACGAGAAACACCAAGAAAAAGACTACACCGCAAGTAGCTGGAAAGCCTACAGCGAAGCATTGAAGCAAGCACAAACTGTGGCAGATCAAACAACAGCAACGCAAGCAGAAGTAGACCAAGCAGAAGCAGAACTACGTTCGGCAGTGAAGCAATTGGCAAAAGTGCCAACTAAAGAAGTAGATAAAACCAACTTGTTGAAAATCATCAAAGAAAACGAGAAAAACCAAGAAAAAGACTACACCGCAAGTAGCTGGAAAGCCTACAGCGAAGCACTGAAACAAGCGCAAACTGTGGCAGATCAAACAACAGCGACACAAGCAGAAGTAGACCAAGCAGAAGCAGAGCTACGCTTGGCAGTGAAGCAATTAACATTGAAAAATAGTGGGGAAAATAAAAAGGAGCAAAAAAATGGGGGGAATAATGGACACTTAAATACTAGTACAGGAGTTGATCAAACTGGTACGAAACAAGTTAAGCCATCAAGCCAAGGTGGTTTCAGAAAAGCTAGCCAATTTTTACCGAGCACAGGAGAAAAGAAATCGATCGCGCTTGTGATTATTGGTCTTCTAGTTATCGCCAGTGGGTGTCTTTTAGTTTTTCGTAAAAGTAAATCGAAGAAGTAAAAAATTACGGATTCACTAAAAACATAATAAAAAAGCAGACTTCCATACAAGAAGTCTGCTTTTTCATTAATCACTCCGCTTCCGCATTTTGCAAGTCAGCGACATCAGTCAGATAAGTGACTTCATCCAACAAATCTTCCGAATGTGCGACATAAATCGCAGTGGCGCTATCACCAACCACGTTTAGGCTAGTAACGAGCATTTCGATTGGACGATTAATGGCTAAAATCAATGAATACGTCGCAATCGCAATCTCATTGTTATAGTTTAAACCAGTTAAAATAGTGAAAAGGATAATTCCGCCAGCGCCAGGTGCCGCCGGTGTACCAATAGATGACATTAAAGCTAAAATGGCAATCAAGGCAATATTAGCTGGTGTCACTTCATAACCAGCTACGCCCGCCACAAAAATAGCCGCAATTACTTGCATAATCGCTGTGCCGTTCATATTAATAGTCATTCCTAACGGCAAGACAAAGGCGGCAACATCGCTGTCGACACCTAACTCTTCAACCGTTGTTTTTGTATTTAACGGTAAAGTGGCTGCCGAAGAAGAAGTAGAAAATCCAAAGACCACAACTTTCATAATCTTTTTAATAAAAGGAATAGGATTTAATTTTGTCGCAAATAAGATAAATAATGGGTAACCGATCATCAAAAAGGCTAAGAGCGTCGCTGTCGTTGTTACGACGTAGACTAACGCTGGTTTTAAATAATCAATCCCGTAAGAAGCAAACGTCCGAACTAACAACATAAAGACGGCGATAGGAGCAAATTTAGTAATTACAAAGGTTAAAAATAACGTGACCATCGCATTGACTTCTTCAATTAATTTTTTGAAAACACGAATTTTATCCCCTAATGCATTAATACATAAACCAGTAATCACTGCCAACACAACAACAGCTAAAATCGCACCATTGTCGCTAAACGCAGAACCGATATTTTTCGTGACAGCATTGACTATCACCATTAATGGGTTGCCGCTTGTACTTACTTCGACAGGAGCTAGCGTTTCAGATAACGACACATTAAAAGCGCCAGTTAAATATACGCTATAGCCCACAATTCCTGCCGTTAATAGAGCAATCAGTGACATCGATAAAAAGCCAAAAATTGTTTTATAAGAAATTCGTCCTAATTTTTGCGTATCGGTAATATGACAAATGGCTAAAGTAATTGAAGTAAAGACCATCGGCACAATCACTAATTGTAGGCCGTTGATAAATAGTTGACCAATAATATAGAAAAGCCCAATCGCAGATTGTCCTTTTTCAGGATCTGAAATATCTTGGAAAAGAATCTGATTGATTGTCTGCCACACAGCGCCTTGATTGCTGCGAATAAGGTGCTCTCTTAAAAATAAAAAGCCGAGCCCAACGATTAAACCTCCCACCAATGAAATCACCATTTTTTTGGTAAATGAGATACCTTTCACTTCACGTTTTTTCTTTTCCACTTTGTTGCCTCCCAAATAAATTGATTAAGCACCGCGCAAAAAAAGCCTTGCACACAAAAAAAGGGCAAGACATCTCGTATCATTCACTATACAAAAATACAGAATTTTACAGAACTTTGCCTTGTTAGCCTCTCGGACTATCTTAAAGGTACTTTTCCACATACTAAGGGAAACTACGAGAATTGTCAATTCTTTTTTACTTAGGGGGGTGTTATTTTTGAAGAAAGAAAGTGATCTTTACCCTTTCCGCAGATACCGCAGCCAAAAAAGAACTACAACGGATTCTTTTGCAGTATAATAGAAAATAGAAACGAAAGAACAGGCACCAACACAAAGGAGGTATTTTTATGAAAGTCACTCAACTTTCTAGTGAAACCCTTGACCGAGCGCACGAACGTTTTGAAGAAACCCTTGCGCAAATGACCGTTGCCGAAGCAAACACGATGCCCGCACCATTAATTAAGTCTGTTACTTGGCTAATGTGGCACACAGCCAGAGAATTAGACCTACAAATTTCCGCACTTAATCATAGTGAACCGTTATGGCTTAGCCAACACTGGACAGAAAAATTTGCCTTGGATTTGCCAGATGAGACAGAAGACTGGCATCACACACCAGAAGAAGCGGCGAAAGTCGTGGTGGCAGAAAAGCAATTGCTTAGTGACTATTTGGCTGCTAGTGTGGCACTTACCAAAAGCTATTTAGACCAAATCAAAGAAGAACAATTGTCAGACGTGATTGATAAAAATTGGACCCCGCCGGTGACTAGACAAGTCCGTTTAGTTTCAGCGATTGATGATGCAGTGATGCATTCTGGGCAAGCCGTTTATACACGAAGATTAGTCATTGGAAAATGATAAATAAGCAAAAACAAAAATGCTTCTGCTTAAGCAGGAGCATTTTTTATTGAGAGAAAAATACATAAAAATAATGAACGAAGGACTGTCCACTTTTTCCCTAGTTGAAACGTTGTATAAGTGAAAGGAGAAATCAGATGAAAAAGGAGGCAAATTTTGACGAAGTACTATTTTCTTTGGGGCAAGAAGTCATCCAAGTCTTGATTCACCGAGGAGCAAGTCTTGAAGATGCACAAGATGCAGTGTCGCAAACGTATACAACGATTTTTTCAATATTACCTGAAATTACATCAGAAAATCTACGCCCGTGGTTTTTCCGAGTAACATTTAATTACTACATTACGATGTATCGAAAAAAGAAACGAGAACGCACTTTTGTGGCAAACAGCCATCCTGTGCAATCAATAGAAAAAATGGAAGGGCAAGAGTTATTATTATTGATCGATTCCTTAAAAGATGAGGAACAAGAACTAGTACTTTTGAAATATTATTATCAATTATCGTATGCCGAGATTGCGTTGATTTTAGAATTATCTGTTGAAAATGTTCGCAAAAAATTGTATCGCACACGTCAAAAATTAAAAAAAGAACTGGAGGAATAGAAGTGGATTTAAAAAAAAGTATTCGTAAAGCGAAAAGAAAACAATTTATCGTGATTGGTGCCATAACCGTTGTTAGTTTTGCCGTATTGTTTGTCGGTTTTTTTGTGGGAATGGATAAACTTTCGACGAAAAACTATCATACCCTACTAGAAGTAATTAATGATCAAGAAATGATTGCTTCACCAAACACTCAATTAGATTCCCAAGTAATTGCTAATAGTTCGCCTTTTGGGGGCGAAGTTGTAACTAATCGTTCAAAAAATATTGATGGTTACACGGTGGAGTGGAGTAATTTACGTAGCAGATATAGCTTTTTCAGAAATTCGATTGACTGGAATGAAGTCTATCCTGGTAGCTATTATTCTTCTAAGAATTTTTATGAATACAACCGACAAACCAAGCAGAAAGTAGCATCTTTTTATAACCCAGCGATTACCAATTACTATGGTGGTATCAAAAACGAATTAAGTGAATTAGATAAAATGGAAAACCAAGTAGCGGAAGTGGCGATTTCTTTTGATAAACCTTATCCATATGAAGAAGTCCGCAAAATGTTACCGAGCAATGTCAACTTAGTTTGGCTCTATGTTTACTCCGAAACGGTTAATGAAAAAGAGGGTCCTTCTGGTACGCTGCCTTATGGTTTTCAATTAAGCATGGACGATCAAAACGAAATATTTGATCCTGAAAACGACAAGCAACACTTTTTTGAAACCTTAGAAAAATCCCCCATGTTTGCTGACAACCAAGAAGGCCAAAAGTTTATCCAACAAAATAAAAATAAAAAAGTCGAAAAATTACCTATTTGGGGAGTCATGCTCACCGGACAAACCAAAAATTTCAAAGCCTTACAAAATGAACCTTTTGTTCGTGGGGCTTCAATTGGCGTGACCGCACCTATCGTTCCTTATATTCAGCCAGAGAAATAAACGTTCTTCAAAACTCTAAGCCTTCCGACTGATTTTGCTTCAACGATATTGTCAGTAAAAATAGAAAACGTTATAATAGAATGGATCACAGGAAGTGCTTCTACAATGCGTGGGAGCACTTTTTTACTTATCTATGAGGAGGGCAAGTGAATGTTTTTTAATTTTATTGGGTTAACGTTATTTTTTGGTATCGGGATCTTAGTTGCGAATGGCGCCAAAATTGTAGCGAATAAAGGGAAAAAGAGTAAGGGGACCATTCTATTAATGGTGATGGAATTGCTCTTGTTAGGTATCTTTTTATTTGTGACTTTGCCAAGTAAAAATCTTTCAACCGTGTTATGGATTAATCTGATTGGCGCAGTGATTGCTAGTGGGGTGTTATTAAGTACACGCTTAGCTAGTAAAGTCGAAGTTCCTGGTATCCAAAAGGGCCGCAAAGAAGTAGGGAAGAATACCAACAAAACGGCTAACAAAGACTGGTCTGGCAAAATTTTGGGTGTTGCCGTTTTGGCAATGATTTTGTTGACTGTTGTCAGTAGTATTACCAGAATCTCTTCTATTGATGAAATTTATCAAACGATTCCTTTAAAAACGGAAGAAAAAGCTGAAGTTTTAACTTCGGCGAAAGAAACACCCATTGCGATTGCACCACAAACGGCGAAACGAAAAATGTTACAAAAATTTTCTGTCATTCCCAATTCCAATATGTTTACTTTGGATGGTATAACGGCACAAGTTGTCAATGGCGAGTATGTTTATGTAGCAACAGTCGAATTTAATGGCTTCTTTAAATGGCTAAAACTGGGGGAAGTACCTGGCTATTTCATCATTAGTGCGACAGATATCAACGCACAGCCAGAATTTGTAGAAAAACCAATTGTTTATACTCCTTCAGCTTACTTTGGCAAAGATGCTGCACGAAAAATTTATTCCGCTTATCCAGGTTATGCAGCAACTGGCACAATCAATTTAGAGTTGGACGACCAAGGAAATCCTTACTATATTCAAACGCTTTACAAAGAGTATGGGGTTTCTGGTCGCATGCACTATAATGAATTTAAAACGGCGGTATTAAATGCTACAACAGGAGAAGTTAACGTTTATGACAGTCAAAAAGCCCCAAGTTTCGTTGATGCGCCGATTACTAGTTCAGCGGCGAATAGCTTAAATGAATTCTTTGGTCGTTACAGTCAAGGCTGGTGGAACCAGACAATGTTTGGTGCCAAAAAAGATGTTAAAATTCCAACTGAAAATGGTATTTATGCATCAGGACAAATTACGCCGATGATGAACAAGGAAGGGAACCAGTTGCTTTATTTTACGGACTTTACAAGTAGTGAAAAAGACCAAGATTCCGCTTTAGGTTATTCCTTAATCAATGCCCGAACAGGCCAAGTTACGTATTATCGTGATACTAAAGTCGGCATTATGGATAGTGATGGCGCCATTTCTATCGCTTCAAAAATTTATCCAGAAAAGAAATGGAAAGCTAGTATGCCAGTCCTTTATAACATTGATGGCGTGCCAACGTGGATTGTTTCGTTAATGGACAGTAAAGGGATTTTCAAAAAATATGTCTATATAAACGCCGTAGATAATGATATTGTGATTGATGCAGACACGGCACAAGGCGCATTAGACGCTTATCGAATTGAGTTAGTAACCAAAGGAAGTAACAATGAAAATACAGACAAAGCCAACTTGAAAACGATGCAAGGTAAAGTAGCTCGTGTCTCAGTAGTAGCTGGGGAAGCGCAAACGGTAGTTTCATTTTTACTAGAAGATGAAAAAACCATTTTTAGCGTAACAACTAATAACAGTCCGCTGGCGCTATTCTTAAAAGAGGGCGACCAAGTGACATTTAAAGCCGTAGTGACTGAAAATGCTAAAGCAGCGAATGTTGAAGAATTGAAAATTGCAGGATTAAACTAAATAAAACACCTCTTTTCTATAGAAAAGAGGTGTTTTATTCTTGGAAAAGAAGAAAAATCCACTTATTTCTGCTATGATAAGAGAGAAAAAGAATACGAAGGAGCTTCGCCCATGCGCAACATAAAATTAACCATTGAATACGATGGTAAAAGATACTCAGGTTGGCAACGACTAGGCAATTCAGAGAAAACGATTCAAGGGAAAATTGAAAGTATTTTAACACAAATGACGGGTGAACCGATTGAAATTATTGGCTCAGGCAGAACGGATGCCGGCACACATGCACGTGGTCAAGTAGCGAATTTTAAAACGACTAGTTCACTAACAACAACCGAAATGTTATCCTTTTTAAATCGATATTTACCTGGCGATATTGTTGTTAAAGAAGTTACAGAAATGCCTGAACGTTTTCATGCACGGTATAATGCCACAGGCAAACAATACAGCTACTATGTTTGGAATAGCCCAATTCCTAATGCCTTTGAACGGTATCATAGTTTTCACTTTCCCAAAGCGTTGGATCAAGAAAAAATGGAACAAGCTTGCCAAAAATTAATAGGGACCCATGATTTTATTGGCTTTTCAGCATTGAAAAAAAACAAAAAATCGACTACTCGAACGATTGAAAAGATTACGATTGAAAGAAACGGCGAAATGTTACAGTTCACTTTTGTGGGCAATGGGTTCTTGCATAAAATGGTCCGCATCCTCGTTGGGACACTTTTAGAAATTGGTGCAGGCACCAAAGAATTAGCGATAATTGATGAATTGTTCGCAACAAAAGTCCGAGAAGGCGCAGGTGAAACGGCTCCTGCACAAGGGTTATTTTTAGATGAAGTGTATTATAAATAACAAAAAAATAAATTTTCTTTAACCACACCAATTAAAAAGTTGAACTTCATCTAAAAAGTGCTAACGTTAAGAAGAGATTAACAATAGAAAGAGGTCATTTTTTTGCTATCTTTACTTATTTCTGTCAAAAAACTATTTTCATCTTTTTTAGGTATCTTAAAAAAAGAAGACACTCGTGCCTTGTTCTTTTTACTGGCAACCACGTTGTTGAGTGGGACTATTTTTTATTCAACAGTGGAAAAATTGTCGCCATTAGATTCGTTATATTTAAGTTTCATGACGTTAACCACGATTGGTTATGGAGATGTGCATCCAGTTACTGACTTGGGAAAAATTTTCACCATGGTTTATGCTACAGTAGGCTTGGGGATTATGGCTATGTTTATTTCGGTCGTAGCAAAATCCTACTTGTATTCTAAACAAAGTCATCACCACCATCACCATAAAAACAAAGAACATTCAGCGGAAAAGTCTTCAGAAAAATAGACGAAATTGATGAGTTGACCAAGTGTTTCTCGAAAAATGAAAGTTTTTTGAGAAACACTCTTTTTTTATCTTAATAATTATGGTAGTATGTCCCAAACTGTATTTTATTTTAAAGGAGCGTGAAGTGAATGGTCAAAGCGATTCGGAAATTATCGTTAATTCAAAAAATCATGATAGGGATTGTGATTGGAACCACCTTGGGTTTCTTGGTGCCAGAATGGACCTTCATCAGCGTTCTTGGTGAATTGTTTGTGGGCGCCTTAAAAGCAATTGCGCCGATTTTAGTTTTTGTCTTAATTATTGCGTCGCTAGCCCAACAAAAGGCTGGGGCGAAAACATATGTTGGATCAATTTTAGTTGTGTATCTGTTAGCGACATTTTTGGCAGCTGTTGTTGCCGTGACGGCAAGCTATCTGTTTCCCGTTAAGATTGTCTTGGAGGCGGCGCAGGAAGCGCAAGCAGCCCCAACGCAACTTAGTGATGTTTTAAGCAATGTGTTAACAAGCGTTGTCCAAAATCCGATTCAAGCGATGATTGAAGGCAATTATTTATCTGTTTTATTTTGGTCCTCATTAATCGGTATTGGGCTACGTCAAAGTTCGGTCGCTACCAAGGATGTGATTGCCAATCTTTCAACAGGGATTACCACGGTCGTTCAAATGATTATCGGCATTGCGCCAATTGGAATTCTAGGTTTGGTGTTTCATTCGGTGGCAACAACAGGCATTGCAGGGTTAGCCAAGTATGGTCAGTTACTATTATTGTTAATTGGTACGATGGCCGTGGTTGCTTTAGTCGTTTATCCAGCGATTGTTTTTTGGAATATTCGGCAAAATCCGTATCCGTTAGTCTTTTTTGTATTAAAGGAAAGTGCGATTCCCGCATTCTTTACACGCAGTTCTGCGGCCAATATTCCCATTAATATGGAATTGGCGAAAGCAATGGATTTAAATGAAGAATCTTATGCGGTCTCTATTCCGCTGGGCGCAACGATTAATATGGGCGGCGCAGCCATTACGATTACCATTATGACATTGGCGGCAGTCCACACATTAGGCATGTCCGTGCCAATCTATTTAGCATTATTGTTGAGTATCATCGCCGCTGTTTCTGCTTGTGGGGCTTCAGGAATTGCTGGTGGTTCCTTGTTGTTAATTCCGCTTGCATGTAGTTTGTTTGGCATTTCCAATGATATTGCCATGCAAGTCGTCGGCGTTGGCTTTATCGTCGGCGTAGTCCAAGATTCCATTGAAACAGCGTTGAACTCTTCTAGTGACTTGTTGTTTACCACCTCAGTTGAGTTAGCAGACCGACGTAAAAATGGTGAAATTATTGATGTCAAAGCGTTAATTGGCAAAAGTCAATTGGTGGTCGAACAAGAAAATATTTAAAAGAAAGGAACAACCCGCTAAAATGCGGGTTGTTCCTTTCTTTAATAATCTCGGCCCCATTTTTTTCAGGGGCCACTGAAATTATCGACCATTTTGTGAAGAAAATCCTCTCTATAATAAAGGTATCAAGTAAATAGGAGGTACACGAAATGAAATGGTATCAACTTTCCTCAACAAAAGTAATCGAGCAGACTAAGACGAAGCAAACGGGTCTTTCTAGCGAAGAACGTCAGCAACGTTTACAAACGAATGGTCCAAATAAAATTGAAGAAAAACAACAACTGAAAACGTGGCAAAAGCTAGCCAAACATTTTACAGATTTACTAATGGTGGTCTTACTCGCTGCCGCAATTCTAAAATTTGCCACAGGCGAAGTGGTCGAAGGAAGTATCATTTTTCTAGTGGTACTTGTCAATGGCTTTGTCGGTTATTGGCAAGAGCGTAAAGCAGAAGAATCATTAGACGGCCTGAAACAGATGATGGGCCAAGAGGCAGTCGTTCTAATTGATGGACAAAAAACAACCGTTTCTTCTGAAACATTGGTTCTGGGAGATGTAGTCACGTTACAAGCTGGCGATGTAGTCCCAGCAGATTTGCGCTTATTTGATGTTCATAATCTGATGATTGAAGAATCAATTTTGACAGGCGAATCAGAAGCCGTGGAGAAAATTACCGGTTCCTTGAATGAAGAATTGCCAACAGGCGATCAAAAGAATTTGGCTTTTTCAGGAACTCTTGTCCAAGCGGGCTCAGCCTTGGGCGTTGTAGTAGAAACAGGAGATTCCACTGAAGTTGGAAAAATTAATCACGCGTTGCAGTCAGTAGATCAAAAAACAACGCCGCTCGTACGGAAAATGCACCAATTAAACAAGCAAATTTTCCAAGGGATTATGGTCTTGATCGTGTTTCTGATTTTCTTTACCACTTTTCGTCATGGCATGGAATGGAGCCTCTTATTTTCTGCGATGATTGCATTAATTGTAGCAATGATCCCAGAAGGCTTACCTGCTGTGTTAACGATGATTTTATCGATGGGTGTTCATGAGATGGCTAGAGAAAATGCGATTATTAAAGGCATGCCTTCCGTTGAAACATTAGGCTCAATGACAGTTATCTGTTCAGACAAAACAGGAACGCTAACTAAAAACGAAATGACGGTAATGGATGTAGTGACTGAAGAAATGACCATTGTCAAAGAGATTATGGCCAACTGTCAAGAATTGAAATTACAAGACCAACAAAAAATCGCCGACTTGCAGGGGAATCCTACCGAGTTAGCTTTACTACAATATGTTGATCAGGATCAACTGTCTTTACGCCCTGTAGAAAAGAAAATTCCGTTTAGTTCAAGTTACAAATACATGGCCACTCGCCATCCGCAAGCAGAAGGTTCAATTATTTATGTCAAAGGTGCGCCAGAAGTATTGTTACAACTTTCTACGTTATCTGATAATCAAAAAGATGCTTGGCAAGCACAAGCTGCGCAATTAGCGCAAAAAGGACAACGGGTATTAGGTTTCGCTTATAAGACAGTTACGTCACAACAGGAACTGACACATGAAACATTGTCAGGATTGACGTTTGCTGGACTGGCAGGCATCATCGATCCGCCAAAAGAAAGTGCCATTCAAGCCGTCAAAGAATCTCAAGAAGCAGGTATTTCCGTCAAAATGATTACCGGAGACCATAAAGATACAGCGCAAGCCATTGGCGAGCAGGTTGGTTTAAAGCATACGAAAAAAGTCCTTGAAGGATTAGAAATTGATGCTATGTCAGATGAAGAATTAGCTCAGCACGTTCAAAAAGTCGATGTATTTGCACGAACGACGCCAGAACATAAATTACGAATTGTCACGGCTTTACAAAACAATGGCGAAATTGTCGGAATGACCGGCGATGGCGTGAACGATGCGCCAGCACTAAAGAAAGCCGATGTCGGAATTGCCATGGGAATTAAAGGAAGTGAAGTAACCAAACAAGCCGCAGATATGGTTTTGGCAGATGATAATTTCCATACGATTGCTAAAGCCGTGAAAGAAGGACGCCGCATTTTTGATAACTTGAAAAAGACGATTACTTTCTTCTTGCCAACTTCTTTAGCACAAGGTTTAATTATTGTCTGGGCGCTTTTAATGAATCATCCTCTACCGTTGACACCTGTCCAGATATTATGGGTAAACATGGTAACTACGATTACTTTGTCTTATGCATTAGGTTTTGAAAAAGCGAGTGCTGATACCATGAAACGACCACCAAGAGATGTCAACGAAGGCATTTTAACAAAGTACAGTATTTTTAGAATCGTCTATGTGTCGGTACTCATTATGATACCAGGTTACCTTATGGCATTACAATTTGAGGGACAAGCATTACAGCAAACGTTCCTCTTACAAAGTATCGTCTTAGCGCAAGCAGCGTATATGATCAACTGTCGTAAGTTGGTTGATCCATCGTTAAGCACAGGCTTTTTCCAAAATAAAGTGTTGTTTGCTTCATTAGGAATCCTCTTTTTACTACAAGCGCTAGTAGTTTACTGGCCAGTAGCGCAGCAATTAATTGGCACAACTTCTTTAAATGGCCTTCAATTAGCAATGATTTTCGTCCATGTTGTGAGTCTGTTTTTCCTTGTTGAAGGGGAAAAATATATAACCAAACGATTCATGACGAAAGAAAGCCAAAAAACTAGCGAATGTCCTCGCTAGTTTCTTTAAAAATAAGAATGAAGAGTGAGCTCTGCTAGTCGGCGGAGTTCATTTTTTGTTGGAATTAAAGAGAGATAAAAGACAGGAAGATCAAGATGATCCAAGGGGAAATTGGAAATAATTATGTCGGCTTCATTTAACGTCAACTGGCTTAGTTCCACATATTCAATAGCTTGTAATTTCACACGAGTACCTAAATAAGCAGCTAATTCTTGTTGCAAAAAAGCTTTCCAAGCAGGTTCCCCTTGAAAGAGGAAATAGGCAGTCATCGTTTGCGCCTGAATGGAATAACTGGCTTGTTTTTCTAACAAAGAAGCCAAACTAAGAAAATAAGTCGGTTCTTCAATCGTGGTGTAGAGAGATAAAATCTCCAAAAGTTCTTGGTTGCTCTTTGATAACGCAAGGTCCTCTGCGGCTTGTTCGGTCATTAATTCTTGATATTCCAATTGAAATTGCTCAGAAAGTGTTGGGGACTCGGTATATTTAATGAATAACAATAACAGATTATCCAATAAATTTGTTTGGATTAAATCAGGCCGGGCTTCTTCAGTGGACAAATTAGTGACAAACTGTTGTAACGACTTTCGCAGCTGACTGTAATGAGTGTGGAGCGCAGAAGCCAACGTTTCGCCATAGACATTATCGTAATTCCAACTTTCTAAGAAACAAAAGAAGGCGAAAAAACTTTCTTCTCCTTGCAAATAGATGCCTTCAGAAGCATAAAGTTTTGCCAAGGACGGTTGATAAAGTTGAAACAAGACATCTTTTGAGTCAAAAGAAAATTGACTCACTCGGCAATTGGCTTTGTTGCGAATCGTGTTAATAAAAAACCAACAAGCGCCAAAAATTTCTTCCGTTTCCACCGTCAACTCACTATTGTAAACTTGTTTCAAAAATTGAAAATAATGCTCCTCATGAATAGAATAATCGTCAAAAAAATAATTATTATGAGTAAAAGGCACCAACAAACGGTGATAAAAAATCCGAATATTGCTTTCTGCCCCGATTAGCTGAATGGTCGTCGTGGTTAGCTGAATCGTTAAATGAAAATCACGTAAGGCCAGATTCATTTTTTTGATATGTCGCTTCAAAGTTTCATAAGAAACACCACTAGTGCTCAAAAAAGAAGTTGTCACTAACTCTTTCGTAAATAGTAGCTCTTTTAATAGCTGAATACTAATGGATTGAGGTAAAAATAATGACCAAAGCTCATTGGTTTGCGCATTCCCCTGATTACGTAACCGAATACCACTGCTATCGGTTTCAATGGACCAGTCGGCGGGTAATTGACTGCGAATATACTGTAAATCCGAAAAAACGGTTCGCTCTGTCGTCTGGATTTGCGTGGCTAAACGCTTGGCTGTCAGCTGAGGAACATTTAACAACTGTTCCAACAAACGAATTTGCCGAAGCAAATCTTTTTCCGTTATCACACGTTTTAACATGGAGTACATGGCAAAACCTCCTTTTGCTTAAGAATACGGATAAAAAGGGGATTGGTCAATTAAAAAAAGAAGCGAATCGTCATTCGCTTCTTTTTATTCACTATACAAAAATATCAAATGTATGCAAAACGGCTGACAATAAAATGGTTACAACAGCCATTCCTGATACAAAGCCGACAGCACCAGGAACAAACGGAGGTAATCGTTTAGCAATATAGCTACCGACAGGGGCCGCACTAATTCCTGCTAAAACGGCGATGGTCAGGGAAAGCCAAAAGCCACCACCCATCATTAAAATCACACCAGGAACAATGCTGACCAGTGGCATAAACGTTGGATACCAACCTTCTTCAGCGAAATGTTTTCGATAAAGAAAAACACCAACAGCCGAAGCAATCATTTGTCCCATTAAAATGTCAGGAACCAAGCCAGAACCATTTGTAATATGATTAATATTGACAAACCAATCTGTTAAAACGCCTAGAATTACCAAACCTCCAACTAACTCATTTCCATAAAACCAAGCTTCGGAGAAGTCAGCAAAAGTGCGTCGTATTGACCATTGAAAGGTTTGCGTATTTTCAATTTTAGGTTGTTTTTGCCGCTTCTGAGCGATTGGTGCAACAGAAGGAACCATCCAAGGAAGTTGATGACAGATGGCTGAAACAATCCAGCCAACAAAAGCCATTGTGGTAACGTTGGAAACTGTCCCAGGTACATTTAAAAGGGGCATCAATTGCGCATTCAGCCAATTGGCAAACGGAAAGGTGAAAAGCGCACTCAACAGAGAAATCGTTCCTAATTTTTTCCAGCCAGGACCATAAACGAGCGTTAAAGCTGGCGGCGTGCCGACCACCACAATAAACGTTGGTAACCACAACACTTCTTTTGTAAAAAAGCGTGTAAAATCAAAAACATAAATAGTTAAAAAGAGGGAAAGTAGCTGAGAAGCAAGTACCCAAGGCCAAGCACCAGAACCACCAGCAATTGCAAATCCCTGCCATTTTGAATTTTTCCGATAAAGTTGCCAAGCAATCAGACCGCCGATTAGTAAGAAAAGCGTTGTAAAAAGTCCACCGTAAAATTCCCCTTCCGTGAAGTTCATAACAAAATAGATAAATTTGTAAAATCCCTGCTGATTCACTTTGGTAACTACGTCATTGTAAGGAAAAAAGTTAGACACATGTCGAAAGCCATTCATGATCCAATACAGGAACATTCCCAAAAAAATTTTTACAACAAGAGCTAAAACGGCTTCGTAATTGATCGATTTATTTTTCATATGATCGCTCCAAAAAAATGACATTTTACTAAGTTTTTGAAATTAGTTTATTTTAGCTACTAAAGCTTTTAGTGCCTCGTTAAAGACATTTGCTGGCGGATTAGTCAATCCAGCGCCAATCATACCAATCCCCGGTTCTTTATGAGCAATAGCAGTATTAATGACAGGCAGCATCCCTGTTTCTAAGACTTTTAAGACATCGATGCCTGAAGGAATCCCCATAAAATCTAAAACAGGAATCGTGACATTGGGATTTTCTTTCGTAGTAATTTCCAGCATTTCTTTTGAATAATTCAATGCTTCTGCCACTGTTCCGCCAACTAATGGGACAATTGCTGGTGCAGCTGCCATGGCAAATCCGCCAACACCATACGTTTCTGTAATAGCACTATCGCCCATATCCAAACCAGCATCTTCTTGTGTGTAACCAGCAAACATCGGACCAATCACCCGTTGGGCAGGCCCCTTAAACCAGTGATTTCCACCAATCCCACTGACACGAATCCCAAATTCGACCCCGTTGCGACACATGGTGGTGACAATTGTACTATTCTCCACATTATGCCCAGCATCTAACGCACATTTAGCGGCGCCCATCCAAGTCGGACCAGAAAAATAGTCAGAACTGCCAAGAAATTCAAATACTTCTTTTAATTGTTCACGAGAAAAATCAGTTTGAACCATGTAAGGTGTTAATGCTTGGACTAACAACGTACTTCCAGCTACATTGCGATTATGACACTCATCGCCCATATGCAAGGCTTGCGAAAGCATTAAGCGTAAATCAATGCCTTCTGGACAAAAAGTCATGGCATCATGAAGTAATGGACCTAAAACATCGCGCATCCAAATCAGACGATTCACGACGGATTGATCATTTGCACCAAATCGTAAAACTTTCGCCAATTGTTCACTTAAATTAGTAAAAGCCGTGTTGCCGTACGTTTCATTTTTGATAATATGAACGTACATATTCGGAGAAGTCACGCCAGCCATAGAACCAACGGCATCATGTTCATGACAAGGAGAAAACGTAATTGCGCCAGAACGAGCAACCCGATCGGCATCAGCTAGATCTTTTGCTAATCCTTCAAAAACAAGCGCTCCTTGAACGGCACCTTTCATCGGTCCGCACATATTTTCATAAGTAATGGGTGGCCCAGCATGTAAAATGGTCGTTTCAGTCATATCGGGCATGACATTAATTGCTTTATCAAATCCTACTAAAATAGGTTTTGATTGAATAATGCGGGTAACCGCTTCTTCGTTGGCTTGTTGGATTTTTTCATAAAGTGTTGGATTTTTTAACTGATCCAATAATTTTAATAGCTCTGGGTCACCATTGGCTGGCGGTGCCCAATTTACTTGATGTGAAGGAATCCCTTGTTTTTTCATATCTTCATGAATAAAGTCAATGCCTACATTGATCGTATCTAAAGGCTGTTTAAAAAGATCATTTCTGCTCATGTTCGTTCGCTCCTTTTACAAAAGTTTTGGTGGCTTCGCAAAGTTGATGACTGCTGTCGACAACGAGAATCTCTAAATCTTCTAAAATTTTCCGCTGTTCATGAATATCTTGTGGATCTTCTTCGGTCCCTAAAACATAGCCAATAATGGCTAACTCACGACCATCTGCTTTCGCTATTGCTTTGGCTTCTTTTAACGCCTCTGCTAACACGCCAACAGGATTTTCGTGAGAACCATAACCTAATTCAAAATCTAACGCTAAAACTGCCACTTCAGGATCTTTGGCTTCTTGAAGAATGCGAGTAATCCGAGAAGTCGGATCGATCATTGGATGTGGGCGGCCTTCTGTGAAACGATCATCACCAAAATCAATCAATGTATGTGCTTGGCTGTGGTCAGGATTTGCTAATTGTCGTTCAGGAATTTTATGAATATTACTATAAACATCATCAGAGACTTCTGTTAAAGCATATAAAAGTTCATCACAAAGAGTGCCACCACAGAACAACCCACGAACAAATTTTTGAGAAGGGGCTTGTTGCTGTTGGATGGCTGTTAACGTTGCGCCTGTCGGATTTTGATAGAGGCTGGTTTCCGCTTCCTGTGTTTGACTAAATTGAATCACTTTTTGAACTGCATCCAGAGAAGAAGTAGCAAAAGTGACGTTGTCTATTTTTCGTTCCGTTTGTTCACTGCCGATAAAATAAATAACAACTGGTTTAGTTGAAACAGCTAATTTTTTTAAAATTTTTTCTGTTACTTCTGGAGCAGGCGGTTTAGAAATAAGCAAAATTGCCTTAGTTTGTTCGTCAGCCATTAAAGCATCCAGCCCGTCAAGCATCATCAGCCCACCAATTTCAGCAGACAAATCACGGCCACCAGTACCAATTAATTGTGAAATCCCATAACCATATTTATGGATTTGAACACTAACTTCTTGGCTGCCTGTACCAGAAGCGCCGACAATTCCAATATCTCCTGAACGTACCTCGTTAGCAAAACATAACCCGACGCCATTAATAATCGCTGTTCCACAATCAGGGCCCATCACAAACAGTTCTTTTTCGTGTGCTTTTTGTTTTAACGCTAATTCCTCGTCAACCGTCACGTTATCACTAAAGAGCATGACGTGTTTTTGCTGATCTAAAGCTTTATGCGCTTCTCGTGCAGCAAATTTTCCATTGACAGAAATTACAACTAAGTTGGCATCAGGCTCTTCATGAAGGGCTGAATCTAACGTCTTATAGGTTACTTCAGAAGAAGCGGTTTTCTTTTTCTTCGTAAATAACTCGTCGACTTGCTGTAAAATTTCTTCTGAGTTCGCTTGGTCATCAAGATCTAAAACAATTAATAAATCGCCCGTTGTAACATGATCCAAGGCGGGTGTATATAAACCAACATTCCGAATCACTTCAAGATTCATGTCGGTTCCCATCCCAATCATTGCGGTTTTAACTCCAGCCAGTTCATTGGCTCGTGTTGAAATGGTCATTAA
Source organism: Enterococcus sp. DIV0236 (assembly GCF_050558525.1). NCBI lineage: Bacteria > Bacillati > Bacillota > Bacilli > Lactobacillales > Enterococcaceae > Enterococcus > Enterococcus sp. DIV0236. The sequence continues at coordinate 2,466,806 of NZ_CP187891.1, read as the reverse complement.
AGTAACTGAATCAAAATAGGCGTTCTCTTTAATTACTGTTTGAATTGTCATGATTATTCTCCTCACAAAATAGTTTTAAACCAAAAATAATGCCGCAAAGTATGTCGCTTCCTGAAGTTGAGCCCACCTCCTCTAAAGCTGAAACCGCTTGAGCCATTTCGTTTGTATTTCCACTTTCAATTGATAAAAAAACACGCTGAACTAGCTGAGAAAACCGTTCGTTCACTGCTTCATGGATTTCCGCATAACTGACCGCATTCGTTCGTTCCTTGGCTAGCACAGCCAGCTGTTGGAAATTCGAGGGAAGCTGCTGTAAAGCAGAAAAACTAGCAAGTAATCCTGTGATAAAATCATCGCCAGTGGGGGTTAAACCAATCCCCAATCCCAAAATCTTCGTTAAACAAGCAAGAGCTATTTTAAAAGATTTTTGCTCCCAAGCCTGTTGAAAATGAATCATTTCTTTTTGAATCTGGGTCCGACTATAAGAATCAAAAAGAAAGGTTGACGGCGAAGCAGGAAAAAGCGCTTGCCAAGGATTGAAACGAGTTTGCTGAATATACGTTAAAAAAATAGCTATCTTTGTTTTACTGGGTGTTAAATAAAGTGGCGTTGGTTGCCAAATTTGGGCATCGGCTAGGGTTAATTGTCGTCGGCCTAACCGGATAAACAGGGGCTCAATTTGGACAGGTAAATCAGCGAAATGGCTAAGTTTTTTTTCATCGAGTATAATCGTGTTAGGTGCTATATGTTCGGGATGCGTTGAAATGGTCAAGAGAATTTCTTGGGTGTCTACATGACCATAATTAATAGCGTGCGTAAAACATTGCAAACTAGTCAATGTTTGATGAGGGAGTTTCGATAAAATCGTTTGGTCATAAGCTAAAATTTTTGTCATTCCAACGACCTCCTTTTTAATAGCGCTTTCACGATTTCATAATAAAAGAATCCAGCACGCTAAACAATTGCTAAAAATGACATTGATTTACAAGTTTGAATGGACAATTTGTACATTGGGAGGATAAATGATGTTAAAAGTGAGTGATTTATTAACGTTAGAAGAATTACCTGGCATTACCTTAGTGGCAGGACATAAAAATCAGGACCAACCGATTTTAAAAGTCAATATTTTAGAAAATCCTGATATTTTAGATTGGCTAACAGCAGGTGAGCTGCTGTTAACGACAGGGTACATATTTAAAGATGATCGGAAATTACAGAAAAATTTTTTGAAAGAACTAGCTAAACACCATTGTGCTGCCTTAGGATTTAAAACCCAACGTTATTTTGAAGAAGTTCCACCAGACCTAATCAAATTAGCAGATGAAATGAACGTTCCTATTTTAGCAATTCCTTACAATTACACCTTTTCGCAAATTGCTGACGTGTTGAAAAGTCGTGTCACGTTAGAACAATTTGACATGAATGCGCAAGAAACCGCATTGCATAATAAAATTTACCAAATCTTAGAAACGGGAAGTAGCAGTTTTCATTTGCTGCAGGATCTAGCAGAAACCATTCAAAATCCTGTCTTGTTATTGAATGACCACTTTGAAGGAGTTAATTTTTTTGACTTGCCTAAAAATCCAATTCGTATTTCTAGCATTTTAGAAGATAGACAAGAAACCTCAGAGTTCCAAAAACAATTACTGGAACAAAGTCATCCATTATTACGCTTTTATCAAGAACCGATTCATTTACAGTTGAAACTCCAGAACCAAGTGGTGCCAATTGAAATTTATCCAATTAAAAAGAAAAATGTTATTTTATATTATTTACTCGTCTGGAACACCTTGGCCCCATTACGACCAGTCGACGTGGCTCATTTTAAAATCACAGCTCATTACTTACTTTTACAATTGCAATTGGAATACTCACGGAAATTTGAAGAATACCAACAACGAAACGAATTATTTTTTAAGCTGATTGCGCATGAAAAGAGGGACCAAGCTGTTTTCCAACAATTTCAACAATATTATCGCTTGGCAATAGATAAGCCCTATGCGATTTTGCTAATTTCATTAACCTTAAATGAACGCCAAAGGCAAGAAAGAATGTCTATTTTAGGTAACCAGTTAAACCAAGTTATTTTAGGGGACAAACAAAAAATTGTTTGTATTGAAATTGACAGTTCCTTTGTCTTATTAGTTGAAAATCCACCTGAAAAAGAAGGCGATTATCTGAAAATGATGCAACGCCTAGCACAAAGTAGCATAAATCAGTTAATGAAAGTACAAGAAGATGTGGAACTTTTCCTAACAATAGGACCTAAGATTCAAGGTCTGACCCAGATTCATGAATCGTATCAACAAGCGATTGACGTTTTAGCCTTTCAACGCCAATTCGTTGCAGAAAAACCTGAAATGAGGATTGCTTCCTACGCGAATTTTCATTTTAGACAGACACTACAGCGTTATTTTTTAGAAGAAGGACAAGCAACTCTCAGAAAAAAATATCTTCAACCATTGCAGAAAAGTGATCAACAGCAACATACCGACTTTGTCCATACACTGAATGTCTATTTTCAATCAAAACGAAACTTGTCTCAAACAGCCAAAAAACTCTTTATTCATCGTAATACTTTATTACAGCGATTGGAGAAAATTGAACAGCTAGTGCTGTTGGATTTTGATAAGGAAGTGGACTTGTTGGCGCTGGAAGTGGCGTTGTTTTTGAAAGATAAAAGGAGTACACTGTAAGAGAATTTATGCGTAAAAATAGGAGGCCTACAGTTGGAAGAAGAAGTATTAGCGTTGAAAGTAGTGAATGAGTCGTTAAAATTACCTGGTGTCAAAGTGAATCGAAATGCTTTTTTGACAAAAATGTTTCAAGATAAAGTGGACAATGTACAAGAATTATTTGATGACGGACCAGAAAAAGTCTTATCAAAAAAAGAACTAGACCGAGCTGCCCAAAAATGTATTAACCAAGCAGTTATGCAGTCGAGCGCAATTTCATTTGCGACAGGAATTCCAGGTGGTCTGGCTATGGCAGCTACCATTCCCGCAGATATTGCGCAATTCTATGGCTATTCTTTGAAATTAGCGCAAGAAATTTCTTATATTTATGGCTACCATGATTTATGGAACAATCAAGATGAATTGACAGAAGAAGCCAAAAATACACTGATTTTATACTTAGGAATCATGTTAGGGGTAACGTCAGCTGGTTCGGTCGTTCGGATTTTGTCTAAACGTTTATCTATCCAAGCTGTAAAGAAAATCCCACAGAAGGCGCTAATGAAAACTTTCTATTATCCAATATTGAAAAAAATATTAGCTATTTTTGGGGCAAAATTAACAAAATCAACTTTTGCGAAAGGTGTTTCTAAAGCAATTCCCGTTTTAGGCGGCGTTGTTTCTGGTGGCATTAATTATGCCTCTATGAAACCAATGGCTATGAGGTTAAAAGATGAATTAAGTAAAAACATAGGCTATACTCAAGAAGATGCAGAAAAAGATCTAGAAATTTTAGAAGCCGATTTTGAAGTTATTTCAGAACAACCTGAAACAGAAACAGCCAAACATGCGGACGATATTTTTAGTAAACTAGAGAGAGCACATGCCTTATTTGAGAAAAAGATTTTGACAGAAGCCGAATATATAAAGCTAAAAGAAACGATTATACAAGAAGGATAATTTAATCAATAAAAAATGGAATCTTTTCAATAAAGATTCCATTTTTTATTGAAAAAGTTGGGGTAATTCATTACACTTACACTGAGGTACTGTGTAAGTTCAAAATTTCTATCTTTGGGAGTTAGACTCCATAAAAGTAATAGTTAGTTTTGAAAGAGGACAACATCTTGAAATCAGAAGTGAAGTAAAGATATTTAGCTCTACAGATAATCTCAGACAATAGAGATATCTGTAAACGTTACTAAAGGAGTAGAACAAGATGTCGAAAAAAATATATAGTGCAGGATTAGTCTCACAGCGATTCTGGTTTTATGAGACTAAAGAATATATAGAAATGCTCAATGAAGGTAAAACACATCAAGAAATAAAAAAATTAAGTGAAGAAATCAATATTTTTGGCGCTGCTAGTAGCAGTCGATCAAACGAAACATACAATGCTGCTAAGCGACGTATAAATGTATTAGGAAAAGAAATGCAAGAATTATTTCCTAATTTAAATATAGATAACCAAAAGATTGTTGTACTAATTTCAGTTTTATTATTGAATGATTTGATTCTGGAATTTATGTTAGAAGTTTATCAAGCTCAAATACAAAAAGGCATCTTAAAATTAACAACAACGGATTATAAACAGTTTTTCTCGGAGAAGCAAAGAACGAATGAAATAGTTGCTAGTTGGCAACCTTATACGTATAGTCGTTTAGGTAGTGCTTATAGGAACTATCTTCTTGAATCAGGATTAATTCGTGAAGATAAAGGGATAGAAATTATTACGCCAAAAATGGTGGATTCAAGAGTGTTATCGTGGTTAAAAGCTATCAATCGATTAGATATTGCTAAAGCGATAACGGGAGGAATTTGACAAATGAAAAAGAAAACAATAGAAGAGCGCTTTGATGTCCTGGAGCGGTTGCTAAAGTCGGATGATTTCCTAGCTAACAGAGGCCTAGGTAACGAGATTGGCTACTACATTTTCGATTATAGCCCCAAAAATGAGTTACTAGTTCGAGAATATATTAATCATTTAGAAGCAAAAAATTATCCAGCGAATGATGGCTACACACTTCAAGTATTCAATCTCTATGAAATTATGATGGAATTACTGGAATCGAAAAGATATATCGATATTATCGCTCAATGGGAGAAAAAACATGGAATTATGTTTGTAGCAACACGTATTAACCGTCTATTGAAAATGGAAGAATTTGATGATGCTGAAATGTATTTTACTGATTATATTAGACAACGAGTGAAAGATAATTCAGTAGTTATTTTAACTGGAATTGGTGAAATTTATCCACTAGTAAGGGCCCATTCTGTTTTAAACAAAATGCACCTTGTTTATACAAAACGTCCAGTTATCATGATGTACCCTGGCGAGTATGATCGATTACGCTTAACAATACTAGATACAAATCGTGATGCTAATTATTATAGAGCTTTCAGAATTGATTAGGAGAGTTGAAGATGAAAATTAATGATATGTTCCAAAAAGATATCCATCGAAATATTGAAGGAGTTATCACAGCTTCACAAGCTAGTGAAGAGCAAGTTTATCAAGAGTTGGATGAGTATGTAGTTACTAAAGAGTTACAAGGTCAGTTTAGAACGTTTTTTGATGCCTATAAACAAGGCATTAATGGTCATACTAGTAAAATGGGTGTTTGGATACAAGGTTTTTTTGGTTCAGGTAAATCACACTTCTTAAAAATTCTTTCTTATATTCTTGAAAATAAAGAAATAAATGGGAAAACAGCATTTGATTTTTTTACAGAGGGGGACGAATTAACTCGCAAGATTAAAGATCCAATGACAATTGCCGATATGGAACTAGCGGTTAAAACGCCAACAAACGTTATACTTTTCAACGTTGAATCTAAGCATCAAACAGGGATAGAGGGAAAAAATAGTCTAGTAAATGTATTCTTGAAAGTTTTTAATAATAGTCTAGGTTATTCCACTAATCCAAAAGTTGCTGATTTGGAACGTCGTTTAGATAAAGATGGAAAATATAATGAATTTAAAGAAGCTTTTAAAGCTGAACATGGACTTGATTGGATTAATGAACGTCATGAAGTGGACTTTATCCAAGATTCTATGGTGAATGCTCTGTCAAGTATCGGTTATATGACTGAAGATGCAGCAAAAACATGGTTTAATAAGCTAGAATCTGAATATATTATTAGTATCGAAGAATTTGCAGTGATGATTGAGGAGTACTTACAATCAAAAGGGAACAATGAGCATATTGTTTTTTTAGTTGATGAAATTGGGCAGTATATAGGTGGAAACAGTGATTTAACATTGCAATTGCAAACAATAGTTGAAGAGTTGGGCAATAAATCACGTGGTAAGGCATGGGTGATTGTAACAAGTCAACAAGCTATTGATGCAATTACAGACATTGCTGGCTCAGCAGCTTTAGATTTTTCAAAAATTAAAGGTCGTTTCGAAACAACCTTATCATTATCTTCTGCTAATGCCGATGAAGTGATCCAAAAACGTATTCTCGCAAAAAATATTTCAGGACAACAATACTTAGAAGCAGATTATCCTAATCACGAAAGTAACATCAAATCGATGCTAATATTTGAAGATAGTCCTGAACTAAAATTATACAACTCTGCTAAAAATTATGCAGATGTTTATCCATTTGTTCCATATCAATTCAATTTGTTAGCGAATATCCTGACACAGGTTTCAAAACATTCAATTCAAGGAGCTAATCTATCTCGTGGGGAAAGATCACTACTTGCGTTCTTTAAAGAAACAGCGGAGCGAAATGCGGATAATGACAGCGGTGTGTTAGTATCTTTAGATCAATTTTATCCTTCTTTAGAAAAATGGCTAAATGAAACAGAAAATGCTAAAGTTATTAAACAAGCAGAAGAAAATACAAACATTGTCTCAGACGGAAAAGACTTATTTAATGTAGAAGTACTAAAAGTGTTATTTATGATTAAATACGTAGATCAAAATATTAAACCAACATTGAATAACATTACAAACTTAATGGTTCGACGTGTAAACGAAGATAAATTAGCTCTTCGCAAGAGAGTAGAATTAGCCTTGAAAATATTGATAAAAGAAAATTTAATTCGTCAAAATTTACAAAATTATGTATTTCAAACAGATGAAGAGCAAGAGGTAACACGGTTAATCAATCATATTGATTTAAGTGCTACAGACGTTGAGGATAGGTTAGCTCGAGATATTTTAGATGATAAAGTTGGTCGTAATTCATTTTCTTATAAAAATGCAAATGCTTCAGGACGTGCATTTGAAAATCGCTATAATTTTATGTATAACTTTTACGTTGATGATTATGCTTATCGCAAAAATAATAATCCGAATTTAGAAGTAAAAATTATCACACCATATTATAATGAATTGTGGAATAATGAGCCACAATTAATTTTAACAAGTACGAAGAATCAAATGCTGATAAATCTTCCAGTAGATACAGAATTTATGAATCATGTTCAAACTTATCTTAAGGTAGAAAAATATATTACAACGGCGAATGTTTCAAGTGCAATTAAGAATTTCGCGGCGGTAAAAGCCGAAAAAACAGCTGAAAATCAAGAACTAGTGGAATCAATTAATTCTCAATTAAACGATTTTTTGAAACAAGCGACCTTCTATTTTAATAACAGTAAGTTAGAGGTTTCTGGATCCGATTTCAAAGTGAGACTGAATGATGCGTTGCAGCAAATGGCAAAGCTAGTCTATCATAAAAATGATTTGGTGGATGCTGCTGTTTCCGAATCAGACATTAATAGTTTGTTGAAAGATAATGGTACGACTCTTGTAGCATATACAGAAAATCAAAATGTTGTCGATGATGTAAAACGATTCATTCAATTACAACACAACCAAAATCTCACAGTTACAATGAAAACGTTGCGAGATAATTATGTTAATCGTGAACCATATGGTTTCATAAATGAAGATTTAGAATGGGCTATTGCCAGATTGTTTAAAGAAGGAAGTATTAGTTTATTTAAAAATGGCATTCCATTAGATACTAACTCTGATATAAATGAGATTTCAAAAGCAATATTTGATCGTAAATCTCCAGAAAAAATTCGTGTTGAACTACGTCCGAAATCAAATGATCTCCAGAAAAAAATGGTGCGCAATTTGGGAGAAGAACTGTTTAATAGTCGGAATATTGTTGATGAAACAAATGATGATACAACACGTATACGCTTTAATGAAAAAGCACAATACATGGTTCGTGAGTTACAACGTTTTAAAGATACTTCAGGGCATCATTATCCTCAATCTGACGAAATTGTGGAAGCCATTAAAGTATTGGATCAGGTAATAAATGCAAGAGATACAAAATCATTTTTTGAAGTATTACAAAATAGAGAAGAGGAGTTATTGGACTGGGCTGAGGATTACGAAGACATCCATAGTTTTCATACAAGTTCTCAGAAAAGCATCTGGGATAAAACGAGAGATTACATCGGTCGCATAGAAGATAGTAAAATCAAAGAATCTACAGAAGAAATGAATACAATTATTTCTGAGATGAAATCTATTAGAAAACAAGCGGCACCCTATAAAGATATTCCGAGATTAAGTGAACTGAATAGTAAATTTGAAATAGAGTACATGAAATTTATGGAAGCTAAGTCTGATAAGGCGACTAGTCAGATAAATGTCATTAAAGAATCAGTATTAGAAGATTTGCTCCGTCGTAATTTTGGAGATGACTTTAGAAATGACGTAATCAAAGAATTTGATAAATTAAATGATGAATTGTCAACTGCAAAAACGTTTGATGAGATCATATTAATTCAAGCGCAAGCTGAACCTTTACAGCGAAAATTCACAGCTAAATTTACAACTGAGGAAAATTATCGTCGTGAAGAAGAGGCCAAAAAAATCAGTATAGCCATCAGCAATAACTGTGATGAGGATACCAACTCTATGGCAGATAAAATACCTGACGTAATAGCTGTAACACCGGTTAAGAAAGTTGAAAATGTTTATGTAAAAGAATTAATCAGTTCTCGTCAACGGATTAAATCGGAAGAAGACATTGATCTCTTCGTGAATAAACTAAAACAAGAATTATTAGCAAAATTAAATGATGATAATGAACTAGACATTTTATTGTAAGCGATAGGAGCCTTATAAATGGACAAAAAAGCAATTAAAAAATTCGCCATGGAATCTCGTGTAAAACTTCGTGAGGGAGTTATCAATAAGCTGACTAAGCTAGGCATAACTGAAAGTAATATCGAACCTGTCACAGAATTAGGGAATGACACAATTACAATCTCTTCAAGTAAACAACGTTACACAGGAAAAGATGTAATAAATCGTACAAAGTTAGTAGAAGCATTAAAGGCAAGAGAGAAACAACTTGACTTAGGCGAAAAGAAAAGTAAAGCGATTGCGTTTGATAATTTGGTTGAAGAGGTAGCGTATACGTGGTTTAACCGTTTAATTGCAATTCGTTTCATGGAAGTCAACAATTATTTGCCAGAACGACAACGTATCTTATCAAGCGAATCTGGCATTCGTGAACCAGATATCATTACGAATCTTTTAAGTTCAAACTTATATGCAGAAATGGATCCTGCTACAAAAAGTCGAGTAGTGGATTTAATGTCAGATAACTCAGCAGCTGCTGTAGACGAACTTTATCAATTAGTATTTATTAAACAATGCAATAGTTTGAATCAGTTACTGCCAGACCTTTTTGAAAAAATTGACGACTATACTGAGCTTTTGTTTACAATTTCTTATATTGATGAAAATGGTGTCATTGCAAGCTTACTATCAATCCCAGAAGAAGACTTTGACGTCAGTAAAGAAGGACAAGTCGAAATTATTGGTTGGATGTATCAATACTACAATACTGAGCCGAAAGCTGAGGCAATGAAAGCGCAGAAGAAACGGAAAAGCCGTGCAGATGAAATTCCTGCGCTAACTCAATTGTTTACGCCCGATTGGATTGTGAGATATATGGTTGAAAATTCACTTGGACGTTATTATATTGATCAAAAACTAGCAATTCCTACTGAAACACGTACAGAAAAAGAAATTGCAGATGAATTTGGTTGGAAATACTATTTACCAACAGCAGAACAACCCGAGAATGTACAATTACAAATTCAAGATGAACGTAAAGATAAAAATGTTATCGCTCTACAAGAGATAAAACTTATTGATCCATCAATGGGAAGCGGACATATACTTGTTTATGCCTTTGATGTGCTGATTCAGCTTTATGTAGCAGAAGGGTTTCGAGAACGAGATGCGGCTGTGTCAATTTTAACGAATAACCTGTATGGGTTAGATATAGATAAGAGAGCCTTTCAATTAACCTACTTTGCTTTAATTATGAAGGGTCGTCAATATTCTCGGCGTATTTTGTCTAAAGGTATTAAGCCTAATGTTTATGCAATCCCAAACAACTTAGAAATTAGCGAAGCAGAATTACAACTTTTACACATAGATTTTCCAAACGAACAAAAAGCCCAAGAAGATTTATTACAGTTAATTAATAGCTTCAAAAACGGTGCAGATTTAGGTTCATTGATAGAATTTAAGGATATCGATTTCGAAAACTTGAAAGTGGGATTTGGTAACGGTTCTATAACGTTCTTTGACCAAATGATTAATGAAATGATACATGTCGGAGAATTATTGCAACAGAAATATGACGTTGGAATTACAAACCCACCTTATATGGGTAGTTCTGGAATGAACAAAAATTTGTCTAATTTTATAAAAAAAGCTTACCCTGATAGCAAGAGTGACCTTTTTGGTGTATTTATTGAGCGACTTAAAAAAATGATAAAATCCTCTGGGTACTATTCTATGATTACGCAACATGCTTGGATGTTCTTATCAAGTTTTGAAAAATTACGTCATAAAATTAATCAACAAACCATTATCAACATGATTCATTTGGGAACGCGTGCATTTGAAGAAATTGGTGGTGAAGTTGTTCAGACTACTGCATTTATAATGTCCCCTCTTGAACATAAAGGACATGTTGGAAGTTATTTAAGACTTGTCGATTTTGTTAATCATGAACTAAAAGAAACAAAGTCGCTCGAAGCAATCGAAAAGAGAAACGTTGATTATCTTTACCAAACCGTTCAAGATAATTTTGCTAAAATCCCGGGTCAACCAATTTCGTATTGGGCAAGCGAAAATCTTGTTAAAACTTTTAATTATAATTTATTGTTCAATACATTAATTACACGAGAAGGGATGGCCACAGCTGATAATCTATCTTTCTTAAGATATTGGTCTGAAATCAACTTTGATAAAATTGGAATTCTTCAAAAAGAATTTACTCAAGAATATAAATGGTATCCATATAACAAGGGAGGATCTTATAGGAAATGGGATGCTAGACAAGAATTGGTTGTAAATTGGGAAAATGATGGTGAAGAAATAAAAAATAATGTAGACAAAAAAACAGGACGAGTTCGTTCACATAATTATAATGGAGAATTTGCCTTAAAGTCAGGATTAACATGGAGTTCTTTAACATCAGGTAACTTTTCAGCACGTTATTCACCAATTGGATATATGTTTGATTCGAAGGGCGCAATGGGCTTTAAAAAAGATGGTTCCGAAATCCATACTACATTAGGTCTGCTAAATTCTGTAGTGGCTGCTGCATATCTGAAGCTATTTTCACCCACGCTTGATTTTAAAGTTGGAGATATTATTTTAATTCCAGAACTGAATACAAACAAAAAAAAAGATACAATCACTCTTAGTGTACAAAATTGTATCGATTTAACTCACTCTTCATATGAAAAATATGAAACAAACTGGGACTTTAAAGAACATCCATTAATATAGAGAATAAATAAACTAGAAAATTGATAGGTGTTTCAATTTAAATAGATTGAAATTTTCTAGTTTATTTTTTTATAAAAGACTAGATATATATATGCTCTGAGAAGTGAGGTAGAAGATATTAAGTGTGCCAAAAATGAGTGGAAACGATAAAAATGGTATCCATGTGTAATTTCAACAAATCGTTATACAGGAGTCGTTTCTATGTCTAACCTTGATAGTATCCTTCTTTTCAAAAATTCCGAAATATATGTTCACCAAAAGTGAAAAATTAGGGCGGGGAAATACTCTATAAAGATTTTAATTATTGGCCTGCATTTTTAGTTTAGATTATAAAAATATTTATCTGAATATGATTATAAATTCTCCGAATGAATCGAGTGGTTAACTTTAAAAATTATATCATTACTTGTATCCATGTTGAGTAATGAAAAGTAAAGCCAAAGTATTTCATTAGAATTTTGCAATTCCTAATATATTTTTAATCAAATCCTATTATTTCATAAAAAAATTATATTTTGTCGATTTAAAAACCACTTAAGCTACCATTTTCAGTTAAATTAATGAATGTTTTTTAAAATCCCATGATGTTTCTGAAGAATCCCAGTCTTCGGCACACATAGATATGTTTGATTCAACTAAATTTTTAATTTTAGACATTCTTAAATTATCTGTTAGATAAGGCATTCTAACAATATCGGCAATTTGTAGGTTAATTGTTGGACTAAGAATTTTAAGAATTTTTTGTGCAGGCTTGCTATTCATCAAACCGATAATTTCTTTTCTAAATTCTTCATCCCCAAACATCCCTGGTCCCCCAGAGTCATAAATATAACCTCTAGGTATCCACCTCATGCTGAATGGTCCTGATGTAATGTAAGAGAATCCAATAGACGGTTTGAAATAGTAAGGGATATTTACAATAGTACGAGTATACGATTTATTAATAGTTTTAGCAAAATTTATAACGTTTTCACCTCCATTTTCCCAATCAATTAAATACTCATTAAACCCATACCACTTTCTATAACCTCCACCTTTACTGTAAGGAAACCACTTTGCTTTAGATTCCGAAGCTTCTTTTTGATTTTTTGCGTTATAAACAATATCAATTTGATTTACTTCTGCCCAATAACGAAGAAATCTGTTGTTATTCGAAGTGGTCATACCTCTTTTAATATCCAGTAACTCACCAAGTGGCTGTCCTTTAAAAAAACAGAAAATATATTTTCGCTTACCCAAAACGATATAGGACTACCAGGGATTTTGGTGAAATTATTTTGGTTTGTTTGAAATAAATAATTTACATTTGGATTTCTGATACCTTCAAGAACTTTTTCTTTTTGTACATTCATACCACCTCGAAAATCAGATAGCTTGAAGTAGTTTCCTATAGGTTCTGATTTTGCATTTTTGATAGTAAAACAACAAACTGGAACGGTTGCCTCTTCGAATGCAGAGTATTCCATTTGCACTAAACTAGAAATATTTTTATTAGCAATTAAGAAGTCACGCAGTTCTTCATAAGACTTTATAAACATCCAGACAAATGGGGTCATAAATCCAGCATAGCCACCATCCGTAAGCATTTGACTATTCATCTTTATGAAGACTGAGAACAAGTCTGTTTTTACTTCAGGATAATTATCTTTAACATATTTACTAAGAACGGCGCTCATTTTATTCAAATATGGAGGGTTAGTTACAACCGCTGTATATCTAAAAGAAAGAACTTCTACAATATTTAAAATATGATTTACTTTTTCATGTGCTTCTGGAAGCTGATAAAGAATATCCATATTTGAAAAGTCTTCAAATGCACCAGTAAGTTGTCTAAGTTCATCGATTTCAGATTGGCTTATATTCTGAATGTTTAAGACAGAACCTAATTCAGTTGCATGTAAAAACATATCTAAAACTAATTTTAAGAGATTACTTTTTTCAATAAACTCATCACTAGGAAGGCTTGAAATTTCTTCTAATCGCTCAAAGTATTCGTTAGGAATATCATCTGAATCAATAAATTGATGTAAATGTAATTTTACATTCTTAGTTAAAATACGACGACTATATTCGCGCCCTTTCATCATAATGGCAAAGTAAGCTAACTGATATGAACGCTTATCGATTTCAAGTCCGAATAAGTTATTAATTAAAATACTCTCTGCTGCATCACGTTCACGGAATCCTTCTGCAACATATAACTGCATAAACACATCAAAAGCATAAACTAATACGTGGCCCGAACCCATAGCGTTGTCTAAAAGTTTTATCTCTTGTAGAGCGAAACTAGATACTAAGTGCCTGATTCATAATTTTCATGATTAACCTTGTTTCTCTTTCTTCCATTTCTTTAATGACATGTAAGTATACACTTTGTGTGGTTGTCACATCTTTGTGTCCAAGTCGTCGACTTACACTTAGGATATTAACACCTTTAAAAAGGAGAATCGATGCATGGGTATGTCTTAATCCATGAAAAGAAATAGAAGAAAGTTTAAGTTTTTGACATGCTTTTTCAAGGTGTCTATTGATAGTAGCACTGACAGGTAACTTCTCATTATCATCTGCACAAATTTTGTCATCTCCTCTAAACCTTCTAAAGCGGATAACTTTTTTAATCACCTTTAAAGTTTTTGTATCAACATCCACAGTTCGTACGGAACTAGCATTCTTTGTTTCTTTAAATCCTGTACGATATTTGTAGTCCCAAGTTTTGTTAACAGAGATCAACTTATGTTTGAAATCAATATCTGCAACAGTGATCCCCAAAACTTTAGCAAAACGCAATCCAGTCATCGCTGATAAATAAATAATAAAGTTATTTGGATTCAGTGGTTGACTTCTGGTGTAGTGAATTAATTTTTGCCATTCAGAGTAGGAGTGATACATTACTTTTGCTTTCTTTTTTTCACGTCCTGTTATAATTGCTTTTCTTGTGAAATCAGTGTCAATAATTCCTTCTTCCACAGCATCTAAAATAGCTGCTCGAATTTGTTTATGGAATCCTGAAGTTGTTCTTTTGGCATGATTTTTAGCAAAATCATTTAACCCTTTTTGATACCGATGGCGAGTTATCTCTTTAAGTTTAATATTTCCAAAATATGTGTAGATATGTTTATGTGAATTTCTATATTTCACATAAGTGACTGAAGTAACAGCAGGTTTTTTAAAGGTTTCCATCCATTGTTGAAAGTAATCAGCCAGTGTTAAAGTTGTAGTCATAAATTCTTTCCTTTCATATTTTCTATTTTTTGTACTTACTACTTATATTACTTTATTAAAGGAAAGAATTTTGATTAGTAATGCAAATATTGAGAAAAAACGGTATAATATAGCTTAAAAGTACACTGGAGGGTTGCAACTTGGCTATATTAATTAAAGATAAATTTGAAGCTTGGCAAAAGGAAGCCCAGGATCGTTTTGATCAGTTGAAAGCAAATGAAGAAGAATTAAATAAAATTTTTATTGAACTTTATGGATTACAAGATGAACTAGATTACCACGTTGATGATAAAGAAGTTTCAGTATCCTTAGCAGATAGAGAACGCGATATCAAGTCACTTATTAGCTATGCAGTTGGCTGTATGTTCGGACGCTATTCATTGGATGAAGAAGGATTGATATTTGCAGGTGGAGAATTTGATATGTCACGTTATAAAAAATTTAAACCTGATGAAGATAATATTCTACTGATTACAGATAATGAATATTTTCAATCTGATGAAAGCGACATTATGACAAGATTTGTAGAGTTTATTACGGTTGTTTATGGAAAAGAAACACTTGAAGAAAATCTTGATTATATTGCCGATGTGTTGCCAGGAAGTGGAAAAAGTCGAGATAAGATACGTAAATACTTTATGTCAAAATTTTTTACAGATCATATGGCAACTTATAAAAAGCGCCCGATTTATTGGCAATTTGATTCAGGAAAAGCGAATGGTTTTAAAGCGCTAATGTATTTACATCGGTTTGATGAAAATTTATTAGGACAGCTTCGCACAGAATATGTTACAAAATTAAGTCAAGCTTATAATTCTCGTATTGAACTACGTGAAAGTCAAAAGATGTCGACTACGAATGCTGGAGAAGTCACTCGTTATGAAAAAGAAATTCAAAAAATCAAGAAACAGTTAAAAGAACTTCAAGAGTTTGATGAAAAATTAGGGCATTTAGCGCTAAAGAAAGTTTCTCTTGATTTAGATGATGGAGTGATTGTAAATTATGATAAGTTACAACGTGATCCAGATACAGGTGAAAAATTCTTGATTTTAACCAAAGGTGTTAAAGAACCTTAAGGAGATGTGATTATGTCAGATTTGAATTTAAATCAGATTCAGAACAGACTAAATGAACTTTTTGTAACATATGGAGAGCGTAAACTTATTTTTTGGTTCGATCCAAAAAAAGAATTTGAAGAGGATATTATTAATGGGAAAATTGAATTAAAAGATGCGAAAGTTTTTATCCTTGAACCAAATACTCAATTTATGACAAAACGTTTCTTTGAAATTGAAGATACTGATAATAACTATTTAATCTATGCACCATTTGAAAAGATAAGTGATGACGACCAGGATAATCATTTACTAAGTATTTTGAAATATTCTAGCGAGTTTAGTGCAGATCGTATTTCATTGGTGATGACACAATTAAATATTCCAAATGAGTTACATGATGCTATGGTACATTATGCTAAATTCTTTGGTGCAAGATCACGAATTACTGCTTTTAACAAACTAATAACTACTGAAATTAAATCAAAGCAAGAACTTGAAATAGCAATGATGGCCGTCCTAACCAAAGCTAACACTGCCCAATTTTATAGTATCATTCAATCTTTACTGGTCGAATATGCGTATGAATCAAGTAGCCTGTATGAACAATTAGTGACTTTTGATTTACAGAATGCTTTTTGGAAATATGTATCTCTTTATTATGGCTTTATTTCAGAGACACCAACTATCCAAAAGTTGACAGTTTCTTTTTTTGTTAATGCTTTTTATGGGCAATTAGGACATCAAGAATTACCTATACAGTTAAAAGAGTACGAAGTTTTAGAACAAACTACAGCAATTATTTCCTTTATGGATGGGGTAATGAATGACTCTCGCTATACGCAAGCTTTCGATAAATTGAGTGGAAATACATATCGGTTAATTAGCGGAGAGAAGTTGATTTCACTGGTGCCCATTGAGGAACTTATTGCAGCTGATATTTTTGAATCTGTTCATAATAACATAATCAAGTATTATATTGGCCAGCTATTGAGTGGGGATTTAACACCGATAATTAATGGGATGACACTTTCTGAAGTTATTACATTGAAGCAGCGAGCGCACTTTGGTGCAAAGTATATTCATGAATATGAAGTAATATTGAATGCACAAAAATTGTTGAATAATACTTTTTCTTCTAATATTAACCAATTTTCAGAAGTTGTTAAAAATTATGAAAATATCTCGTTTAATATTGATCAATCTTATCGTAAATTTATTTGGCATTTTGATAAAGTTTTATCTCCAGATTTATTTACAGAACTTAAATTACGCATAGAAAAACAATACAAAATATTTTTAAATGAGAGTGCCCGTTTGTGGAATGATCTATTGTCTTTAGAAGAACGTTCGTCACTCCTTGATTTTTATGACGACTTTGCAAATAATAAAACAAAAACAGTTGTGATTATTTCTGATGCACTTCGTTATGAAATTGGGAAAGAAATTCAAGAAGTACTGCAGTATGAAAAGAAATTTACAACAAAGATGAATACACTTTTTTCTGTTCTTCCATCAGTAACGGAATTTGGAAAAGCGGCTTTGTTAAGAAGTGGACACGAAACGTATGAATATGTTGAAGGAACCGATATTCGGGTAAATGGAATGAAAACACAGGGGACTCCTGCACGAGATAAAATATTAAAAGCAAAAAATTCCAACTCTTTGGCTATTACGTATGAAGAAGTGATGACTAAAACGAATGCAAAAGAACTTCGTGAGATATTTAATGGCAAAGAAGTGATTTATCTTTATCATGATCAAATTGATAGGACAGGGGATCATGGTCAGGAATCACAAGTTTTTGATGCTGCACAAAAAACAGTTGATGAAATCAAAGCTTTAATACCATTTATTTCAAACGGAGCGAATGTTTATCGATTTTTGATCACCAGTGACCATGGCTTTATCTATACAAGATCCAAAGTTGAAGAACATGAAAAGATTGAAAATCCATCTGAATTTTCTGAAGATAGAGTAGAACGTCGGTTTATAATTAGTGAAAATCATTATGATGAAATTGGAATTACTTCAATGAAATTAGGAGAAATATTGCGCAATGATGACAAACGCTATGTACATTATCCTGAAACATCTGCTATTTTTAAAAAAGTAGGTGGGGGTCAAAGTTATGTACATGGTGGTTCTTCTCCACAAGAAATGCTTGTCCCTGTTTTAGAAGTAAACGTTTCTCGAGGATCGTCTCAAAAAGAACCAGTGAGCGTTCAGTTAATGACAGCAAAAAGAAAAGTTATAGGACTTTCTATATCTTTAGAGTTTTATCAAACGGAAGCGTTAAGTGACTCAATCACTAAAGCAAAATATACGTTATATTTTGAAGATAGTAAGGGAAACTTAATTACGAATCAACATACCTATTATGCCGATTCTACCTCAGAGCAAGCTAGTGAAAGATTTACAAATTTCACTTTTGACTTTATAAATCGTAATTATGATACAAATGAAAAAATTTATTTAGTAGTGAAAAATACAGAGACGAAGATTCAAGTGGAAAGAATTGACTTTGTAATTGATAATCCATTTGCTGGCGGTTTTGGTTTTGATATTTAGGAGGAAAGTTAGTGGATCAAGTTATATTAGATAAATTGGTGGCAAACTTTCCTGGAAAGATTGTCCGTAAAGATTTAACTAAAAAAATAAAAGAAGGAGCAAATGTTCCAGTATATGTGCTTGAATATTTGCTTGGTATGTATGCATCTTCTTTAGATGAAAATTTAGTTATAAAAGGTGTTGAAAATGTAAAAAATATTTTGGTTCGAAATTATGTTCGTCCAGATGAAGCCGAAAAAGTAAAAGCAAAAATTCGAGAGAATGGTGGCTATACAGTCATTGATAAAGTATCGGTATCATTAAATGAACGGCGAGATCAGTATGAAGCTGAATTTTCTAATTTAGGACTTTCTGGCGTACGTATTGGTGATGAATATCCCAAAAAATATGATCGACTTCTTGGTGGTGGGATTTGGTGCATCGTTCAGATGGAATATTGGTATGATGAAACGGATCAAAGAAATTCACCATTTATTGCAAAAAAAGTTGATCCTATTCAAATGCCTGGTTTGGATATTGAAGAAGTTAGGCGTGGTCGTGCTGCATTTACAGAGAAGGAATGGATTGATGTTGTTCTTCGATCGGTTGGAATGGAGCCTACACAATTTACTGAACGTGTAAAATGGTTACATTTGGCTCGCCTTGTCCCGTTGATAGAAAATAATTTTAACTTATGTGAATTAGGGCCACGCGGTACAGGAAAATCGCATGTTTATAAAGAAATCTCGCCTAACTCTATTTTAGTTTCTGGTGGACAAACTACTGTTGCGAATTTATTTTATAATATGGCTCAAAGATCTATGGGATTAGTTGGTATGTGGGATACGGTGGCTTTTGACGAGGTAGCAGGTATTAACGTGAAAGATGGAGATTTAGTTCAAATAATGAAGGATTACATGGCTTCAGGCTCATTTGCTCGTGGTAAAGAAGAAAAAAATGCATCTGCATCGATGGTATTTGTAGGAAATATCAATCAAAGTGTAGATGTTATCTTAAAAACTTCAAATTTATTTGAACCTTTCCCAGAAAAAATGCGATCTGATTCAGCATTTTTAGATCGTATGCATTGTTACTTACCAGGATGGGAAATTCCTAAATACCGGCCAGATTTTTTTACGAATGATTATGGTTTTATAACAGATTACTATTCAGAAGTGATGCGAGAATTACGTAAGACAACTTATAGTGATGCAATCGATAACTATTTTAAGCTAGGTTCACAACTAAATCAACGTGATACTATTGCTGTTAAAAAGATGTTTTCTGGACTTATCAAACTAGTATATCCTCATGGGGAATTTGGAAAAGAAGAGGTAGAAAAAGTACTTAAATTTTCTATTGAAATGAGACGAAGAGTGAAAGAACAGCTTAAAAAAATTGGTGGAATGGAATTCTTTGATGTTAACTTATCTTATATTGATTTAGAAGAAAATAGAGAAGAATATGTTTCTGTCCCAGAACAAGGAAGTGGCACACTAATTCCTGAAGGTATTGGGAAACCAGGACATGTACATGCTGTTTCAGGTGGGGCTAGTGGACGAGTGGGCGTATTTAAATTTGAAACTCAAATGATTTCTGGAAATGGTAAATTTAAAGCGACTGGATTAGGTAGTGATTCTGCAGCCAAAGAAAAAACTTATTCAGCTTATAAATATCTTAGTGCTAATGCTGCTTCGATTAGTGCATCCATATCCATTGCCAGTCATGACTTTGTATTCAATACCCAAGATCTGAATGGTGTCGGAAATCCAGAGTCTCTGACTTTACCAACAATGATTGCACTTTGTTCAGTGGCGTTGAACAAGCCAGTAATCTCCAGTATAGCCGTATTTGGTGATATAACGATTGGTGGCACTTTAGTTAGAGTTACCAACTTAGCAGATATGATGCAAGTGGCTCGTGATGCGGGTGCTAAGAAAGCGCTGGTTCCGATGGCTAATGCAGCTGACTTAGCTACAGTCCCTCCAGAGCTAATGTCGACTTTTAATATTGTTTTCTATAATTCACCAGAAGATGCTGTCTTTAAAGCACTTGGAGTTGAATAATTTACTTAATAGTAGTTAAAGAAATTTTTTATTGATGTGCTTTCTACAATTAATATGTAAAATAATAATCAAAAATCAAAGGAAATAAGAAATATTAGAGAAGTTTAAGTTTTAGCGGAGAGAAGTTCTTCTCTCCGTTTTGATATATATAATATTGGATAGGATTCCAATTAAATCATAAATATGTTTGAAAGTAGTATATGCGACCTGTTGATTATTTAGAAAATTAATATCTCAAATAATCCTTCCCAAAATCTTCAAACACAAACCACTAACTATCTGCTACTATAAAAGAAACAACTATCATTTGGAGGAAGTATGCGTAACAGAAAAATGTGGACAATTATCGTCAGTGGGTTATTTTTAAGTAGTATCATCGCGGGAATTTCAGGAGCATTTTTAATCATTGAAGGAGAGCTAACGACTCTGCTCTGGGAAGTGTTGCCAGCGCAAATGAAATGGCCAATTCTCTATTATTTTGTCTTGTGTGTGCTAGGAGCGTTGGTATTGAGTTATCTGAAGAAACGCTTCGGGCAAATACCACAAACGGCGCATGAGGCTCTGACAGAATTGAAGGCGAAACAATCGGTCGATTATTCAGGTGTGTTTAGAAATTTATTGGCCGCCTTGGTAATTTTAATTTTCGGGGCTGGTGTCGGTCCTGAAGCTGCATTGTTGGGAGCAATTATTTCGTTGTCAGTCTGGCAATCTGATAAGTTACGATACCTTTATTTTCATTATGACGAGCAAGAACAGCAAGTATTTTGGACAAAAATTCAGCGCTTGCTGCATCCGCAACAGTTTGTTCAGCGCTACGATACGATGCTCGCTCCTGTAGATAAAAAGAAACTGAAACAAGTGATGAACGGGTTATTTATTGTGAACGGGTTGGTGGTGTTTACCTTTTTAATGAAATTGGTGGGACACCCATCGTTTATTACGAAGTTAGGAACTGGAAAAATTGAAATGGCTTCGTTATGGCTGATTTTACCCGCTTTATTAACTGCTTTTGTGATTGGTAACGCCTATCAATGGTTGAAAGCTGCTCTGGCTAAACTATGCCAACCTTTTGAAGAAAAGCAAAGCATACTGGTAAGCTTTGGTGCAGCCTGTATTTTTCTTTTTGTTATTTTAATGCCAAGATTACTATTTTCAGGACAATCTTTTATGCATTTAGTTCCTAGTTTTGGTAGTCAACAAGCCTGGTATATCTTGGTGGTCGCTGCGATAATGAAACTAGTATTTTTACAAGTTTGTTTACAGACAGGTTGGATAGGTGGCGATATTTTTCCCGTCGTTTTTTCAGCTATTTTAATCGGGTTTGCGGTCGCACAATTTTTCCCAACAATTGACTCGCTTTTTGTTGTCGCAATTTTTGCTACGAGTTTAACAACCCAAATCTTAGGAACGATTCTTGTACCAGGCATTTTTGTGGGGCTCTTTTTCCCAATCACGCTTTGGCCAGTTGTAGTCCTTGTGTTATTTTTACAATGGCTATTGAAAAATAAAATTATTAAGAGTAACTAGAAGATACTAAAAAGAGGGAATAAAATGAACCTAACCCATCAAGACTTCAATCTGTTCAACCGAGAAATCTTCACATTTAAACAACTCAAAGAGCAACAAACACCAGCAGAAATCGATGCTTTAAAGCAAAACTACAAGCAACATTGGGAAAAGTGGAAAGCCTTAAACCTCGCAATCGCTCAAGGTTTACCAGCTGAACTCGGCATCACTAAGCCGAAAATCGAAAGCTGGACCAACGGCTGGAATTTACGCAGTCATTTCTGGGTTGCGTATCGCAGTGAGCAACGTCAAGCGGAAAATGCTTGTCTGGCATTGTTATTAAATAAAAAGCAATTTCAAGTATATTTGATGTTTCAACATTACAAAAGTGAGGAGCGGGCAGGCTCAGTCGTCGCTTACAATCAATTGCTTAATCGTTTAGAAGCTTGGAGTCAAACCATCGACTGCGAAGGCTATTATATTTGGCCGCAGGAGGAGCATGAACTAGTGGACCATTTGCCTTTAAAAGATTATTTAGCAGATGAAAAACAACGGAAAATTCTAGAAGAGCGGATAGGCAATCGCTCATTTCAGATCGGTAAGTTGTGGTTTGCGACGGAAAAGCTTGAAACGATTGAAGAAAAAAGTTGTCAGGCGCTTCAAGAATTAGCGCCGTTGTATAACGCATTATCTGAAAAATGAACAAACAACGTCTCTGACCAATTACCTGGTCAGAGACGTTGTTTGTGTTTTTATTGATTTAAATCTGTTAGTAGTAGCTCGTTAGAAACAGCAAAAGTAGTAACTTCTGTTAAAGCTGGATCCAAAGTGTATTTTGTAAATGAGGTAGTACTTTCTGGTTGGACATACATGGTTAGATTAGTCACATCATATCCTGACCAATAATGTGTGAAATCAGACAGAGAATTACTTTGACCTAAATGGCCAATTCCCCGAGGAATCATCACTGTTTGGAAGGCGCGATAGAGTTGCATAATCCCTTCAGAGCTATCAAATTCTTGGAGATTGTCAGAATAGTATAACGCACGAATGAAGCGTGACGGCGAAGTGAAGTCTCCTGGGATTCCTAATAGTCCGTAAGAAGTCCCACCTTCAATTGGGTCAAGTATTGCGCCTGATTTTAAAGTGTAAGGTTCTTTAATAGCGTAGTTGCGCATTCCGATATAGTTTCGTGCATTGGTTAAATGATAATTGTATTCTGGGCTGTTTGTGACTACGCCAATCGAATCATAAATGACGAACGCTCCGTTATCTGTTGGTTGCAAAACAATACTATTATTATTTTTATCATTAATGGTCCAGTGTAAGGTAAAATGAACTTCCCCCAATGAATCAAGTTGGAATTTTTGATCTAACAGGCCGATTTTTTCAAAAGCTACTTTTACTTCGTCAACGCTTTCAAAATTACTCAAAATATAAGCGAGAACTTCTTCTGCAATATGAGGTGTTAAACCACGATCTGCTAAACTTTCAGCAGGTGCTGTTGAAGATTCCATTAAATATTGAATATCACCAGATAAGCCGGCTTCATTGATACCATCTGTGATAGCAAGGCTGACGGTTTTACTATCGTTCGCTGGTTGATCTGTGCCTGACATTGCTAGTCCCATAAAGGAATATTTTGCCGTCCAAGGATTTAGTTGGCTATTTAGAACTGTACCTTTTGGAAATTGAGCAATTAGAGTAGGGATTTTTGGTGCAATTGGATCTTCGTTGCCAAAAAAGTCAAACGTAAAATCCATCGTACGTCCATAAAAAATATCATTTGTTTTGGAAATAATCTTGATGCCTGTACACATAATAGTTTCCCCCAATTAATGTAAGTTTGTGAAGCCTGTTTACTAGTTAAGCATATCATACTCTAGGAAACAGCGGTGGCTAAATTCTTAAAATATTAGACAATTTTGTCTAAATGAGGTGAAAAAAATTTTTTAGCGATTTCCTTCACAAAACACCTTATTATCTTTCCGAAAATATGATATCTTTAGAATGGAAATTTCATGAAAAGAGGATGCGAATGTTTAAAAAGTACACACAAATGATAAGGGATGAATTTAAAGGGTATAATCAAAAAAAATTGAAAAAAGATTTCTTGGCAGGTTTGACTGTCGCAGCCGTCGCGTTGCCGTTAGCGTTAGCGTTTGGGGTCTCTAGCGGCGCCACTGCAGCAGCTGGCATGATCACGGCGATTATCGCTGGAATTGTGATTGGGAGCCTTTCGGGTGGGTTTTATCAAATTTCAGGACCAACAGGTGCGATGGCAGCTATTTTAATGTCAATTGCGGCAGTGCATGGCATGCAAGGGATTTTGTTGGCCACCTTTTTGGCGGGAATTTTCTTGCTTTTGGCAGGGATTTTGCGTTTAGGGAGCTTGACTTCTTTTATTCCGTCACCGGTCATTACCGGGTTTACTTCAGGAATTGCTATTATTATTGCGTTGGGGCAGCTTGATAATTTCTTTGGGGTTCGTTCAGAAGGACACAATTTAATTGAGAAAATCAGCAGTTATCGTTCATTGGGCTTTGATTTAAGTATACCAACGACGGTTATGTCGATTTTAGTGGTGCTTGGATTAGTATTCTTTCCGAAAAAGTGGAATGCGATGATACCAGCTTCATTGGTGATGATTATTTTAGCTACGTTAGCAACAGTGGTTTTTCAACTGCCAGTGGCCACTGTAGGGAAAATTCCGACAAGTATTTTTAGTGATACACGTTTGGAACTTGGTTCGCTTCAATTAAGTGCGTTTCAGGATATTTTGGTGCCTTCGATTAGCATTGCTATGTTAGGTATGATTGAAAGTTTGCTTTGTGGCGCTTCGGCTGGTCGCATGACAGGGAAACCATTAGACAGTAATCAGGAACTAGTGGCACAAGGAATTGGCAACTTAATTTTGCCATTTTTCGGTGGCGTGCCTGCGACGGCAGCGATTGCCCGGACGAGCGTAGTGATTAAATCTGGTGCGCAAACACGTTTAGCGGGTATTTTTCATGCGGTCTTTTTATTGTTATCGATGTTGCTTTTATCGCCAGTCATGTCTAAAATTCCCATGCCTGCGTTAGCTGGTGTTTTAGTGGTGACAGCGTGGCGAATGAATGAATGGTCGGTGATTAAAGAATTCTTCCAGAAACGTTTCCACACAGCCTTATGTTTATTCTTTTTAACGATGGTAGCGACCGTTATTTTTGACTTGAGTTTAGCGATTGTTTTAGGGGTCTTAGCGGGTTGCCTGTTTTTCATTGCGAAAAGTGCCGTGATTACGATTAATGTCGAGGAAGTTGATTGGTCAAGAATGGGGCTAGTACCGACCGATTGTACGGAAAATTGGGTGGTGGTTTATTTGAGTGGCCCGTTATTTTTCATGTCTTCTGAACGATTGAAACAAACGTTACTGCAATTGGAAACAAAAAGTGGTGTAGTATTTTCAATGCGAGGAGTTCCTAGCATTGATAGTACGGCGTTAGATATTTTAGAAGAATTTTGTCTCGCAGCAGAAGGTCGCGGACAACAAGTTCAGTTTGCCGCTCTGCAACCAGAAGTTGAGAAAATGATTCGAACCATTCAAGGAAATCAAGAGAAAGAATACCATTTCTCAGTCGCAGAATTTTTACAAACGGTGCATGTTGCAGAACAATAATTCATTTTTAAATGAAATGTTCTATTTTCTATCGCGGGCTTAATGGGTGAAGAAATAAGAAAAATAAGTGGGGACTAAAACGAGTTTCTAGAGGAGTTCCTAAAAAATAATAAAGAGAAAACTTCTAAGTATGAAGTTTTCTCTTTATTATTTTTTAGGTTATTTATTGAATTACTTCTAACATAACGTCTTTTTGATCATCCGTAACATTGCCTGCGTAGTTAGGAGTGATTAAAGATTTCGAACCATTTTTATTGTTGAATAAGTATAAAGTGCCCGATCTATTTTGTTCATCGTTTGAAGAAATATTAGTTCCTAAAATTAATTCTGTATTTACTTTAACGGTGCGAATACTGTTATCGGCCGCTGAAAATATTCTAATCTCTTTTGTAGGAATTGTATTTATAGATAGCTCATATTTATTAATGGCTTCTTTCACTTGACCATTTTCAGCCCCAAACAATTTAGTTCGGAAGGTAGCAGTTGGTGTTGAATTTAAGTTTTCTAACGTAATTGAAGTTGGCACATTCATTCCTTTAAAATTAAATACGAGTGGATTGTTTAAACTACTAAGATCGACAGCATAAGGTGTTGCTTCTAAAGAATTTGTTTCTTCGACATTTGTGGATACTTCATTTTTAGACTTTGACGAAGCCTGAGCGGTACTGGCACTTTCTGAAGTTTTTTTTAGTTTATTATTAGAGCTTGTTTCTGTGCTAGAACTGTAATGATTAGTACTGCTTTTCATTGATGTTGTATGATTGGTAGAATTTTCTTGTTTTTTAGGTTCATTCGCTTTTTGAGAACTACAACCTGTTAAAAAAATAACTAAAATAACACAAAATAATTTTTTCATACTATTCCTCCTATAGACGCTATAACTAATTTTATCTTACTTGTTAATATAACAAAAGGAATAATTATTTTATTTTCACAAATGCTCAAATTGTTTAAATCTGTAGTTTTTATACTTATTTTTGTTGCATTTGCAACAAAAATAAGTTAAAGTAATGACAATCATAAAATATTAGCGAAAGGAAGTGTCCTAGTGACAGATATTTTAAGAGAAATTGGCATGATTGCGCGGGCCTTAGATTCAATCAGTAATATTGAATTTAAGGAATTATCTTTAACACGAGGACAATATCTTTATTTGGTCAGGGTCTGTGAAAATCCTGGAATTATCCAAGAAAAGATCGCCGAACTGATTAAAGTTGATCGAACCACAGCAGCGCGGGCGATTAAGCGTTTGGAAGAACAAGGCTTTATTTATCGTCAAGAAGATGCAAGCAACAAAAAAATTAAGCGGATTTATGCCACAGAAAAAGGGAAAAACGTTTATCCAATCATTGTGCGCGAAAATCAACACTCGAATCAAGTTGCTTTGCAAGGCTTGTCAGAAGTGGAAATTTCACAATTGGCAGATTACTTAGTCCGGATGCGTAAAAATGTCAGCGAAGATTGGGAATTTGTCAAAAAAGGGAACACTCGAAATTATTAAGGAAAGGACGACTGATTGATGGGAGAAATAAAACAATTAACAATAGAAGATGCACCAGCGTTACAAGAAATCAGCATTGAAACTTATACAGATACTTTCGGACCATATAATACCCCAGAAAATATGCAAGCCTATTTAGTAGAAGCCTACAATTTAGAAAAATTACAAAAGGAATTGGCTAATCCCCACTCTGACTTTTATTTTATCTTTGTCGATAATCAATTAGCTGGCTACATGAAATTAAATCGTGAGAGGGCACAAACGGAACCGATGGGGCCAGAAAAGCTCGAGGTTGAGCGATTGTATATTTTGCCTGCGTTTAAAGGAAAGAAGCTGGGGACACAATTGTTAGAACTGGCGGAAGAGAAAGCTCGTGAATTTGGTAAAAACGCACTGTGGCTAGGTGTCTGGGAACACAATGATGCGGCGCGGGCATTTTATAAAACGATTGGCTACCGCTATTACAGTCAACATTCATTTTTTATGGGAGACGATGAACAGACGGATTTTATTTTGTTAAAGGAATTATAGCAAGAAAATTTAGAAACAAAGATTTCTGATAAAATCAGAAATCTTTGTTTATTTTTTTGATTAAAATTAAGCATTTTTTATTTTCAAAATGTTATTTTTAAAAACGTAAAAATTGAAAAAGAAGATTTTGAATCTGTGAAAAGTTGTCGATCTTGTGAGAAAACTCTTTTGTCAGTGTCTTTTTTCAGGATGGGTCTCTTCCTGAAAATCCACTTCAGTTTATCTATTTTGTGTGTTTTTGATTAAAAAACGTTGTGCTGGATTTCATTTAACTGTATAATTTATTTATGTCATTTTTAATAATAAGCGTATTTTAGCATTGAAAAAGAGAAGTTGTACATAATATGTGAATAAAAAGATTTGTTTCTTACTTTCTAGAGTGAGAGGACGATATAAAAAAGGTTGCTATTTTTTCGTTCAAAGTGAACAAAGAATCGTTTGTTATTTAGTTGGGGTAACTAATGATTCTTGTTATAAAAAGCGCTTACAATTTGTGTGATGAGAGTAGTACGCATGTTTGTGCAAAAGTGACAAAAAAGAGAAGGCAGGGTGTTTTAATAGAAAAAAATTTTTAATAAAAAGGAGAGTTTGTCGTGGAGAAAAATGTGTCTCAAGTAACAGCTCAAGAAGAAACAGCGATGAAAGCACGTGGCTACAATGAGGATTTGTTGCCAAGTAGCCCGAAACAACGGACAATGGGCGCGCGCAATTTTTTTACATTATGGATGGGTTCGATTCATAATATCCCGAATTATGCAGCAGTGGGCGGCTTTATTTTCTTAGGTTTATCGCCGCTGCAAGTTATGCTGGCAGTTGTGTTAAGCTCATTCATTGTAGCAACTTTCATGAATTTGAATGGCGTGGCTGGCTCTAAATATGGCATTCCTTTTGCGATGCACTTACAGTCTACTTACGGCAGTCTCGGGGCAAAACTGCCAGGGTTCTTAAGAGGTTGTGTGGCCGCGATTGCTTGGTTTGGTCTGCAAACATTTACAGGATCGCTGGCTTTATTAATTATTCTCGGGAAATTTTGGCCGAACTTTTTAGAAATTGGTGGATCATTCCAGTTTTTTGGTCTCAGGCTACCTGAATTAATGGCGTTTACTCTTTTCTGGCTCTTAAATGTGGCAATAGGTTTCGGTGGTAGCAAAATTTTGAACCGTTTTACCGCCATTTTAAGTCCGTTGATTTATGTCGTTATTATTGGATTAACGATTTGGGCCATTCGAGCTGGGGGCGGTTTAACACCAATTTTGTCCTATCAAGTTTCTGGTGCGATTCGTTCAGTCAATCCACTGGTGGCGTATCTGATTATTTTTAACTCGGTTGTGGCCGTTTGGTCAGCGCCTGGTGCGAGTGTGGCGGATTTTACTAAGAATGCGCGCTCGACACGTGCTCAGATTGTGGGGCAAACAGCAGGTTTAGTTGTTGGTTATGGGATTTTCGCTTTTTCCAGTGTGGTTATTCTGTTAGGTGGTTCGCTGTATTTTGGGATTCAAGAATGGAATATTTTAAACATTA
Organism: Enterococcus sp. DIV0236; assembly: GCF_050558525.1. NCBI lineage: Bacteria > Bacillati > Bacillota > Bacilli > Lactobacillales > Enterococcaceae > Enterococcus > Enterococcus sp. DIV0236. Next base: position 2,437,716 of record NZ_CP187891.1, on the reverse strand, counting down.
TTGATCGTTTAGATAATGTGGCAGTGGTGATCTTAGCCATGTCGGTTTTCTTATTAACGACTATTTCAACGAATGCAACGGGGAACATCATTCCGGCAGGTTATCAATTGGCGGCGCTGTTTCCTAAAAAAATGACGTATAAAAAAGGCGTCATGATTGCCAGTGTTATCAGCTTTCTTATTATGCCTTGGAAACTGATGGAAAACGCCGATAGTATTTTTATTTTTCTGAACGCAATTGGGGCTGTTTTAGGACCAGTCGCTGGTGTGATGATTGCGAATTATTATTTTGTTCAAAAGCAACAAATTAATTTAAATGCTTTATACGTAGATAAACACAAAAAAGAGGAAGCCAATCCTTTTTACGGATTAAACAAGCCGGCGTATGTCGCTACTATTCTGGCGTTGGTTCTTTCCTTAAGTGGTCAATTTATTCCACAGGTTAAAATCATTGCTGATATTTCGTGGTTTGTGGGCTTTGCCACAGGTTTTGTGCTGTACTTAGTGTTAAAAAAATGGACTTGGGATTCAAAAAAAGTGAAAGAAACAGCTTATCAGGAGGGAAAATAAATGCAAGCAGAGTTAGTGATTAAAAACGGGTTAGTTATTTTAGAAACTGGAGAAGTCATTACGGATGTCGCCGTTCAAGGAGGAAAAATCGTAGCGATCGGGCAAGACTTGTCGGGAGAACGTGTGATTGATGCGACGGGTTTGGTCGTTAGTCCTGGGATGGTGGATGCTCATGTTCATATTACCGATCCTGGTGGTGGTTACCGCGATGAATGGGAAGGGTATGTCACAGGAACGGCCGCTTGTGCCAAAGGGGGCGTGACGACCTTTATGGAAATGCCTTTAAATCAGATTCCAGCAACCGTGGATAAGACCTCTCTTGAGATCAAATACAAGGCAGGAGAAAATAAACTAAAAGTAGATGTAGGGTCATTTGGCGGCGTGGTCCCGACCAACTTGGCTGGCGGGATTCAGGAACTTGATGAAGGAGGCGTTTCCGGCTATAAATGCTTTTTAGGAACGTGCGGCGATCGTTCAATTGAAGGAGATTTTCAAAATGTCGACGATTATTCACTATATGAAGGAATGAAACAAGTTGCTAAGACTGGCAAAGTGCTAGCAATCCATGCAGAAAATGCGCCAATTACGGATAAATTAGGCGCGTTAGCTTATCAAAATGGTGAAACGACTTTAGCGGCATATGTAGCTACACGTCCTGTGTTTACCGAAGTTGAAGCGATTCAAAAAGCCATTTTATTTGCCAAAGAAACAGGTTGTCGGATTCATATTTGTCATGTGGCTTGCCAAGAAGGCGTGGAAGAAGTTTTAAAAGCCCAAGCAGAAGGGGTAGATGTGACTTGTGAAACATGTACGCATTATTTATATTTTACCACGGATGAACTTGATGCCATTGGTCCAGTTGTCAAATGTTCGCCGCCGATTCGTGACGCGGACCAACAAGCCGCCTTATGGAACCACGTGCAAACAGGCGGAATCGCGTTTGTAACCTCTGACCATTCTCCTTGTACGCCAGACTTAAAAGATACAACCAATGCTTTTGAAGCTTGGGGCGGCATTTCTGGTGTTCAAAATAACGTCGACGTGTTATTTGATGAAGCCGTCCAAAAACGTGGTTTATCCTTGAAACAATTCGCGGATATGATTGCAGCAAACCCAGCTGACCGTTATCACTTAGCGCAAAAGGGCCGCATCAGTATTGGTAAGGATGCCGATTTTGTACTAATTAAACCTAATGCGCCGTATATCTTAAAAGCAGAAGATTTAGAATATCGAAATAAAATTAGTCCTTACATTGGTCGTGAAATTGGGGCCCAAGTGATTCAAACAATTTTAAGAGGCAAAACAATTTACGCACAAGAAACTGGGGTAACCGAGGCGTTTAACGGCGTATTTATCAAAAATTAAACACCTATTTTAGAAATGAAAAGGGACAGAAGCGTAATTGAATTAGCGCCTCTGTCCACGAGTTACGGGTTATAAATTGGTTGTTTTGCACAAAAAAAGGCTTAATTTTGTTTGATAAGTACAATGAAGATGACTAGGGAAACGTTTACAATCAGAGTGTAATCAGTCAGGAGGTTTTGTGATGGACTTGGAAAAAGTTTTAAAACAAAGAATCGAAGAGTTGTCAGCAATTGGGAGTGATCCTGCTGGAGGGATGACACGCTTACTTTATACAGATTCGTGGTTGGCAGCACAAAAGTATGTGCAAAGCCAAACTGAGGCGTTTGGACTGGGAACGCAATTTGACGAAGTCGGGAATCTGTTTTGTCGAGTGGCAGGAACGGAATTTCCTCAGGAAACGATTTTAACTGGGTCACATATCGACACAGTAGTTAATGGTGGGACCTTAGATGGTCAATATGGTGTTATTGCTTCCATGACAGCTGTTCAATATTTATTAGACAAATATGGGAAACCACGGCGTTCTTTAGAAGTGCTTTCCATGGCTGAAGAAGAAGGGAGTCGTTTTCCAACGGTTTTCTGGGGAAGCAAAAATGTCGTTGGTGAAGCCAAACGTGAAGAAGTAGTCGATATCTCTGACAACGAAGGCAAAAAGTTTGTTGATGAGATGCATCGCCAAGGCTTTGATTTTCGGCAGGAGCAAACTAGACGTGAGGACATTGAAGCATTTGTCGAAATTCATATTGAACAAGGCAATATTTTAGAGAACGAAAAGCTCCAAGTCGGTGTTGTTCATAGTATTGTAGGGCAACGTCGCTACACGGTTAATTTAAAAGGGCAAGCCAATCATGCAGGCACTACGCCAATGAGTTACCGTCATGATGCGGTGTACGGCTTTGCTAAAATTTGTGCAGAAGCCATTGATCGTGCGAACGAAATTGGGGATCCGTTAGTTTTAACATTCGGCAAAGTCATTCCGAAACCCAATACAGTCAACGTGGTGCCTGGAGAAGTGGAATTTACAATTGACTGCCGTCATACCGACGCTGCTTTTTTACGACATTTTACCGGTGAATTAGAAGAACGGATGAAGACAATTGCTCAAGAATTAGGCTTAACGATTGCGATTGACCGCTGGATGGATGAAGCCCCTGTACCGATGAATCAAGCAATTGTAGAAGTTATTGAACAAAAAGCCAAAGAAGGCAAGTATCAGTATCGTATGATGCATAGTGGTGCTGGGCATGATTCGCAAATTATTGCGCCTCATTACCCGACAGCGATGATATTTGTGCCAAGTATTGGTGGGATTAGTCATAATCCTGCAGAAGCAACGGCATTTCCAGATTTGGTTGAAGGCGTCAAGCTTTTAGCAGATACCTTATATGAATTAGCATATAAATAAGATAGAAAAGGAAGAATTGTGATGGGTTATAAAAATAATCGAGTTGGTTACCAAAAAGAATTGTTAACATCAAGAGCTGTGATAAAAAAAGACAATTACGCCATTATTCCCCATGATGGTTTGGTGCAAAATGCAGTACTTGGTTTTGAAAATGTCGATATTTCCATTTTGGGATCGCCTAAATTAGGTGCGACATTTGTGGATTACATTGCTACGTTTCATAAAAATGGTCAACAAACAACTGGTTTTGGTGGCGACGGGATTCAAACGTTGGTTTATGTCATTGACGGTCGTTTGCGCGTTTCAGATGGTCAAGAAACCCATGAGCTTGAAGCCGGGGGCTATGCCTACTTTACGCCTGAAATGAAAATGTATTTAGCGAACGCACAGGAAGCGGACACAGAAGTTTTCTTATATAAAAAACGCTATCAGCCGTTGGCGGGCCATCAACCTTATAAAGTGGTTGGGTCAATTCATGACCAACAACCAGAAGAATATGAAGGAATGACAGACGTTTTACTTTGGAGTTTATTGCCGAAAGAGTTTGACTTTGATATGAATATGCATATCTTATCTTTTGAACCAGGCGCTAGTCATGCCTACATTGAAACGCATGTCCAAGAGCATGGTGCGTATTTAATTAGTGGCCAAGGGATGTACAATTTGGACAATGAATGGTATCCAGTGGAAAAAGGGGACTATATTTTCATGAGTGCCTATGTGCCACAAGCAGCCTATGCGGTTGGCCGTGAAGAACCGCTAATGTATGTTTACTCCAAAGATGCCAATCGTGAACCAGAATTATAAAGAAAAGCCGAATGTAAAGTAATGACCTCGGAACAATAGGATTTGAACACGCAGTGGTGAACGGTAGAGTCCTTTTTCTTGGTAGACGTTACTTTTATTCGGCTATTTTCCTGTTAATTATTTTTCTGAAAGTTCCAACGCTACCCGTAAGAGTAAACTCGTCTCAGGCTCTTGAATAGAGGTTCCTAATAATTTTTCACATTGATTCATGCGATATTTAATGGTGTTTCTGTGAAGGTAAAGAGCGTTGGCCGTTTTAGTAATTTCGCAATTGAAATCTAAAAAAACTTTCAAGGTTTTTCGTAATTCTTGTAACGTCGGTTCCGTCGGATAGGCCAACTCTTTCAATTGTTGCTGGCAAAAGTATTCAACATCTTCAGTGCCAATCTTTTCAAAAAGTCCAGCTAGGCCTTTGGGATGGAACAATTGCACAGTCGCTGGTTTTTGAGCGTGTAAAGAAGCCTCTAATGTCGAGGAAGCTTCAATATAAGAATTAGGCAAATCTTCTAGGTTTTCATAAGCATTGCCTAAAGCAAAGCGAATGGTAATAGGCAAAGCCTGTTGCAAACGTTCAGCGAGGTTTTGCAAAATCATCAAATGGTCATTTTTTTTAGATTGAAAAATCAAGATACTTTTATTTTGATTTTTTAATTTAAACAAGGCGACATCTGGCAGGATTTCCGGCAATTGTTCTTTGAGCCATTGGAAAATTAGTTGCCCTTCCGCTTGCTGATAACGAATATGGGTTTCATTTTCTGGTTTAGTCACGCCGTAGACAATCGCTAATTGATAATAATCACTGTTGATTAAACGATAATTTTTCCAAAGTTCCAACCAATTTTGATGTTTACTCAGCGCTTCTTGATGTGTATCAAGCAAGCGGTCCAAAAAGTCTGTTTTGAGATGCTCAAAAGATTCAGCAATTTTCTGGTTTTTAAATAACATAAAAGTCAAAACTAAAATGGCCTGATCAATGGCAAATTCAGAAATAGGATAAGGAATCTGTTCAGGAGATAAGACCAATAGATAATAGGGAAAATAATCGTTCACACGAATTGGAAAGCCAGCTACTTGAATGTTTTCTTGTCGCTCATCCTGTAAACGAAAGATTTTCTTTTCTTGTGCCAATTGTTGAAAGTGGTCTTTTGATAATTGTTCGATGAAAAACTCCGCCGATTTTTGATTGCCATAAAAATAATTCGAGTGGGCAATCACCTGTTGCCAAGGACTTAATAAAATAATTGGCGCATTTAAAATTTTCGCAAATTCAGCGATGAAGCGCGTAGCATCAACATCTTGCATTAATAATGTTGAAAAACGCTTTTGTATGTCAAATGCTACAGACATCTGTTCGGTTTTGCTATCACGAAGATAGCCTACAATTTCATGCAACAACCCGCCTAGTGGCTGTGTGCTAGGAATTTTAATCAGGGGCAAATCAACGGCACTGGCATAGGCAACAATTTCTGGTGAAATTTCGTCAAGGAACCGCCCAACTTTGATTCCTAAAGCCGTACACTCTGCTTGTTTTAGCGAGTCAATAAAAGGTTTCAATTTTTCTTGATCATCTTTATAAATCATTGCCGTTGTTAAAATCATGACATTTTTAGGGATAAAATCAGCCACATCAGGTGTTTCCGTGATTTCTACACTTTCCAAGGGCTGTGTTAAGTTTGAGTGAGACGATAATAATTGTAAGTCAGAAAATCTTGGTAAAGCCAAGACCTCAGCTAATATTTTCATCACAACAACCTCCTTTTTTTATAGTATAGCGAAGAATAAAAAGGAGTACAAAAGATAGTTATTGAATATGTCTAAAAAACAAAGTCAAAATAGTGCAAATTGAACAATGAATTTCTGGGTTTTTCCAAAGATAATAAAAGAGAAGAATTAAAAATGAAGTGAGGGATTACTATGTATCAACAACCAAATTTTGTACGGCGAACAATCATGACGCCGGGACCAGTCGAAGCCCATCCATCGGTACTTCGTCAAATGGGTCAACCAATTTTAGGGCAATTTGATCCAGAATTTCTACAGATTATGGACGAAGTTCGGGAAATGATTAAAGTACCTTTTGCCACAAAGAATCAACAAGCCTTTGCCATTGATGGCACGTCACGTTCAGGCTTGGAAGCGGGGTTATTTGCGTTGATTGAGCCAGGCGACAAAGTGCTTGTGCCTGCGTATGGCCGGTTTGCTTATTTATTAGGTGAAATTTGCGAACGCGCCCGGGCCGAAGTCATTTATTTAGAAAAGGACTGGCTCGCACCGTTTGAACAAACAACGGTGATTGAAGCGATTAAAGAACATCAACCAAAAATTGTTGCGATGGTCCACGGCGAAACGGCGAATGCACAAATGCAACCACTGGATCAAATTGGCGCCTTTTGTCGGGAAAATGAAATTTTCTTCGTAGTAGATATGGTGGCGACTTACGGCGGTGTTGAAACAAAGGTCGATGATTGGAAGATTGATATTGCGGTAGCAGGCACTCAAAAATGTGTCAGCGTACCTTCAGGCCTTTCTTTAATTACCTACAACCAACGTGTAGCCGATTATCTGGCGGGCCGTTACCAAAAAGAGTTAGGGCTTGGCGCGGATGCGCGGAATGAACGGTTCATTCAAAGTAACTACTTGGATTTATCGCAATTAGAAAAATATTGGGGACCAGAGCGCTTAAATCACCATACAGAAGCGACTACAATGATTTATGGGCTACATGAAGGGCTGCGCTTGTTACTTCAAGAAGGCATGGAAAATGTCTACGCACGCCATCGGAAAAACGATCGTATTTTAGTTGAAAGTCTGCAAAAAATGGGCTTAGAAATTTTCGGGAAGTTAGACACAAAAACACCAACAGTCATTCCTGTGGTCATTCCAGAAGGAATTGATGGTGAAAAAGTGCGGAGCTTATTACTGGATCATTTTAAAGTTGAAATTGCCTCTTCCTTCGGTGATTTAAAAGGAAAAATTTGGCGGGTCGGTAATATGGGTTACAGCAGTCGGGAAGACAATGTGCTGCATTTTTTAAGTGCTTTTGAGACTGTATTGAAACACCAAGGCTATCAATTTGAAGGCGGTAGCGGTAGTACTCATGCATTGGCTGAGTATTTAAACTAAAAAAGAAGGTAGGACAAAGGTCACTACGTAAAAAAGCGTAGTGCTTTTGTTCCTTGTGAAACGTTAACCAAAAAAATGATTGGTGGAGGAAAAGAAAATGACAGACAAGACAAAAAGTTCGTTGGCTTATTGGAAAAAAATCGTTATTTTACTATGTATGGGCTGGGTAACAATCTGGATTTATCGTTCCGCGCTTTCTCCTGTTTATCCACAAATTCGTGCGTCTCTAAATGGTAACGCTTCCGATACGGCCCTAGGGTCCATTTCTAGCTTTTATTTTCTCGGTTACGTAGTCATGCAGATTCCTGCAGGCTTCTTGGTAGACAAAATTGGGAAAAAACGTGTATTAATTCCAGGCTTTATCTTGTTTGCGCTGGCAGCATTACTGATTGCCCAAGCCCAAACGATTGGAACAATTTACTTAGGTAGCTTATTGGCAGGCTTAGGATGTGGTTCTTTCTATGGCTCGGCTTACTCGTTGACGTCGCAAAACATTCCTCAAGCCAAAAAAAGTTTTGCAACAGCTATTGTCAACAGTGGTTCAGCAGTTGGTTCAGGTTTAGGGATGATTTTATCTAGTTATTTAGTTGCCCAAAAAGGATTACCTTGGCAAGTGATGATGTACATTTCCGCCTTTATGATTATTTGTATGTTAGTGGCTTTTCAAGTGATTATTCGCAATCATAAAGAAGACATGGCCTTGATTCAGCCAACCGTTGTTGATGAAAAAGATAACGGAGCGGTAAAAGAAAAAGTGCCCTTTAAAAAACTGTTTGCGCCACATATGCTATTTGCGTATATTTTATATTTTGGCACTTGTTATGCATATTATATGATTGTGACTTGGTTACCTAATTTTTTAAGTACCGAACGCGGTTTCCAAGGAGCGGCAATTGGATTGTCCTCTTCGCTGGTCGCATTTGCCTCTATTCCAGGAGCGTTATTTTTTAGTCGGTTGGCGGATAAGTACATGCATAAAAAAGTTCAATTCATCGTTGTTTTAGAATTTTTAGCAACAGCTATGCTCTTGTTAACTGTACAAGTAAGTAATGCAACGTTGTTATTAATTGCTTTAATTATGTATGGGTTCTTAGGAAAATTAGCTGTAGAACCGATTATTATTTCTTGGCTAGGTGAAAATGCACCAAAAATTGGAATTGGCACTACTTTGGGCGTGTTTAACTTTTTCGGTATGATGTCATCTGTGATTGCCCCAGCTTTAACTGGGAAAATTTCAGACACAACGGGTTCGAAAGTCATGGGCTTTTATATTGCCGTCGTGATTTTACTAATTGGCACGATTCTTTTTATGCTTGTCAATTTAAAAAAACGCAGGGCAGATTCGTCTAATAAATAAAAAAACAACGCAAACTTATCTTTCATTGAATAAGTTTGCGTTGTTTTACTTTTTGACAATCATATTAATCGCTTGTGCTAATCGCTCTTCTTGTTCTTTAGGATCTTTTTCAGGATTTTCAAAGCAATGCTTTAAATTCTCCGCAACTATCATTCCCATTACGCGATCAATACTAGAACGGACCGCACTCAACTGAGTGATAACATCGATACATTCTTTTTCTTCATCAATCATTTTTTGAATCCCGCGAATTTGACCTTCTGTGCGGCGTAAACGATTCAGCACTTTCTTTTTTTCTTCAGTCATTTTGCCCCTCCTTAAGAGTAGTGATTGGTTTAAAATATACCTACACGAGGTATTTTTGTCAACTATCTTTTCTTTGAATCTAAAAATGGCAGAAATCTCTTCAGTTGACAAGTCTAACTTTTTCATGTTAAATATACCCCATAAGGTATATAAGAAAAGGAGAACAAAATGTTATTTCAATTGTTTAAAAAAACGCCAAGTATTTCAACAAAGGAATTGCAGTCACGTTTATCTAAAGAGATAACGTTATTAGATGTCCGGACACCTAGCGAATACCGCGCAGGGCATATTCCACAAGCGATTAATGTCCCACTTAACAAAATTCCCGCCTACAACAAATCCGCTAACGAAGTCTATGTGATTTGCCAGTCCGGCATGCGCAGCAAAAATGCGGCCAAAATTTTAGCGAGAAAAAACTATCACGTGATTAACGTTCGTGGCGGGATGTCCCAATGGTCTGGTCAAATTAAAGGAGGAAAATAAATGAAAATTGTAATTATCGGAGGCGTGGCTGGTGGTATGTCAGCAGCGACACGTTTACGTCGCTTAATGGAAGATGCTGAAATTGTTGTCATGGAAAAAGGCCCTTTTGTTTCATTTGCAAACTGTGGTTTGCCTTACTACGTTTCTGGCGAAATCGCAGAAAGAGAGCAACTGCTTGTTCAAACACCCGAAGCGTTAAAGGCACGGTTTAATTTAGATGTTCGTCCTCACCATGAAGTCGTGGCGATTGATCCAATAGAAAAAGTGATCACAGTGAAACATGAAACAGAAATTTTAACAGAACACTATGACAAATTAATTTTATCACCAGGGGCGAAACCTTTTGTGCCACCAATTACAGGATTGGCAGAAGCCAAAAATGTTTTTTCATTAAGAAATGTTCCTGATTTAGATCAAATTATGACAGCCTTGACACCAGAAACAAAACGAGCCGTCGTGATTGGCGCAGGCTTCATTGGCTTGGAAATGGCAGAAAACTTGCAAAAACGCGGATTAGAAGTCACTCTCGTGGAAAAAGCGCCTCATGTTTTACCGCCATTAGACGAAGAAATGGCCGCTTTTGTCAAAGCTGAATTAAGCAAAAACAATGTTCAAGTAATTACGGGACAATCTGCGGTTGCTTTTGAAGAAGAAGGGCAAGTGATTCGCTTAGAAGACGGTCAAACATTAGCTTCTGATTTAACCATTTTGTCGGTGGGTGTCCAACCAGAAAATACCTTAGCAGTTGAAGCAGGTGTAGCAACTGGTTTACGTGGCGGTATTGTTGTTGATGAACACTATCAAACGAATCAACCCGATATTTATGCGGTTGGGGATGCTGTTGTAGTGAAACAACAAATCACTCAAGAAGATGCGCTGATTTCTTTAGCTTCTCCTGCCAATCGCCAAGGACGTCAAGTAGCGGATGTGATTGCTGGGTTAGAGAGAAAAAATCAAGGAAGCATTGGGACTGCCATTGTGCGAGTCTTTGATTTAACCGCTGCTTCAACTGGTTTAAGCGAACGGGCTGCTAAAGCTGCTGGACTAACAACAGCTGTTGTGCATATCAGTGGAAAAGACCATGCGGGGTATTATCCTGGCGCAACAGATCTTCAGTTAAAATTAGTTTTTCATCCTACGACAGGGGAAATTTATGGCGCACAAGGAATTGGGGCAAAGGGCGTAGATAAGCGGATTGATATTCTTGCGACCGCTATTAAAGGACAGTTAACTATTTTTGATTTGCCTGAATTAGAGTTTACCTATGCGCCGCCGTTTGGTTCAGCGAAAGATCCTGTGAACATGTTAGGCTATGCAGCGATGAACCTTGCAGAAGGATTGAGTGAAAACGTTCAATGGTATGAGTTATCCAACGAATTAGCTAATGGGGCTGTTTTATTAGATGTCCGTAATCCCGCTGAACAAGCCAATGGTCAATTTAAAAATGCTGTGTCTATTCCTTTAAATGAGTTAAGAGAACGTTTGGAGGAATTAGACAAGTCAACGAAGTACATTGTTAGTTGTCACAGCGGTTTGCGTAGTTATATTGCAGAACGGATGCTAAAACAAGCAGGCATCTCAGCCAAAAATTTAGATGGTGCTTTTGCGCTATATCGAATGGTAAAACCGGAGGAACTAGAAAATGTATAACACGATTGGCATGCCTGAATTTTATCAGGAAGCAAAACGAAAAAAATTACCGATTATTGATGTACGAGAAGAAATGGAATACCAACTGGGGCATGTCCCTCAGGCCATCAACTTACCTTTAAGTACTTTAACCGAAAATTATCAGCAATTAGATAAAAACCAACCCTATTATCTGATTTGTCAAATGGGATCGCGCTCCGCACAAGCGTGTGCGTTTCTCAGTCAACAAGGGTATCAAGTAACCAATGTTCTAGGTGGTACATCTGGCTGGTTGGGTCAATTAGAACAATAAAATAACAAAAAACGTTTATCCTTTTACACAGGATAAACGTTTTTTTGTTAGATAAAGATGTGTCAAAACTGTAAGAGGAATGATAGGAAGATGAAGGGACCAGTTTTTTTATTCATTATATACTAAATAAAATGACAAACTCGTCAACAGAAATCAAGGAGGAACAAATAAATGAAAAAGTCAGGCCAGAAGAAGCGAAATAAAAAAGTGTGGTTCGGTATTGGTGCCGCAGTGGTCGTCGTCGGATTTATCGGAGCAAAAACAGTTTTTTCTTCAAAAGAAGTTGAACCTGAATACACAACGTATACCATTACAGAAATGGCCTCATTAAAATTAGATGGTCAAGTGAGTTTTTTAGATACTCGGGATATTTTCTTTGATCCTTCTTTAGGAAAAATTGCCGAAATAAATGTTGAAAATGGTAAAGAAGTCAAGAAAGATAGTCCATTGTTAACGTACAATAACTCAGACATCCAAGCCACAGAAACAGAACAAGCGAATGCTGTTAATCGAAACAATCTTCAAGTCCAACAAGCACAAGAGAACGTTAACTTAGCAACTCAAAAATACAATGAAGCCTTAAACAAAGTTGCTGCAGCCAAGCAAAAATTAAACACCGCAAAAGAGGCTGAAGAGAAAGAAACACTAAATGCGGAAATTCAGCAATTGAATGAAGCTGTTAGTGCTGCGAATAGTGAAGTCGCCCAAGCTAACCAAGCCCTTCAATTAGCCAACAGTGATGCCGTCGGAGCAGCAAACACGCTTGAACAAACACGTGGCAAAGTCAACACAGTCGTTACAGCACCAATTGATGGCCAAGTCACTGTCGATGCTAGTGCTATGAGTAGTACCGACAAACCAGTCATTAAAATTGCAACACAAAAGAAAAATATTCAAGGAAAAGTAACCGAATATGATTACGATAAATTACAGACAGGGGAAGAAGTAACAGTGACGACCGTTGGTTCAGGCAAATCAGCGCCAGGCAAAATTGTTTCCATTGCGCAAACCCCAATAGCTAAAAATGAAGGCAATCCAGTAGTGAGTTATCAATTTACAGTAGAAGGTGATTTTCCTTGGGCAGAAGGCTTGTCTACTAGCATCGCTGTGCCGCAAAAGCAAATGATTATACCGACAGCAGCAATCCAAAAAGAAGGCGAAAAAGAATTTGTCTATGTTTACAAAGCGGGCAAAGCGAAAAAAACACCGATTGAAACAGAAACAAATTTAGGTCGTAAAGTTGTCAAAAGTGGCTTGAATTGGAAAGACCAAGTGATTGCCAATCCCAATAAAGAATTAAAAGATAATCAAGATGTTCAGGTAGCTGCCAATGATTAAGCTAGCCCATATTCATAAATATTATTATTCCGAAGAAGAAACACTGCATGTGTTAGATGATATTAACCTCCAAGTAGACGCTGGAGAATTTTTAGCGATTATGGGTCCTTCTGGTTCTGGGAAATCGACTTTGATTAATTTGCTAGGCTTTATTGATAAAAAGTTTGAAGGAACATATTTATTTGAAGACCGTGAAATTGGCGACTTTTCTGATAAGGAACTATCCCGAATTAGAAATGAAGCAGTCGGCTTTGTCTTTCAGAATTTTAGTTTAATTGAAACACTAACAGTTGAAGAAAACATTGAATTACCTCTTTTATATAGTGGGTTAACCCCAAAAGAAGCCAAAGATCGTGTCCACGAAGTTCTGACAAAAGTCGGCTTGCCAGATAAAGGCAAGAAGCATCCAAAACAACTTTCGGGCGGACAACAACAACGTGTGGCCATTGCGCGTGCGATTGTCAATCGGCCAAGTTTTATTATTGCAGATGAACCAACTGGGGCTTTAGATAGTAAAACATCGGAAGAAATTTTAACGCTCTTTCAGCAATTAAACAATGAAGGTGTCACCATTATTTTAGTGACACATGATGAAGAAACAATTGAATACTGCAATCGTTTGATTAAAGTTCGTGATGGAAAGATTTTAGAGGAGGTGCTGACATGAAACGTTCAATTATTTGGAAAACCGCCTTCCGTTCCATTTTGAAAAATAAGCGACGCAGCTTGTTAACGATGCTAGGGATTGTCATCGGGATCGCTTCGGTGATTACCATCGTGGCTATCGGTAACGGCTTTAAAGAAGACATGGTCGATAAATTATCTGCTGAAAAACAAAAAGAAAATGTGAAAAAGATTTCTTTTTCGGCCTACAACACTTCGGATATGTTTAGTGATCAAGCGATGTTTACCGACAATGATTTAGGGGTCGTGCGCATGGTTCCTGGCGTAGAAAAAATTGATTTTGATCAAAGAGAAGTTGATGGCGCCCAAAAAGGTACACTGAATTTTCAAGCAGGACCGAAAAATCTTTCTGTAACCTATGAACTTGCCGACAAAACCACCAAAGAATTGTTGGCGGGACGCCAACTGAATGATGGAGACAATGCAAAACTGGATAAAACAGTGGTGGTGGATGAACTGGTTGCCAAAGAACTCTACCAAGACCCAACTGCAGCAGTTAATCGAACTTTTCCATATAAAGAGCAACTTTTTACCATTGTTGGCGTGACAACCAATACCAGCGGTGCCATTGGTCCAGGTAATGATGACTCATTGCTTTATTTTCCCAAAAAGACCTATGAACATTATTTCGGCAAGCTAAAAGATACATCTACGTTGAAGCTAACAGTAGCACCTGGCTATCAACCAGATCAAGTATTGAAAGAAACAATAAAAACTCTCTCTCAACAAGGAACCATGAAAAACAGCGGGACGTATCAAGAATATAATGTTAAAGATACCATCAAAGAAATGGGCTCTTTATTAAATAATTTAACCTTGTTTATTTCCGCAATTGCGGCCATTTCACTGGTAATTGCTGGGGTCGGCGTTATGAATATGATGTACATTTCGGTCTCAGAACGGATTAAGGAAATTGGTATCCGACGTGCATTGGGCGGGACAGCCAGTGATATTAAAAAGCAATTCTTAACAGAAGGGATTGCCTTGACCTTAATCGGCGGAATTACTGGTTATCTTTTAGGAATGATTATTGCCTACTTAGCCTCAATGGCACTACCGTTTTCTGTTCGTCCAGACTTAATGACGGTTTCATTAGCCATCGGTATTTCTGTCTTTATCGGGGTTGTATTTAGCTATTTCCCTGCCTCGGCCGCTTCAAAAAAAGACTTAATCGATATTATGAAATAAATATAAATAGCAAAGAAACAGCCATTTTTGGCTGTTTTTTTTAGTGAAAGTAGAAAAAAATCCAAAGATTTCAAGAGAAAGTAGCTAACAAACGTCAAAAGGTTGATATTAGCTACCAACCTTTTGACGTTTGTCAGTTAAATAAAAAAGAAAAAAATTAAAAAAATAGCACGTTGAGGATTAAATAACAAACATTTTTTAAATAAGACTATTGGAAATCCTTTATAAATCGGGGATTACAGGAATGACTGTTAATGACTGATTTGCTTGTAAATTTTTAAATTTTAATTCGAAAAATTTCCAGTATACTAAATATATCAAAACAAAACACGAAAATTGAGAAAATTTTGAACTAAAAAAGAATTAAGGAGGAATCAAGAATGAAAATAATGGTCATCACAAAAAATATTTTATCAGAAACTGCTTTTCAAAACCGCTTACAGCATTTAGATCACCAAGTTTTTTGTACGACGTGTCTGATTGGTGAAATTAAGGAAAGTCATTTGTTTTATCGAAAATTTGATGCCATCATTCTCAGCGAAACGATTCCTCGCAAAGAACAATATTTATATCTAAAGGAATTAGCCAGAGTTAAAACGCCGTTGTTTCTTCGCTCGGAAGACATTCCTACCTCGGAAGAATTGAGCATTAGCTATCAATATGGCATTCTCAATTGGTTACGATTGGATGCGACTTTGGATACGTTAAGAGAAAATCTCCTTTTGGCAGAATTAAATAAACCCATCCAACGAGAAGATGAAAAGTTAGATGTAGAGGGAATAAAGCTAACAGCCGCAGAACGTGCACTACTGGCTGTCTTGTATAGTACGCCAAAAGAACACTTACCAATGGAGCGCCTGTGTAAATTAATATATGACACAGAAGAAACAGCCAATAATCGAAAAAAAATGACCAAACAGCTGACAAAATTAAATAAAAAAATTCAAGTAGGGGGCTTTAAAAAACAAGGTATCCAAAATACACGGTATAAAGGCTACAAACTGCATCCGCAGTTGCTTCCTTACATTGGCGAATTATTTACTTAAATTAGAGAAGCACTTGACGAATGAAAATCACCATCACAGGATGACCTCTAAAAACCATGCTATACTAATACGGAATAGTATAGGAGGTGGGTCTGTATGAAAGACGGACTATATTGGGTACAACAATTAAAAGAACAGAAAGTAAGTCGCATAGAACTCTTAAAGGATATTGAGAAAAAAGTCCAAAAGTTAAATCCAAAGATCAATGGCTTTGTAACCTTTGATAGCCAAGAAGCAGAAGCAACTTATCAAAAAAATAAACAGCAGGACACACTATTTGCTGGTTTGCCATTTCCATTGAAAATGTTAGGCCAAGAAAAAGCGGGGTGGTCAGCAACGGCCGGCTCGCAACTTTTTAAAAATAGTACTGCAACAACGACCTCTAACTTTGTCAAACAAGCAGAAACGATTGGCTTGATGCCTTTAGGACAAACCAACGCTCCAGAGTTTGGCTTTAAAAATATTACGGACCCTGCGCTTTACGGGCCAGCCCGCAATCCTTGGAACCTGGAACATTCGCCAGGCGGTTCCAGTGGCGGCGCTGCCGCAGTTGTCGCTAGCGGGATTGTTCCTATAGCCGGCGCTAGCGATGGCGGTGGCTCCATCCGAATTCCCGCCTCTTTTAGTGGCTTAATTGGCTTAAAACCTAGCCGTGGCTCCATGCCTGTCGGCCCAGAAGGCTGGCGAGGCTGGCAAGGTGCCTCGATTGACTTTGCGTTGACTATTTCTATGAGAGACACCAAAGCGTTATTTTATGGCCTACGTGGTAGCCACAGTGGCGCCCCCTACCAAGCGCCCTTGGCAGAATGGCAAACACACACTAAAAAACAACGGCTAAAAATTGCTCTGTGTACCGCTTCGCCTATCGGCTCAATGATTTCGCCAGAAGCAACACAAGCGGCGAAACAAGCGGCTGATTTTCTGGCAGCCGCTGGCCATGAAATCATTGAGATTCCTTATCCAGTCGATGGTGCAGCGCTGATTCGCTCCTATTATCAAATGAACGGCGCAGAAACTACAGCGATGATGAATAGCATTCAACAGGGGCTCGGGCGCCCAATTCGTAAAGAAGAAATCGAACCTTTTTCATGGACCATGCATCAATTCGGCCAAAAGATTCCAGCAGCCACCTATGTTCATTCATTACAGTTGTGGGATCAAGCAGCAGTAACGATGGAAGAACTTTTTCAAAAATTTGATCTGTTTTTATCACCAACAACGGCTTTTTCAGCACCAAAAATTAACGAAGATTTGCAAAGTGAGCACATTCGTCAACGAATGGAGCAAGCAGCAGAATTAACAGAAGCAGAGCTAGCTGAATTAATCTATGATTATTTTGATAAAAGTTTACAGCTAACACCGTATACTCAACTAGCGAACTTGACAGGACAACCAGCTATCAGCTTGCCCACACATGTTACGGCAACGGGGTTACCCTTAGGCATTCAATTGCTGGCTGCACGTGGACGTGAAGATCTCTTATTCCAAGTAGGCGAACAGTTTGAGCAAGAAGGAAAATTTAAATTACCAGAAAGTTACCGCTAAATAGGGTGTTATTGTGACCAAATTTCAGATAAAATAGACACAAGACAAAAAACTGAGGTGGAAAAATGCTGTACGTAGTGAGACATGGTGAAACAGATTATAATGTGGCCCGTAGAATTTGTGGTCATGCGGAAGCGCAATTGACCGAAAAAGGCTATCAACAAGCGGAATTGGTAGCTGAAAAAATTGCCAAACAAGGAATTCAAATCGACCGTTTACTGGCGTCGCCTTTAAAACGGGCGCAAGAAACAGCACGTAAAATTGCGGAACGAAATCAATTGACGATTGAAACAGAACCTCGTTTAATTGAGATGAATTTTGGCATTTATGATGGTGAACCAATTGAAACAACGGCTTTCCAAGAAAATCGTTCTGAGATTTCCTTGCCATTTCCAGAAGGGGAATCGGTCCTAGATGTTGCGGGTCGAATTTATCCCCTGATTGAGGAAGCCTTGGCTTCAGAGGAAACTTACCTATTTGTTTGCCACAATGCGGTCATGCGAGTCATTGATAACTACTTCAATGGCAAAAAAATCCAAGATTTCTTGGACTTTCATTGTGAAAATACACAACTTGTACAATACGGAGAATAAAAATCAAGTCTTTAATCTTTTGGTTAAAGACTTGATTTTTTTATGGTAAATAAGAAACCGCTTCCGTTTTAATGTATAATAAATTAACTTTTGGATCAAAAAAGAAATGGGGAAAAGACTATGAGAATTGATAATATTCATCAAGCGTTAAAACAGTTTCACGTACAAAATCCAAGTAGCAAAGAAATCTTGTTGCCCGCAACGGCTTCGCAATTAAGTCAGACCTCTGGCTATACCCGAACCGCTGTTAGTGAAGAGCTTTCAGAATTAGTAAGAAAAGACCAAGTCGTTAAAGTTAAATCTAGACCAGTGTTATTTTTTGATAAAGACTACTTAGAGGAACAGTTTCCTTTTTTTAAAAGTAGCACGTGCTACGATTCCCTCGCTTCGCTGCAAGAGGACATTTATCAACAGACAGAACAGATACATAAGAAAAAGCAGCTACTGAAAATGAATCCATTTGCGAACGTAATTGGTTTTGATGGGAGCTTAGCAGACGCCATCAAGAAGTTGAAAGCCGCTATTTTATATCCGCCTAATGGCTTGAATATTTTACTTACTGGAGAATCTGGGGTGGGGAAAACCTTAATTGCAGAACAATTACACCAATTTTATCAAGTTAAAATGAACCAAGAAGTTCCGTTTATTTATTTTAATTGTGCAGAATATTTCAACAATCCAGAATTATTAACTTCGCATCTGTTTGGCTATAAAAAAGGCAGTTTCACTGGTGCCGTCAATGACCAAAAAGGTTTAGTGGAGTTGGCAGATGGCGGTTTTTTATTTTTAGATGAAGTCCATCGATTAACGAGCGAAGGCCAAGAAAAATTGTTTACAGTTTTGGATAAAGGGTATTTTACACGGATGGGTGAAGCCGAAAAACAAAGAAATGTATCGATAAAATTTATTTTTGCAACAACCGAAGCCGTCAATCAACATTTTTTGAAAACGTTTTTAAGAAGGATCCCTGTGACATTAGCCATTCCAGCTTTAGCCGAGCGCTCTTTGAAAGAAAAAATTCAATTGATTTTGTCCTTTTTCTTAGAAGAAAGTCAACGGATTCAAAAGAATATCCATATTCGTTATGAGGCGTTGAAACAATTAACGTTTACTCATTTTGAAGCCAACGTTGGCGAATTGAAAGCGGCGATTCAATTTATGAGCGCACAAGCCTATTTAGAAGTATTCGATCAATTAACGGAAACTATTTGCATTGAAGCAAACGAGGGGACAGTCAAAGAGCAACCTGATGTAGAAAGTCTGCTGGCTTTTAATGAGTGGATACCTAACGATGGCCTCACGATTCAATACAACCATTTTTATTTAAGCAGTCAAGAGTTACTCAAATCGGAAAGTCTGAAAAATGATCGTTTTTATAATTTTCTATTGAAAGAATATGCGGATTTGAAAAAATTAACTCTTTCGACAGAGGATGCGCTAGCAATCATGCAAAACAAAGTCGAGCAACTTTATGATATGGATATTTTTGCTCAAGAACCGCTAGCCATAGAGGCCATTGACGAAACATTGCAGCCAAAAATTCAAGAAGCCATTGTCTTTTTTGAACAATTAATCCAAGAAAAATTGACAGAGGATTTCCAGAATATTTTAATTGTCCACCTTTATTCTGCTGTTTTTTATTCTGCACAAATGAATGAAACATTTTATTCAGATACCAAAAATATCTATTCTGGCAAAGTCACCCAGTATCAAGCTGCTAAGACCATGGTGGACTTTCTACAAACATTGTTTGGGATTTCTTTTGCTGATACGGAAATTCTCTTTTTCGATCTATTTATTCGTAAAGTCACAGCTAAAAAAAGAGCGCACTCAGTTGAAGAAAACTGTGGCGTTATCGTCGTTGCACATGGTGCCGCGACGGCCAGCAGCATGGTTGAGTACACCAACCTTCTGTTCTCAACAACGGTCATGCGTGCAGTTGATATGCCGATTAATCAATCAGTGGAAGAAACATTAGAAAAAGTCCGTGCAATTGTAAAGCAAAATCAGTATAAAAAAATTATTTTAATGGTGGACATCGGTTCCCTGGTTTACTTTGGTAATGCTATCAGTCAAACGTTTCAAATGGAAGTGCTGCTAATTAGCAATATCAATCTCTTAACATTGCTAGAAGTGGCCCGAGAAGTCATTTATGAATCGACGGCGTTTGAGTATCTATTACCAGTCTTAAAAGAAAAAAATCATCGCGCCTTGATTTGCAGTAAAGGTCGCTTCAACGAGGCAAAAGTTCTCATTATTTCCTGTCTAACTGGCATGGGGACTGCTATTAAAATTGAACAGTTGTTACTAAAAACTTTTCCCAATGAATTACTAACGAATGTACGCATCATTACTTTAGAGAAAAGAGAAGTGGAAGACATTGATCGCTTGCATTCTTTTGTTCGGAAAGAAGAGAAAATCGTTGGTATCATTGGCACCGTAAAGACAGAAGTGCCAGATATTCCGTTTATTTCTTTACAAGATTTACTATCGAAGCGGGGCATTCAGCTAGTTTTCGAATTATTAGGCCATCATTTAGAAGAAAAACAAAACCAAGAGTTACTAAAAAAAGTTTCAGCTAAATATATTCAAGGATTATCAATCGAAGCTATTACAGACTTACTAACGGTTTTGAATCCTACAACCATTTCAATCGAATTAGCTAAGATTTATTCAGACATTTGCTTGCAAACTAAAATAAAAAGTGACGAAAAGATTTTACTTCGTTTTATCATTCATTGTGCTTGTATGTTAGAACGGCAATTGTTGAATCCAGAATATGACCCGACAGCTTATGAAGTGTCATATCGAGAGTTGCCAGAAGCTGTATCTGTCATAAAAATGGCGTTTCGACCGCTTGAAGTGTCCTATAATCTGTTGATTCCACCTTTGGAAGTGCGCTATATTTATGAATTGCTCTTTGAAAAGGCTTAATTCAAACGGAAATGAAAGTTGGCACACTTATTGCTTTTAATAAAATGATTAATTAGCAAAGGAGTTTGTTTATGGAAAATGAACCAATTTTACTTTTAACACACAATGGTTGGGGCTTGGAATTAGTCAAAAGCGTCCAGATGATTGTAGGAGAAGTCACAAATGTACATGAAGTAGCATTACAAGCAGAGGATTCACTGGGGGATTATTTAGAACGAGTCACAGAAAAAATTGACCAATTAACGTGGCACAACCAGTTGCTAATTTTAACAGATGTTAAAGGTGGCACACCTAGTAATGTTGCATTGCGTTTATCAAAAGATTATGACCTCCTGATTGTGTCAGGATTATGCACATCGTTATTATTAGAATCCGTCATGAAACAAAGTGGTCATGGATTTCGTTTACAAGATGCAGAGATGATTCAACAAGCAGCAGTAGACAGTTGTCAAATTTTAGAAATTCCAAAATAAGAAAGTACAGGTGAACAGAATGTCAAAAATCGTATTAACAAGAGTCGATAGTCGTTTAATCCATGGACAAGTAGTGACTAAATGGTTACAACAATCAGGTGCAAATGAAATTTTGGTAGTGAGTGATGAACTAGAGCAAGATGAATTTTTACAAAGTATTTATTTAATGGCGGCGCCTCCAGGGGTTTCTGTAGTAATTAAAGGGATTGAAAATGCCAAAGAATATTGGGAATCGCAAGAAAAGGAAGAGAAAAAGGTGTTATTTTTAGTGCCAGATTTAACGACCTTAAAAGCGATGGTGGACCAAGAAATTATTAAAGAGGAGATTCAAGTTGGTGGCTTAGGTGGCGGACCAAATCGGAAAAATGTTTTAAAAAATATCAATTTATCTGAAGAAGATGTTGCAATTTTGACTGAACTTTTAACGAAGGGCATTCATGTTTTCTTCCAAGCGATTCCCGAAGAAAATCCCCTACCAATTCAAAAATTAATTGAAAAATATCAATCACTATAATCAGAGAAAAAGGAGAGAATCATATGGGCGTTTTAGGTGTTTCAATTATTATGGGACTTTATTATTGGTTTGCACGTTTGCGTTTTGGGTACACATTTTCAGGCATGCTGTCTCAGCCATTAGGCGCAGCGTTGGTGGCTGGTTTAGCAACAGGAAAACTTAGTGAAGCAATGGTTGTGGGGGCGGGGATTCAACTTGTTTATCTCGGAGTCACCTCCACACCGGGTGGCAATGTGCCTAGTGATCCGGCTTTAGCTTCAGCAATCGCGATTCCGATTGCTTTAGGTGTGGGAATGAATGCCGAGGCGGCTGTTGCACTAGCTGTTCCTTTTGGTGTGTTAGGCGTCTTTATGGATCAATTACGGCGGACCATCAATGCGACTTGGGTGCATATGGCTGATAAATATGCGGAAGAGTTAAATTATGGGGGGATTTACCGAGCTGCGTTTGTTTATCCAGCTTTAGCGGGATTTTTAATTCGCTTTCCGTTGGTTTTTGCGGCGAACTTTTTTGGTCAATCTGTGGTGAATAAAGTCTTAGAAGTTATCCCAGCATGGTTGATGCACGGCTTTGAAGTAATGGGTGGTATTTTACCAGCGTTAGGATTCGCCTTAACAATTATGGTAATTGGCAAGAAAAATTTGATTCCTTATTTTTTAATCGGTTTTGTTGCAGTAGTATATTTTGGCGCAGAAGTTATGGCCGTCGCTATTTTAGGAATCTGTATTGCCTTTTTAGTTAGAAACAAGGCATTGAGTGAGGAGGCAGCATAATGGAACAAATGACACAAGCAAATGAACAACAATTGGAACAGAAAAAAATTACTAAAAAAGAATTATCCAAAGCCTTTTGGATTTATCAACTAGGCTGTGAATTATCAAATTCTTATGAACGTCTTCAAAGTTTAGTTTTTTGTGCATCGATGATTCCTGCAATTAAAAAACTTTACGCAGACGATGAAGAACAACAAAGAGAAGCTCTGAAACGTCATTTGAATTTTTTTAATACTGAAGGAACAGTAGGGGCTTCCATTCAAGGGATTGCAATTGCTATGGAGGAAGAAAAATCCAATGGCGCAGCGATCTCTGATACGGCGATCACATCGATTAAAACTGGGCTGATGGGTCCGCTGGCTGGGATTGGTGATTCGATTATTTGGGCAGCATTAATGCCGTTAATCATTTCCATTTTTATTCCAATGGCTAAAGGAGGTAACGTGATTGGAAGTATCGGTCCGTTGGTTCTGTACACAGCCATTACATTATACATCAGTTGGACGTTAGTGAATAAGTCCTATACATTAGGGCGTAATTCAATCTTAAGTTTGTTAAAAGACGGCAAAATTAAGCAAGTCATTTATTCAGCAAATGTTTTAGGAATGATGATGATGGGCGCTTTAAGTGCGAGTTATGTTAAAATTGCTAGCCCGATGACGTTTAAAGTTACTGGCGGTGCCACGATTGTTTTACAAGATATTCTAGATCAAATTATGAAAGGGTTACTTCCTTTAGCAGCAGTCATGGCTATTTATTTCTTCATGGTAAAAAAAGGCCCACGTTACGGTATCATTATCGGCACGATTGTCTTAGTTAGTTTGGTCACTTCATTCTTTGGTTTGTTATAAAGGAGAAAATAATGAATAGTTACGAAAAATTCCACTTAAAAGAAGTCATTAATGCTTCTGGCAAAATGACCATTCTAGGTGTCTCCAAAGTTTCGGAGGCAGTCCTCGCGGCTCAACGATTCGGCGGCGAACATTTCTTTGAAATGAGTGAACTTAGTGTGCAAACAGGGGCCTTTTTAGCCAACTTGTTGAAGGCAGAAGATGCCCAAATCGTTTCCTCGGCTTCGGCGGGGATTGCCCAATCGGTGGCTGCCTTGATTGGAAAAGGCAGCTTGTACCACGCGTATCATCCTTATACAGAAAAAATTGAACAGCGAGAGATTGTTTTACCTAAAGGGCACAACGTGGACTACGGCACGCCTGTAGAAGTTATGGTAGCGCAAGGCGGCGGCCAAGTGGTGGAAGCTGGCTACGCCAACATGTGCAGTCCAGAACACGTGGAAATGATGATTTCTGAAAAAACAGCGGCCATTCTATACATCAAAAGCCATCATACCGTGCAAAAAAGTATGCTGACGGTGGCCGAAGCGGCCAAAGTGGCGCAACGCCACAAGGTGCCGCTAATTGTTGACGCGGCAGCAGAAGAAGATCTTTTTAAATACACCGAAGCAGGCGCTGATTTGGTGATTTACAGCGGCGCCAAAGCCATTGAAGGGCCAAGTGCCGGTTTAGTGGTCGGGAAAAAAGAATACATTGACTGGGTGCGCCTACAAGGTAAAGGCATTGGTCGAGCAATGAAAATTGGCAAAGACAATATCTTGGGCTTTACGCAAGCAGTGGAAGAATATTTGGCGCATGGCAGTGAATCAGGGGCTTCGATGCAAGAGCGTTTAAAACCGTTTGTTGAAGCTATCAACAACTTGTCAGATTTAACCGCCAAAATCGTCCAAGATGGCGCTGGCCGAGACATTTATCGCGCCAGTGTCAAAGTGGACGGCAGAAAAACCGCTAAGGAAGTCATCCAAGCATTAAAAGCAGAAAGTCCAGCCATTTATACGCGAGAATATCAAGCCAACAATGGCATCATTGAATTTGACATTCGTTCTGTCAATCAAGAAGAAATGAACAAAATCGTGCAACGATTACAAGAAATTATGGACACAAAGGAGAAATAAGCCATGTCATTAAAACCTAATTATTTAGAAGAACGCATTTGTTTAAACGTCTTAGCCAATTCAGTAGAAAATGCCCAAGCCTGTTATGAAGCAGCAGAAGGGCATGTTGTGTTAGGCATCCTTTCAAAAAACTATGAAACCGATGAAGCAGCCATTGACGATATGAAAAAATACCAAGCAGCAACCAACAACGCTTTATCTGTCGGCTTAGGGGCTGGCGATCCTAATCAAAGTCAAATGGTGGCTCGCTTATCAGAAGTTCTACAACCGCAACACGTGAACCAAGTCTTCACAGGTGTCGGCGCTTCGCGGGCCTTACTTCGTCAAGACGAAACAGTGATTAATGGCTTGGTTTCACCCACAGGCAAAGTTGGCTATGTTAACATTGCGACAGGTCCGTTAAGCTCGGGTGCGCCAGCGGCGGAAGTACCTATCGAAACCGCCATCAAATTGTTGAAAGACATGGGAGGCAGTTCCATTAAATATTTCCCGATGAAAGGCTTGGCTCACAAAGAAGAATACCAAGCAGTAGCAGCAGCTTGTGCCAAGTATGACTTTTATTTAGAGCCAACAGGGGGCATTAATTTAGAAAACTTTGAAGAAATTGTTCAAATTGCGGTGGATGCCGGCGTTAAAAAAATCATTCCTCATGTCTACAGCTCAATTATTGATCAAGAAACAGGGGACACTAGAACAGAAGACGTGAAAACGTTACTAACCATGATGAAAAACACATTGAATAAGTAAAGGGCCAATCTTTAGTTGACTTTCTTCGCCAGATTTGCTACTCTCAAGTGGAGAATAAATAAAAACCAACAAATGAATGTGGGGTATTTTGGTGAGTGTCGTAGGTATCTAATTGATAAGTTGAATAACCAGTGAACCAAGCAAGGTTTATTTGGTGTGCTTAGAAAGTGATACCTGTCAGTCATCTCAATTACTAAATACCTCCTTTAAAAGAGGTTTCTTTAGTAACCTTTATCCAATGATAAAGAGGACAGCGGTAGAACGCTGTCCTCTTTTTTCTGTAGAAACTGGTTTTTATTTAAAGGCGCCAGGTATTCTTTTCGTGATAGAAAGGAAGAAAAAACAAATGAATCATGAAACCATTCAAAAATTACAATTTACAACAATTCTTAAAGAAGTTCAAACACGTGCGATTGGCGAGTATAGTAAAGAACGGTTGGCGAAAATGGTCCCTGCAACACGTTTAGAAACAGTGCAGTCCCGCTTAACGGAAACAACCGAGGCCCGCTTAATTATTGATAGCGGACAACACGTCCCTTTCATGGGCTTGAGCCAAATTACCCGCTTGCTTCAACAAGTGAAAAAAGGCTTAATCCTTACACCAAACGAATTGATTGAGGTCGCTGACTTTTTAAGAAGTAGTCAGCGAATCCAGAAGTTTTTTGAAAAAAATCAATACCAAACACCACGCCTATTTAGTTACAGTCAGCACTTAGCTGATTTCAGAGCAATTGAAGAACAAATTTATACGAAAATCCATAATCAAAAAGTTGCCACCGATGCTTCTCGACAACTTCGGAAAATCCGGCGTCAAATCAATGAATGCCAACAAGAAATTGAAACAAAAGTCACCAAATTTTTACGTAATAAAAATAATCAACTGTATATTCAAGAAAATATGATGGTGAAAAAAGGGGAACATTACACGGTACCAATCAAAGCTAGCTATAAAAATAAGGTTTCAGGCACAATCATTGAGCAATCCAATAAAGGACAAACGGTCTTTATTGAACCTGTAGCAATTAGTAAATTAAATGAACAATTGACACTCTTAAAAGCGGAAGAAACAGCGGAAGAATATCAAATTTTGGCGGAACTAACTGGGTTAATTAATGAGCAAGAACGACTTGTCGATCAAGCCGTCGATACAATGACCACCTTAGATATTATTTTTGCACGAGGAAAGTATAGTCGCGAAATTGGTGGGATTACGCCAAAAGTAAACAAAGAAGAACGCTTGCGCATTGTTCAAGGAAAACACCCTCTTTTATTAGAACACGCAGTACCATTGACGTTTTCTTTAGGAGCAGAGTATCGAGGACTTGTCATTACAGGTGCCAATGCTGGTGGTAAAACGGTTGTCTTGAAAACAGTTGGCTTATTGACTGTCATGGCACAATTTGGGTTGCAAATTCCAGCACAAGCGGGCACAGAGATTCCAGTATTAGATGAAATTTTTGTCGATATTGGTGATCAGCAAAATCTGGAAAATGCGTTAAGCACTTTTTCTGGGCACATGAAAAATATTGCGGAAATGTTGCGTAATGTTAAGCGACACACGCTTGTTTTATTAGATGAAATTGGCAGTGGTACCGAGCCGAACGAAGGAGCTGGCTTAGCGATTGCGATCATGGAAACGATGTATCAAAAGGGTGCCTTGGTAGTTGCGACGACCCATTATGGTGAAATTAAACGTTTTGCCCAAGAACATGATGATTTTGTGCCCGCCGCAATGGCCTTCGATCGTGAAACATTAACGCCCAAATATCAATTGAAAATTGGTGAAGTTGGCGATAGTCAGGCGCTTTGGATTGCACGTAAAATGAAGATGGAGCCACAGCTCATTGAAAAGGCGGCTCATTATATTCAGCGGAAAGAATACCCTACTAATCGAAGTCTATTTAAACCCCTGAAAGCAAAAGAAACGACCTTTGCCACGTTTGTAGAAGAAACAGACCGTTATCAAAAAGGTGATCGTGTCCTATTGACAGAAACACAACAAATTGGGTTGGTTTTTACAGATGAGGGTGAACAAGAAATCCAAGTATTTGTGAATGATAAAATTGAAAATGTACCACGAAGACGGTTGAAATTACAAGCGAAAGCACAAGATCTATATCCGCAAGACTATGATTTAGAAAGTTTATTTACAGATTTCCATGAACGAAAGAAACTCAAAGATATTGAACGCGGCTCAAAAAAAGCGCAGAAACAATTACGCAAAGAGGCCGAAAAAAGAGCAGCAAGACGCGACAAATAAGGAACTTAACAGAAGCAATACAACAACTTAACACTTTGTTTACTTGTTATTTATCAGAAATCAACTAAGACTTGTTATAGTCAATGTATGGGTAGATATGAAGGAGGAAACAAGGAAATGAAGAAAAGAGCTTTGCTAGGGGTTACCTTATTAACATTCACAACATTAGCGGGTTGTACAAATTTATCTGAACAAAAAAGCGGCGAAAAACAAACAGAGGTTGCTGAAGCGAAGGCAACTGAATCTGAAAAAGCACCAGTAAAAAATGTTATTTTTATGATTGGAGATGGCATGGGGAATCCGTATACAACGGGCTATCGCTATTTCAAAGCCAATCACTCAGACAAGCGTGTTCCCCAAACAGCTTTTGATACCTATTTGGTCGGACAGCAAGCCACTTATCCAGAAGATGAAGAAGAGAATGTCACCGATTCAGCTTCCGCAGCGACAGCGATGGCTGCCGGAGTAAAAACCTATAATAATGCTATTGCACTCGATAATGACAAGTCCAAAACAGAAACAGTGCTGGAACGTGCGAAAAAAGTGGGGAAATCAACGGGTCTTGTAGCAACATCTGAAATAACACATGCAACCCCTGCTGCATATGGCGCACATAATGTTTCACGCAAAAATATGGCAGAAATCGCCGATGACTATTTTGATGATCAAATCGACGGACAACACAAAGTCGATGTGTTACTTGGCGGCGGCTCCGAATTATTTGCGCGGAAAGATCGTGATTTAGTCAAAGAATTTTCCCAAGCGGGTTATGGTCATGTCACAGACAAAAAGTCGTTAAATGAGAACCAAGACGACAAAATTTTAGGCTTGTTTGCACCAGGCGGGCTACCTAAAATGATTGACCGAACGGAAGAAGTCCCTTCATTAGCTGATATGACAGAAGCGGCTCTTCAACGGTTAGATAAAAATGAAAAAGGTTTCTTTTTAATGGTTGAAGGTAGTCAAATTGATTGGGCCGGGCATAGCAATGATATTGTTGGCGCGATGAGCGAAATGCAAGACTTCGAAGCGGCGTTTGAAAAGGCCATCGATTTTGCCAAAAAAGATGGTGAAACATTGGTGGTTACAACTGCAGATCATTCAACAGGGGGCTTGTCTTTAGGCAAAGGGGATCAATACAACTGGTTGACGGAGCCTTTACATGCGGCAAAACGCACGCCTGATTTCATGGCAGAAGAAATTATTAAAAATGGTAATGTGGAAAAAACAGTGACTGAGTATATTGATTTTCAATTAAGTGAGGCTGAATTGAAAGCAGTGAAAACAGCGGCGGAGTCAAAAGATGTTGAAAAAATCGCTCAGGCATTAAGAAAGATTTTTGATGAACGTTCGAATACTGGTTGGACTACTGGCGGACACACAGGAGAAGATGTAAATGTCTATGCTTATGGCCCACAAGCAGAAGCTTTTTCAGGACAAATTGATAATACAGACCAAGCGAAGATTATTTTTGGCTTAGTAGATGGCACCGGGCAAAAAGCTGAGATTAAAGATAAAGGTATTGGTAAATAACAAAATGAAGAAAAAGCAGAACGTATAGAAGTTCTGCTTTTTCTTCATTGAAGGCATAAAAATTTTATCTCTGTTATAATGAAGGTAACCAGATAAAAGTGAGGTCAAATAATGAAAAAAATGCATGTTGAAAGTGAATTTGCACCGTTGCGTTCAGTTGTTTTAGCACAATCGCAATTTTGTTTACCAGATAAATTTGATGAAGCGGATACGACTTTTTTAACAGAGGAAAATGCCCGTTTAACACAGAATAATGAAGGGCGTGATTTAGCAGACTTTGCACCAGAACAACAAGTGCGTTGGGAAAAAGAAAAAGAAATCATGCAAGGAGTATTAGAATCTTATGGCGTAGAAGTATTTCGTCCACGTTTATTGACAACCTATGAAAAAGAACATGGCAAGGAATTGGGCGTAGGATATAGTAACTTCTTTTCACGAGACCCTTTTTTTACAATTGGCAATCTCTTAATAGAAGGAAACTTAAGATTTCAACACCGTCGACAAGAAATTTTACCAATTCGTCCGATTATTCAGCAGTGGACACAAGAAGCAGAAGGCTATTATTTTGCTGCGCCACAACCTGACATTTCTGAAGGGGCTTTAAGTGAAGCAGGTCCCTTTATTGAAGGCGGCGATGTTTTAGTTCTAGGAAAAACAATTTTTGTGGGCTACTCTGGCTTGGCAAGTAACCTAGCAGGAATTCAGTGGTTAGCCAATATGATTGGTCATTTTGGTTATGAAGTGGTGCCGGTTCGGTTACATCCGCATATTCTCCACTTAGATTGTGCGTTGAGCTTGTTGAGAGAAGGCTTGATGATTGTTTGTGAAGAGGCCTTTTTGGATGGACTTCCTGCGCAATTAGCAAACTGGGAAAAAATTCACGTTACTTTGCAAGAAGCAGCGTATTTAGTGACAAATGGTCTACCGCTTAACGAAGAAACGTATATAACGGACCAATCGTTTACAACTTTAATTCCTCAAATAGAAGCAAAAGGTATCAAAGTTGAGGCAATTGATTACCATGTTTCTAGAATGTTAGGTGGTTCCTTCCGCTGTACAACGCAAGCTTTGATTAGAGAATAGTCAGCGAGTGATTATCAATTTTCGTAAGAAAAAATGTACGTTTTGTCTATGAAAACGATATAATTTTAGTTTTCACTATTTTTTTTAAAAATATTGAGGAAATTTCGATTTAATAAATGCGAGAAAACGTCAAAATGTTAGTGTTTGTTACTAATGTTTTGACGTTTTCTCGCTGTTTTTTTATAAAATTACTACTTTATATGTGAAAAAAAACAATATCTTTTTTGAAAATTACGTTTTCAAAGACACAAAAAGTCGTTGGAACCTTGCTGTTATAGTAAATTCATTTTTTTTGCATGAGGTGTTTAAAATTTGAAATCACAAGCAGTCTTTTTTTCGCTATACTTAGTTTACGTTCTACTGAGATAGAAAAGTTTTTCACTTTTTTATTCATTAATTAACCAAGATATAAAGGAGAGAGTAAAATGAAGAAAAAAACATTGGTAACTTTATTTGCAGGAACGGCAATTTTAGGGGCAAGCATCGCTCCTGCAGCAGCACATGCAACAACGACTGGTACAACACCAGCAAACGTAGAGATGACAAGTGGTTCATTACCAGGCGGTACGGGTGATGGAGATGACGGAAGCACACAAGAACCAGAACCAGGCTCGAATACAAATTTTGATTTGTTATATGTTCCAACAGAATTCAAATTTGCTTCGACAGAAGTTAGTTCTGATTTATCAGCGATTTCGTTAGATGCGACAGGTACCCAAACAAAACGTTATGCCGTTGGGGATGTTCGTGGAACACAAGCGGGTTGGTCAGTTACTGCCGGCGTTGCTGAAATGAAAAATGGCACTGCTACTTTAGAAGGCTCAATTACCTTTGCACAAACAGGAGCAGTAGCGAAATACGATGAAACAGCAAAAACATACTCACGTGATGTAGCTGCCTTTGCAGCAGATCCAGGAAGTCCTGAATTTGCTGGAACAACTATTCCAGTAGGTGGAGCAGCTGTATCAATTGCTACAGCAGCAGTTGGTAAAGGTCAAGGTACATGGGATTCTGAATTATCAAATGTAAAATTAAACATTACAACACCTAGTTCACAAATTACAAATGGTGCGTATACAGGTAACGTAACTTGGACATTAGTGGCTGCGCCATAAAAAGTTACTAACGAGAATACTGCATTACTAGAAAAGGAGCTGCGCAGTGGTGCACGGCTCCTTTTCGATACATAGGAGGAACAAATAATGAAGACAATGCGCTGGCTAATCGTCACAGTTTTTATTTGTGTGATGGCATTAAGCATCCCTTCTGCTGTACAAGCAGAAGAAGCGGATGACAACATGAATACAAAATTTACAGTTAAACCCAATATTCCTGAGAATCAAGCGAAAAATACGCAATCCTACTACGATCTCATTGTAAAACCAGGACAGAAACAAGAAGTCGAATTATCTTTAATTAATAAAACAGATGAAGAATTGACGATTGATTTAAATTTGGCGAATGCTGTGACGAATGACAATGGTTTAATTGTGTACAATGATTTCGAGAAAAAACCAGATTCAAGTTTAAAAGTACCCTTGACAACATTAATTAAATTACCTGAGGAACATGTAAAAGTTCCCGCTAAGAAAACCGTAACAGCCAAAATGACTGTCGAAATTCCAGCGAATGGTTTCCAAGGATTAGTTTTGGGTGGTGTTTATGCTTCGCTTGCAGAAGATGAAAAGGAAGAAAAAGGAAAATCAACGGGTTTAACCAGTCGATATGGATTTAATGTAGCAATTGCTTTACGAATGTCAGAAGATACACCGATGTATCTAGCAGAGACTCTTCAATTAGTTAAATTAGTTCCGACCATTGCTTTAGGAAATAAATCGGTCCAAGCGGTTATTCAGAATCCGACATCCGCTATTTTTCCTGAAGTACGTTTAGAAGGAAAAGTAACGAAAAAAGGCGAAACGAAAGAATATGCCAAACGGATTTTACCAAGTGTTCGTTTTGCGCCAAATTCGACGATGAACTTCCATTTAGATTTCGGGAAAGAAGATGTTCGTCCAGGAACCTATATTTTTGAAGGAAAAGCGGTCTTGAAAGAAGATGAACAACAAGTGTGGCCGTTTAAGCAAGAATTTACCATCAGTAGTCAAGAAGCCAAAAAATTAAATAAAGAAGCAGTAGTGAAATTGGTCCTACCGACTTGGTGGAATCAAGCTTTTTATGGCTTGTTAGTTGCAACAATTGTGAGTCTAATTCTAGCTATTTGGCGTTTTACGCAACAGAAAGCAACACTGAAACAACAAGCCTATTTACAACAAGAAAAACAGGCAGCCTTGAAAAATAGACAAGGAGTACGCTATGATGACAATGAAAAGTAAAGGGTCACTTCTGGTGACGTTGGGAATACTTTTAACCGTTGGCATTGCGAGTCTAATTGTTTCTTCTGAGAGTTTTGCAGAAGAAGTAGGGCAAACGAATATCGGTGTAACGTTCTATGGAGGGAAAGAGCCACTAAAAACGGAAGGTGTCATTAAGCCAATAGAGCAACCAGTCACTGATAAAGATAAAAAAACGTCACAACAACAAGACAAAGTGAGCAGAAAAACCACTGCTAAAACGAATCCGACTAATGCACAGACGTCATTACCAAGGACAGGTGAACGAAATAGCACGTGGCTTTACAGCCTTGGTATTGCATGTTTACTCGTAGTACTAACAAGTTTCTATTATTTGAATAAAAAAAGGAAAAAGGAAAAATAATGTGCTGTTTTTATAAATAGAGTTAATGTAGAAGGAGGAATATAGATGGAGATTACGATGTGGATTTGGATTTGTGCTGGCTTGGCCGTCCTTTGTTTTGCTTTATTTTTACTGTTCTTAGTAAATAGCATGAATTTTGTACATCTGGCAAAGCCTAAGCAGTCTTTAGTAAAACAATCAATGTTTAGTTGGCTGCTTCTGGTGATGTGTGGCGGCTGGGTAGCGGTGGCTATCTTGCTGAATATCGCATTACAAACACAATTAACATAAAGAAAACCCGTTGTAAGTTTTTAAGAAACTTGCAACGGGTTTTTGTTAACTTTAAAATAAAGAACGGTACAATTTATCAAAAAAGTACAGTAGACATTTGTACCCAACTTAGATAGAAAATAAAGCGCTATCATTATATGATGATTACAGGAGGAGGACACAGCTGTGAATTATAAAATAAGTTATCTCCTTGACGAGTATGCAGGGCAAAAAATTGCGCTCTCTTTGGCTCAACAAATAACCGATCTTTCGCAACGAGAATTAGTGACACAACTTTCGACAATAGGCGGAGAAGTTCAACAGAATACCGTCAGCATTCCAAACCTTTCCGCAAATGAATGGGGAAAACAACTTTTTCAACAACATCAAGTGATTTATAGCGAAACAGAAAGACAAGCACTTATTTTTTTGCTCACTTATTCAGAAATCGAAGAACTATCGGTGTATCATTACCAAAATTTTTTAGACGTTTCGAAAGGCACTATTTTAGCGGATATCAAAAAAGTACGACACCAACTAGCAACTGAAAACATTGCTTTATCCTACGAACGAAAACGAGGGTTTTACCTAGAAGGAGATGAATTTCGGATTCGTCGTTTCGGAAAAAATTGGCTTGCCCGCCTCTTACAACAAAAGTCGGGCACCTTCGCTTTATTTTGCTGGCTCAGTCAGCATCAAATGAGCCAATACGCAAAAATACGTGACGGCATTCAATTAGCCGTCCAAGAAGCACAGCTTCAACTGGTACCCAGCAGATTGGATGAAATTAGTTACTTTCTTGCTTTTTCTCAAAAAAGATTAGGCAAATATGGAACAGTCGTCTGGCCTGAGAACCAGTTAATTCAGTCCTTACGCGCTTATCCCGTCAGTCATCGTATTTTAAGTGATTTAGTTGGGCCAGTGGCGAATGTAGAAACTGAGAGTCTTTTTTTCACGATTTGTTTAATGACAGCCTTGCAAGGAGAATTGCGAGATACGAAGTTAGAGTTTTTATTAGATATTTCTGGTGAAATTATTCGGAAAATGGAATTGTTGGCCGTTGTTCAATTTGAACAGCCTCGTGAATTGCTCATGAATGTGTATTATCATCTGGTTCCTGCCTATTTTCGGATTAGCTATGGCTTTTACTTGCCGAATGTTTTAATCAAGGATATTCGACAATCGTATCGGTCGCTTTATCATCTTTGTGAACAAGCGTTAGCTCCTTTAGAAAAATTAACGAAACGGTCAATCCCGTCAGAGGAAATCGGTTTTTTTACCATATTATTTGGTGGAGAAATTTTCGGGCAAAAAAATGAACAGCGGCAAGAAAAGCTAAAAGCGCTAATTGTTTGTCCCAGTGGTATCAGTTCTTCGTTGATTTTGCAATCGGAATTGCGTCGGCTATTTCCAATGATTGAATTTAAAGAAACGAATGCGGTGAGGGAAATAGAGAATGTATCTGAAAAAAGCTATGACATCATTTTCTCAACGGTCCCTATTGAAACAGCCAAAAAGGTTTATCTTACCAAGCCCATTATGAGCTCTTTGGAGAAAAATCAATTGATGCACCAAGTTCAATCAGATTGGCTATTGCCAGGTATTTCCATGCCAGATGTTAAAGATATTTTAGATGCGTTAAAACCTTACATTTCCTTAAAAAAAGGAGTCACCGAAGCGCAGTTATATCGTGTCTTGCATCGTAAAATGAACAAAATTTTAGAAAAAGAGGAGGATCTGCGTCCAATGTTATCGGAATTATTAACAACAGAAACAGTCCAAGTCCTGCCTGAAGTTGCAGACTGGCGAGCGGGAATTACAGAAGCTGCCAAGCCGTTATTAAAAAATGGCAGTATTACGGAAAAGTACATTGATGCGATGATTCAAAAAGTCGAATCGTTTGGGCCATTTATCCATATCTGTCCAGACGTAGCATTGCCTCATGCGCGACCAGAAGATGGCGTTAATCAGTTAGGCATGTCATTACTAAAAATCCAAAAAAGTGTCGATTTATTAGAAGATCCTAAGCATGAAATTCACCTTTTTATTTGTTTAGCTGCTTCAGATAACGAAACACATTTACGGGCCTTATCTAGTCTGACAAAAATTCTATCAAAAAAAGAATCATTACATCGCTTAGTGGCGGCTGAAACCGTCCCAGAAATACTATCAATTATCCAAGAAGGAGAGAAATAAGATGAAGATTTTTACAGTTTGTCAAAGTGGTTTAGGAACAAGTTTTATGGTGCAAATGAATATCCAACAAATTTTAGAGGAAGTCGGTGTTGATACAGATAATTTTCAAATTGATCACACAGATGTCGGGAGTGCCAGTGGCGATATGGCTGATTACTTCTTTGTCGAAAAAACATTGCAAGATGCTTTAGGGTCAATTCCTGCTGAAAAAATCATTCCTTTAAATGCGATTATTGATTACGATGAAACGAAGGAGAAAGTCTTGAAAGTTTTAGATGACAATGGCATTGCACATCAATAAGAAGGAGGAAAAACATGGAAACTTTATTGAATTTATTTGTTTCAATTGTTAGCCAGCCAGCGATTCTGGTTTCATTAATTGCTTTGTTGGGATTAGTTTTACAGAAAAAGAAATTTTCTGATGTTGTTCAAGGAACGTTGAAAACATTCGTCGGCTTTTTAGTTTTAATTGGTGGCGCAGGGCTATTAGCGAACTCGTTAACGCCCTTTGCGGAGATGTTCCAAACCGCGTTAAATACACAAGGCGTGGTGCCTAGTAATGAAGCGGTTGTAGCGATTGCCTTGCAACAATATGGGACACCAACTGCTCTGATTATGTTGGTGGGCATGGTTGTTAATATTCTGTTGGCGCGTTTTACACGTTTTAAATATATCTTTTTGACAGGTCAAGCGATGATGTACGTTTCGTGTTTGACAGCCGTTATTTTAGTGGGGGCCGGTTTTAGCGTTAGTTTGCCAATGATTCTTTTAGGTGGTTTATTTGAAGGAACTTTATTAACAGTGACACCTGCTCTTTGTCAGCCCTTTATGAAACAAATTACTGGAAATGATAAAGTAGCAATGGGGCATACAGGGAATATTGGTTATGCGGCAAGTGGCTTTATTGGAAAAGTCTTTGGGAATAAAGAAAAGTCAACGGAAGATATTAAAATTCCTAAAAGTTTTGGTTTTTTAAGAGACTCAACCATCTCAATTATGATTTTGATGTCGATTGTCTATGTGATTTTGGCTTTGCTGGCTGGGACAGGCTATGTCGAGCATGAGTTAAGCAATGGCGAAAATGCGATTATCTTTTCATTAATTCAAGCAGGAACCTTTACGGCTGGTTTCGTAGTGGTTTTACAGGGTGTGCGGATGGTTTTAGGAGAAATTGTGCCAGCTTTCCAAGGAATTGCTAAAAAATTAGTGCCTAATTCTAAACCAGCACTTGATGTTCCCATTATCTTTCCTTATGCGCCAAATGCTGTCTTGATTGGGTTCTTTGTGAGCTTTATTGTGGGAACTATTTCAATGTTAGCGATGGTTGGTCTGAATACCACCGTGATTATACCAGGCGTTGTCGGGCACTTTTTCTGTGGTGCCGCGGCAGGTGTTTTTGGAAATTCCACAGGGGGACGTCGGGGAGCGATTTTAGGGGCTGCGTTTAATGGCTTATTAATTAGTTGGTTACCGTTATTTATTTTACCAGTCTTGGGTGATTTACAGTTAGCATCCTCAACGTTTGCGGATACAGATTATTTAATCCCAGGCCTATTTTTAGGCAAATTAGGTGAGGCAGGTCCGAGTCTTTTAGTAGGAGGAATCATTGCTTTTGTAGTGGTTGTTCTTTTGGCTAGCGCTGTTTTGACTATGCGGGAGAAAAAAGTCGCCGAAGAAAACTAAGTGTTTTGTTCTAAAAAAAGGCAAGTGGGACAGAAGTCGTTTTGACTTCTGTCCCATTTGCCTTTTACCATTGTTCTTGGATAAACTGTGCAATTTGTTTCCGCGCTTGTCGTCCTTCTGGCAAGTATTGTTTCATTGCGAAAACGTGTTGCATGCCAGGCACCAATCGGCAAGTATCTTGTGGTCGTGGCCCTAATTGTTTTAAAAATTGGTGATAGGAAGGGCAAAAAACTTCATGTGTGCCGCCCACGAAAAAAAGTGGCGGAAATTTTTGATAATCAAAGGACAAGCAATTTAAAGAAAGTGTGGCGTGATTGGCCGTGTCGTCAATCTCTTGGGCAATTAATTGTAAATAGTTCATGCCAATCATTTTGTCCTTTTTTTGATAACTTTTGGCAACAGGAATGTCTAAATGTCCATCTAACCAAGGAGAAATTAAAACAGCAGCTTTGGGTAAGCGTTCAGGGAAATCGGTGGCTAAATTCTGCAATACGTTTAAAACCAATGTGCCACCAGCAGAATCACCTAATAAAATAACATCTTCGGGATCATAATGCTGTAAAATTTCTTGATAAGCAGCATAGCAATGATTATAAATATCAGCAAAAGACTTATTTGGTGCTAATGGATATACAGGGATAAAATAATCTGTTGCAAAAGAGAGATCTTCAATTAGTTTATAACTAAAGTCTAATTGGCTATAGGCGAGATTCAATGTAAAGCCCCCACCATGCAGGTACAGTACAGCTTTCTTGGTAGGCGCAATAACGGAGTTTGACATGCGATACATCGTAGGAAATTGAGTCGTTTCTTGAAGAGGAAAAAGATGACGTAAATGTTTTGGCAAAGTTACTTGTTCATTTAATGATCGTTGCCAATGATAAAAAGCCTTGGTGACTTTCGGATTTCGTTCAAGACGAGCAATTTGGGAAAGACGTAAAGAATCTTCAAAAAGACAGGCTTTTAAGGATTTTTGACGAGAACGTGCGTGAAACAAATATGCGCTAGCTAACAACAAACCAATCGATTTCTTTTTCAATTAAGGCCCTCCATTCAGCAAAAAGTAAATCATTTTTTCTACAGTATAACATTTTAAAAGTAGAACAACGAAATTTGTTGAAGGGATGAAAGGACGGTTTAAACGAATGTACGTATTTATTTGTGGTTGCGTAAAGTAAATGATTGTAGTAAATTAAATGAGATTAAGAGGTCCGGTGAATGGGCGCGTTCACGGCAAGGAGAGAAGTAGGATGACAAATAAAAAGGTTACAATTAAAGATGTTGCCAATGACTCAGGTGTCTCCATTACTACCGTTTCACAAATTTTAAACGGGAATGGGGCACGGTTTAGTGGGAAAACGGTCGAAAAAGTATTGGCTGCAAAAGAGCGATTAAACTATCAGCCCGACTATTTTGCGCAACGTATGGTGATGAAAAAAAGTAAGACGATTGGCGTAATCGTACCTGACATTACCAATCCATTTTTCGCGCAATTGATTCGAGGAATTGAGAGTGTTTTATACAAAGAAAATTTTATACTGATGTTATGCAATGCGGACCAAGATGTTACAAGAGAACATGAATATTTAACAGAGTTGATTCGTCGCAGTGTCGATGGTTTTGTGATTGCAAGTTCTGAAATTTCCAATCAAACGATTAATGAAACGCTACGTGCGAAAAAGATTCCGTTTATTGTACTTGACCAAAAAAAAGCAGAAGGCTTTAGCGACGCTGTTTTGACAGACGATTATAGAGGTGGGCAACTAGCAGCAAAGCATTTACAAGAGCAACGACATGAACAAGTCATCGTGGTAATGCCGCCACATGCGCCAGTCAATATTCAGCAACGTTTAAAAGGTTTTTGTTCTGTTTATACGGAAAAGGTCCAGTTAATCGAAACAGAATTATCAAAAACTGGCGGCTACCAAGCTGTCCCCGAAATTTTAAAAACAGAGAGCACCGGAATTTTTGCTATCAATGATGAAATTGCTTTTGGTTTATATCGAGGATTAGCAGAAGCGGGCAAAAAAATTCCTGAGGATTATAGTATTATTGGTTATGACAATGTTGATATGTGCGAGTATGTTTCGCCGCCGCTAACAACAATTGCTCAACCTGTTTTTCAATTGGGGCAAACTACGGCGACTTTATTATTGGAAAGAATCCATCAGCCTGCAAAAGATTGGGAGGAGCAAACCTTGCCGGTCCAACTGATTGAACGATTTTCGACAGCACCCTTGAAATAGCTTTCAAGGTGTGCTATATTTTTGTTGTGGAATTAAAACGTTTTACTAAAACGTTTTAATTAGAATGAAAAAATAAATTTTATTGAGGTGGATGAAAATGAACGCGGTTACAATTATCGGAAGTATCAATTTAGACACAACATTAAGAGTCAAAGAAATGCCAAAACCAGGCGAAACAATTCACGCCATTGAACATTTTACAGCAGGTGGTGGTAAAGGAGCAAACCAAGCAGTTGCAGCGAAACGTTCAGGCGCAGAAACATATTTTATTGGTGCTGTGGGAAATGATGGCGCTGGAGCTATGATGACTGATTTAATGAGTCAAGATGAAATTAATTTAACTGGGGTCACCACTTTAGAGAAAACAGCTACTGGCCAAGCCTTTATTATGGTAGATAACGCTGGTGAAAATAGCATTATGATTTACGCGGGAGCCAATAACGCCTTTACGCCAAAACAAGTACAGGAACATCAAGAAATTATTGAAAAAAGTGATTTTGTGATTGCCCAATTTGAAAGTGCGATTGATAGTACGATTGCAGCGTTTAAAATTGCTAAAAAAGCAGGTGTCAAAACGATTTTAAATCCCGCACCTGCGTTAGAGCAAGTTCCTGAAGAATTACTAAACGTGACAGATATGATTGTACCAAATGAAACAGAAACTGAAATTTTAACAGGCATTAAAATCACAGATGAAGCGAGTATGCGTAAAGCCGCAGAAGCACTTCATCAATTAGGGATTGAAGCAGTAATTATTACAGTAGGTAGTAAAGGCGCCTTTTATGACGTCAATGGACGAAGTGGTATTGTGCCTGCTTTTAAAGTGAAAGCGGTTGATACAACGGCTGCTGGCGATACTTTTATTGGCGCATTAAGTAGTATATTAGAAAAAGATTTTAGCAATTTGGAAGAAGCTATTCGTTATGGAAACAAGGCGTCCTCGTTGACTGTTCAACGTTTTGGAGCCCAACCTTCGATTCCTTATCAACACGAATTGGTAGACAAATAAAAAGGAGCGAGCGACATGAAAAAAACAAAAGTTATTAATTCAGATATTTCCCGCGTCATCGCACAAATGGGTCATTTTGATAAATTAAGTATTGGTGATGCAGGCATGCCAGTGCCTCGGACTACAGAAAAAATTGATTTAGCAGTTACCAATGGCGTCCCTAGTTTTATGGAAGTTTTAAACAATGTCCTTGAGGAATTGGCAGTTCAACGAATTTATTTAGCAGAAGAAATTAAAACAGAAAATCCTGACATGTTGACAGCAATTAAAACTCGTTTACCAGAAACTCCCATCAGTTTTATTCCTCATACAGAAATGAAACAAGAATTAAACAACTGCCATGCATTTATTCGGACGGGGGAAATGACTCCTTACGCAAATATTTTATTAGAAAGTAACGTTGTCTTTTAAACGAGAGAGGGGAAATAAAGATGAATGCGACTGCATTATTAATCGGTTTAGGACCGCTTTTAGGTTGGGGGCTTTTCCCAACAATCGCTTCCAAAATTGGTGGTCGTCCAGTGAATCAAATTCTTGGTACCAGTTTAGGAACATTAATTTTTGCCGCTATTTTTTCAATGATTAATGGTTTGGCTTTTCCAGCGGGCATGGATTTATTCTTTTCAATTTTATCTGGTGTCGGTTGGGCCTGTGCGCAAATCATTACGTTTAAATGCTTCACGATGATTGGTTCATCACGTGCCATGCCAGTAACGACCGCGTTCCAACTTTTAGGTGCTTCTCTCTGGGGTGTCTTTTTCTTAGGAAACTGGCCAGGTGCGACAGCTAAATTGTTAGGCGCATTTGCCTTAGTGCTAATCATGATTGGTGCCAAAATGACGGTCTGGTCGGAAACGGAGTCCGCTGAGAGTGCTGGGATTATGAAAAAAGCAGTTCTTCTATTAGCCGTTGGTGAAATCGGCTATTGGGCGTACTCTGCAGCACCACAAGCGACGGCAATTGATGGCATGCATGCCTTTTTACCACAAGCAATAGGCATGGTAATTGTGGCAGTTATTTACTCAGCAGTTGTCACTATTAAGGGTGGGGAAACATCCCCATTTATAGAAGCTGTTTCTTACAAACAAATTTTTTCAGGCTTTTTCTTCGCCTTTGCAGCGTTAACTTATTTAATTTCAGCGCAGCCAGATATGAACGGCTTGGCAACTGGCTTTATTCTATCCCAAACATCAGTTGTGCTTGCAACGTTGACAGGTATTTGGTTCTTAGGTCAAAAGAAAACAGCCAAGGA
Organism: Enterococcus sp. DIV0236; assembly: GCF_050558525.1. Taxonomy (NCBI): domain Bacteria; kingdom Bacillati; phylum Bacillota; class Bacilli; order Lactobacillales; family Enterococcaceae; genus Enterococcus; species Enterococcus sp. DIV0236. The sequence goes on along the minus strand of NZ_CP187891.1, from coordinate 2,396,329 downwards.
AATGACCGTAACGATTATCGGCTTAGTTTTGATTTTGGCAGCAGCTACGATCACAGTGATGATTTAAAAAAGTATTCAACGACCTATTATTCAGGGCGTTGAATACTTTTTTTTATTTGTTCTAAAAATAATGCAGCAGCTGTGGAAAGAACCGTATTTTTGCGCCAAATTAAACTAATTTTGGCTGTTAAAGCAGGATATAGCGGGATAAAACGTAAATTTGTTTGCTTTGTTTCTAGAATACCATCAATGCTTAGGGCGCTACCTAGCCCAGCTTCTACCATCAGTGAAGCGTTGTAAAGTAAGTTGTAGGTCCCAACGATTCGGAACTGATCTAGACTTGCTTCGAGCCAATCAGAGAGTTGGCTCGGAACTTGTGCTTGTCGAGAAATAAATAAAGGTTCTTCTTTTAAATCGGCTGCAGTAATAACATTTTTAGTGGCTAAGGGATGGTCCTTTACAGTAATTAAGCCCCATGTATCTACAATTGGTAATGTTAAATAGCTATATTTTTGTTTAGGTGCAGGCTCAATAATTAAACCAAAATCTAATAATCCTTTGTCTAGCCGTTCTATTACATCATCTGCATTCCCACTGTATAAATGAAGGTGAATATCAGCTGAGTGCTGGCTTGTTATTTGTTGTAGTGCATTCGCTAAAAAAGACATAGCTTTTGTTTCGCCGCCACCAATCGTGATTTCGCCATTAATGAATTCATTTTGCGACAAGTTGGTGACTGTTTTATTCGCTAAGCTTAAAATATCTTGCCCTTGTTTAGCTAAATATTCTCCTTCAGGTGTTAATTGTATTTGTCGATTTCCTCGTATAAATAATGTCACGCCTAATTCTTCCTCTAATTCTTTTAATTGCTTAGATAATGTTGGTTGTGATACATGCAATTGTTTGGCTGCGCCACTAATCGTTTTTTCTTGGACCACTGCTAAGAAATAGTGAATCACTCGTAATTCCATTACTTTCCCTCCTATAACTAAAACGCATACTTATCTATTTATTATAAGTATTAGACAGAGGAGTTGTCACGTATTACGATAAATTTAGCAAAAGGAGGCGATTAGGAATGCTTACAAAAAATCTCCAAGAACTAATTGCAACAGGCAGCATTGATAAAGATGAACCACTATTTCAACTTATTCATCAGATTCAAGAGGAAAATAGTCGCTATTTAATAGAATTAAATCAACAAGCCTATACACATAATGAAGTAAGGAATCTTCTTGCCACGATTATCCAAGACAAAATTGACGAAACCGTTACGATTTTATTGCCTTTTTATACAGATTTTGGACGCAATATACATTTTGGTAAAAATATTTTTATTAATCGGGCAGCTATGTTTGTTGATTTAGGGGGCATTATAATTGAAGACAATGTTTTAATTGGTCCGCGCGTTAATCTCTTAAGTGTCAATCATCCGGAACTGCCAATGAAACGGCGAGGCGTATTGCTAGCACCAATTACCATTAAAAAATTTGCGTGGTTAGGCGCGGGTGTCACTGTTTTACCAGGTATTACGATTGGTGAAAATGCTATCGTAGCAGCTAATGCGACTGTAACTAAAGATGTGCCAGCTAACGCTATTGTTGCAGGAACACCAGCTAAAATTATTCGTTGGATTCAGGAAGATAAGGAGGAAATATAATGAAATCATTATCAGAAAAAGTTATTGTTATCATGGGCGCTTCCAGTGGCATCGGTGAGGCAACAACCCGTTTACTTGCCAGAAAAGGAGCGAAGTTAGTCATTGCAGCACGTCGACAAGAACGTTTAATTGCTATAAAAAAAGAACTTCCTGAAGCAACGATTCTCGTGCAACAAGCAGATGTAACGAAAGAAGAGGAAGTTCAGCGTGTAATCAAGCTTACAATGGAAAAATATGGACGAATTGATGTTCTTTTTAACAATGCAGGAGTTATGCCAACGGCGCCTCTTATTGAAGCACCAAAAGGAGAATGGCGTCAAATGCTAGATATTAATATTATGGGTGTTTTAAATGGCATTGCGGCAGTTCTTCCAATTATGGTTGAACAAAAATCAGGGCAGATTATTGCTACTGATTCTGTGGCAGGACATGTCGTTTATCCAGATTCGGCTGTCTACTGTGGAACAAAGTTTGCTGTTCGAGCAATTATGGAAGGATTGCGACAAGAACAAAGAGAGAATAACATTAAATCAACAATTATTTCACCAGGTGCTGTACAAACAGAACTTTATCAAACAATTTCTAATCGAGTAGTAGCTGAAACGTTACATCTAGAACAGTTAAGTTGGGGCTTAAAGGCGGAAGACATTGCGCAAGCAGTGGTCTTTGCCATAGACACGCCAGATCGTATGTCAATCAGTGAAATGGTTGTTCGCCCGACCACACAAACGATTTAATTTAAAAAGTATTCCTAGAAAGGAATACTTTTTTTAATCGTGATTGTTCGTTTTTTACAGAATTTAGAATTTGATATTTACTTATTTGTTGGTTTATTATATGATTAAACACGTTGTTTCATTAATAAATTGAATATTTTACGAACATTGTAAAATGTTTAGATTTTAGGAGGACGGAACATGAAAGAAAAAATAAGTTCATATTTTGAACTTGAACAATTGAATACGAATATGAAACGAGAAATGTTAGCTGGTTTCACCACATTTATCTCAATGGCGTATATTTTGTTCGTTAATCCAACCGTACTTGGTGCTTCTGGCATGGACGAAGGCGCTGTTTTTACTGCCACCGCTTTAGCGAGTGCCTTAGGTTGTATTTTAATGGGTGTGTTGGCGAAATATCCGATTGCGACAGCACCAGCTTTAGGAATTAATGCATTCTTTGCTTATTCAGTCTCTGTTGGTATGGGGATTCCTTGGCAAACGACATTAGCAGGCGTTTTTGTGGCTTCATTGATATTTATTTTAATTACAATTTTTAAATTACGCGAGCTAATTATTGATGCAATTCCTGCAGACTTGAAATTTGCCATTTCAGGTGGGATCGGGTTGTTTATTGCTTTTCTTGGTTTAAGCCAAGGTGGCTTAATTGTGGCTAATGATGCGACACTCGTTGGCTTAGGACCTTTGAATGTTGGTTCAACGTGGGTTACCATTGTCGGCTTAGTCGTAACTGCAATTTTGTTAGTTCGTCGAGTACCGGGTGGTATTTTTATTGGGATGGCGATTTCAACGATTGTTGGTTTAGCGACAGGCGTTATTCAAATGCCTGATAAGATTATTTCAAGCGCGCCAAGTTTAGAACCAACATTTTTAGTGGCGTTAGGACATGTGAAAGATATTAATACGATTCAAATGTGGGTCGTGGTTTTAACGTTCCTATTAGTAACATTCTTTGATACGGCTGGTACGTTGGTGGGCTTAGCCAATCAAGCAGGTTTTATGAAGGACAATAAAATGCCGCGTGTGGGGAAAGCTTTAGCCGCTGATTCAACAGCGATGTTAGCTGGTTCTCTATTAGGGACATCGCCAGTTGGTGCATATGTCGAATCATCTGCGGGGATTGCTGTGGGTGGTCGTTCAGGAATCACAGCTATTACAACCGGGATTTTATTTATTTTCAGTTTGCTATTTTCTCCTTTGTTAGCAGTTGTCACTTCGCAAGTTACAGCACCAGCGTTGATTATTGTTGGTGTTTTGATGGCACAATCCTTAAGCAAAATTAAATGGAACGAGATGGAAATTGCGATTCCTTCCTTCTTAATCTTGTTAGGAATGCCATTGACATACAGCATTTCAGATGGGATTGCCTTAGGCTTTATCTTCTATCCAATTACAATGATTGCGGCAAAACGCGGGAAAGAAGTTTCGCCAATTATGTATGGCTTGTTCTTTGTTTTTGTCGGATTCATGTGGATCCTGAATGTTTAAATAACTATTGGTCTGCTGAATCGTTTGATTCAGTGGGCTTTTTTGTAGTCAATTAGTACATATAGATACTCATTTATATTTTTACATAGAGGGATATCGATATAAAGAAGGAGAAAAATGAATTACAAAGAAACCAGTAATTTTTTACAAGTATCGTCGGAACCAAATCGCTTGGAGATTGTAGCTTTATTTTCTTATGGTACTTTGTGTTTTTGCAATGTGTTGACACATTTTGAATTTATACAGCCAACATTTTCTCATTATATGAAAGTACTCGAAAAAAGCTGGAATTGTCTCTGTTATTAACAAAGAGTAATGGTAGGACTTGTTATGATTGACTAGGCTTGTTGTATTGCGAAGATTATAGATTGGAGTGAATTAGTACAAGGAGATAATGAAGACTCTACTGATTTGGTAGTGTCTAATTCGCTTTTTCCATTTTTTACTCCGTGTCTGTTAGTGTGATTTCTCTGTAATGATACAAGCTTTGATAAAGTAATTCTCATTATAAAAAATTTGAAGGTCATTTTAACGTAGTCTGCAAATAAAAAAACAGTAATGCTGATATATGATTAGACAGTACTTTTTTTAAGTATTTAATTGCTAATGTAAATATTTGAGAATACTTAGATGGTTGGCATGTTAGAAAATTAATTAATTTTTGAACTTTTTTAATTCTGAGGAAAGATAGGAAAACATTATTTTGTCTTCTGTAATTTTTAATATTTCCATACCTTTATCAATTTTGGTTTGATCATTTTCGCAGAAGCCTGTTCTTACTAATCCAACTGCTAAAAAATCGTATCGTTTTTTTTCTAGAGCTAAATCTACTAGTTTACTAGAAATATAGCAACACTTTTCATAGTTATTATAATATAAAAATAAAGTTGATAAATTTTTTAAAATTGACAGATTTAAATCTGTACAGTAATGAAAATCATTGTACTTAGTTATTTCTTTTAGTATTCTAAGACCTGCGTTGTAAGCAATCTCTCTAGGGAGTACAAAAAGAATACTGTTAATCAATTTTAATTCAATTAAATACCATTGCTCCATTTCTGCCAAGCGCTTCCAAATAATTAGAATTTCAGAATTATCTGAATCATTATCTGGAACAATCGTTTGAAATTTTAATGAATTTTTTAGAATAACCGTTATATCAAAAATTAATTGGTCATATTGTTTCTTTAAATACAATTCTCCTAAATGGATGATTTTAATTACTTGATTAGTAGATAAATCATCAACGATAGAAAAATATTTAGCTAATATTAGCTGTTTTTCCTGAAACTTAAAATTATTACAAACATAAAGAAATTCATCAAAACTCATATCTATTTTGTTTAATAAGCATATAGCTGTATGAAGTGTAACAGAGTTTTTTTCATTTTCAAATTTAGATAGAGCAGTTCGAGATATTATTTCTTGGCAAACATATACTTGAGTAAAGTTTTTGTTACTTCTTATTTGTCGAAAATATTTTCCAAACAAAGAAGCAGCCCCCTTTTTTTATGAAATTTATATGTGAAATAAGTTTACAATATATTATATAAAAACTTTTTATTAGTTACAATATGATTAAGGTTTTTTAATCAAATAGGTTATAAAAAAAATAAAGGAGTTTTTTTATGAAAAAGAGTAATTTAGTTTTTGGGATATTATTGTGTTTTATTAGTTTTAGCAGTGTTAAGGTTCATGCACAAGACGCGTTAGATACAGTTTATGATGATGGAACACTATCTGAATTTTCTATTCAAGAAACACTATCAGAAGTAGTTGATACAGAAGCAGTTGATGTTAATTCAGTATCAGAACAAGGATTTATTCCTGAAATTCCTGCCAATGCTACATACATTTCAGATAGAGAAGAAGCTATAACGTCTGAACCTAGTGCAGAAAAAATTTTAGGAACTGATAATAGAAAAATAGTTAGTAATACAACTATAGATCCATATAAAAAAATAGCGTTTTTATTAATTACTTATCCGAATGGAAAAAAATTTATTGGTAGCGGTAATCTAGTCTCTTCAGATACAGTATTGACGGCAGGTCATTGTCTTTATGATAAGGATATGGGGGGATTTGCAAAATCTATTGCGGTATATCCAGGGTATAACGGCAATTACGCTCCTTTTGGTGTCGCCTATTCAAAGAAATTAATGACAGTTAGAGCATGGGTGGATTCATCTAGCCCACAGCATGATATCGGTGCTATAAAATTAGACAGACCTATTGGAAGTAAGGTTGGTTGGTTTGGATTGACAACGAATCCAACATCTCCAATTACACTATCTGGGTATCATGGAGATTTAAATCGAAAAATGGGGACAGAAACAGGAAATATTTCGAGACTTACAACTAACAATGTTTACTATCAATTAGATTCAACAGGTGGTTCTAGCGGTAGCGGGGTATATAATAATAACAAACAAATTCTAGCAGTCCATGCTTATGGATCAAATTATGGAAATTATGGTACAAGAATAAATACAGATAAGCTTAATGTGGTAAAATCGTGGATTACTTTAAATCCAGTAGCCCCAACAAACACTACTGGTGTAAATTATAATAGCCATGTTGCTGAATTAGGGTGGCTTGTCAATGTCGCTAATGGAGGTACTTCAGGAACTACAGGACAAAACAGACGTATGGAAGCAATAAAAATTAATATCAATGATTCTAAATTTGCAGGTTCAATTCAATACAGAACGCATGTTAAAGACAAAGGATGGCTGAATTGGGTTTCGAATGGCACCGTCTCAGGAACTACAGGTCAGAAGAGACAAATGGAGGCAATTCAGATTAAATTAACAGGTGAGTTGTCGAGTGCTTATAATATTCAGTATAGAACACATCTTCAAAATAAGGGTTGGACAAGTTGGGTTTCGAATGGTGCTACCTCGGGAACTACAGGACAAAATAGACAAATGGAAGCAATTCAAATTAGATTAGTTAAAAAGTAAAAAAGCTACTGTAGTTATTTAGCTAATTTAAAAAAATGAAGGGTTAGTATCTTGTTGTAAACTAGGCACAACTAAGAGGTGTTAACAACTGGAATATTATTTTTGCTGTTAACAAAAATAAACATAGTGCTAAGGGAAATATGTTTGATGACATAAAGTTAAACTTATTTAAAGTCAGAAAGTATTAAAATAAGTATCTACGGGTAATGCTGAGAAAGTATTACTCGTTTTTTGTTTGGCTTGAAAATCTTAGGTTGTACCGAGGTTCAGGAAAGCCCTCAGAGAGGTATAAAAAGTGTATAAGCGACAAGCTGAGATAGGATTCTTGACTCCTACATCAATCAATAAAAAATAAGGGTACCTAGTTTCGTTGCTTGTTTAAAAAGATTAAGTAGCAGATTAGCTAACATTAGAAAAAAATAGGAAGAGATAAAAGAGATTATTTAATAATTAGTATGTAAAAGTGGTATAAGATAAGAGGTAGCCTATTTAGAAAACTTATCGGATTGTGGACGGTAAAAGAGACTTTCATCCGCAGAGTAAATTTGATTAGTTTTAAAGGAATAAAAAGTTTTTTAATCATAAGCACTAGAAAAACGCCCCTTATTTGATGTATAATTTGCAAAGACATTGACCTGTGAAGATACAGGAACAGAGAGGAATTAATTGAGTGAAGTATACAGAAATTATGATTTCAGGTAGTAGTTTCTGTTGAAATGTATTGAGAATACTGGTTTTTAATGTCTTTTTTCGTACAGTAAATAAGTTCAAAAAGCAATGATTGTTAGCTCTTGTGTTAGCGGTTGTTGCTTTTTAAATACTTAAATATGTTTTGTTATTAAACAATATGCTTTCCTTATAGTAAGTATCAATTCATAAAACTAGGTATTCACAATTGTTATTAAAGAGGTAAAATCCGAAAATATGCGAATATGCATTGTATATTATAATTTTAATGTGATAAAATAAATATTTTAAAAAATAATTTTTGTTAGAATTTTCATTGATATAAAAATAGAAAAATTAATGATAGTTGTTTTGTTATTAATTTTTTTGTTTTTGTTGTCTAATCAAAGACTTTTAGATTTTTCAGTATAAAAATACGTTTTTTAATTAGAATAAGATGAGTTTTTGCTTGAAAAATGATTGGATAGTGGTAAAATAATTTCATCAATATTGATAAAATTATAACGGAGGTGTATTAAAATGAATGTTGAAGAAGTTTTAGTGTCGCAAAAAACCCCAAATGCAATTAATGAAGAGACTGAATTATATGGGTTTGGGTATGGTTCTGTCGTTGAGAACATTACTGTCTCTAAAGGTGGAGGCGGTGGTGGAGGCGGCGGCGGTGGCTGTTGTTGTTGTTGCTGCTGTTGTTGTGGGGGTGCCACAGGATTAGAAGAATAGAAACTTCATAAGGTAAGTGGACGCACTTACCTCTTTACATACTCAAGTAAAAAGGAGTGAAAAAATGTATAAAGTAAACCCTTTTATATGGCATGATCTTAGTGAAAAAGAAACATTCTTTCAAACAAAACTATCTTCGATAATTATTACTAATAAAAATTTAGTTAGAATGTTAAAAGATTTAGAAAAAAATGAAGTAATAAATTTTGAGGAATCTCTATTATCCAATTATTTTAGGAGCAACATGATTAATAATGTACTGGTCTTTTTAGAAGAAAATAAATTAATTAAAAAGCTAGATATAGAAAATAATAAGGTTAATGAGGTTTTGGTATATACTGATGATTCTGAATTTTCTGAATTATTCGATTACGTGTTTTCCGAAAAATTTACAATTAGTCATCAGAGCAGTATTTCCCACTTAGAATCTAAAAATATGGATGGTAAATTGCTTATAGTATTTTTAAAGGCTTTCAATTTTAAAGAATATGAAAATATTGTAAATATAGCCAAGGAAAAGAATGTAGTCATTAAAATAATTTTTAGCTATAATCATCATATTTATTTTTCGAATTTCTATAAAAGGGAATGGTACAATCCATGTCCAATATGTTTTTTTTCTGAACTAGAAAGCCAATTAAGAGGAGAAATAACTTCTGATACAGCTAATTTTCAGACAATTATAGATTTACTTTATACAAAATCACAAAATTTTGCTATAGAATACCCGTTGCAAAAGGATGATTATTTTACGATAGTTTATACCATAATGAGGAATTTGGATAGCGATTTAATGAAATGTGACTTAGATGAAGTTTTATCTATTGATTTAAATAATCATTTAGTTACAAAAGATATTGCTTATCATTGGGGGTATTGTGATTGCTATGAGTGATTATTATTGGAATGAATATAAGAATGTACTATTAGATGAAGCATATTTAATTGATACGTTAAAATATCAACAAAGGGTAGTGAATAAACAAGTAGAAGAGAATAATTTAGATGAATTGAGCGATGTTTTAGGTCTTTATAATGTGAAATACTCGGATATTAGGTTAGCGGTATATCCTTTTGATGAGTTACCTGTCTTTATAAAAACGTTAGTTAGTGATTTACAAAAAAATTATGCTTCCTTTATATATAAAGTTAGTATGCCAATACTAGCCATAACAAAAAAAATAGGGAATGTAAATACTGGTTGTTATTCTTTTGATTTTAAAAATAATTTTTTGATTCTATATGAAACTGATGTAACTAAGATTAGAGAAATAGTAAATGATAAACTGGTATTAGCTTTTTTTTAAACATAGAGGATGCAATTTGTTTATATAAAAAAAAGGCGTACACAAATGGTATAAAAGAAATTGGTTATGTTTCTAAAAGCAGTCAATTAGCGATTAGTAAAGAAAAAAACATAATAATAAACGAAATGCTAGTACCAGAGCAACAACTGACAAATGGATTAGGTATAAACTTGAGAAAATGTTTGTTAATGGAAGCTTTAATTTTAGAGGTGTTAACTAATGATATTCACGAATAAAAGTTCCTACGGTGTGAAAAGTGATATGTTTTTATCAAATATAAATATTGGATATGTGAATTTTTCACGTGTCAAGATTAAGCAAGGAACGACAGCAGGTAGTGCTTTCTCAGTTGACGAAAATAAACAGTTATCACTTATTAAAAGTTATAATGAATATTTAGAAAGACTTTTCTTAGGGATACCATTAAGTACAAATAAAACTATTTCTTCTGTAAATTTAGAAAAAAATATTGTAAGTAGCAGAAAATATTCAGAATTTGGATATGGAAATCATGAGTTTGGATTTAATGATACGACAGGAACTTCATCTGGAAAACTTTCAGAAGTAATAATCCAAAAGGCACTAACAGAATTGATTGAGAAAAATGAAGTATTTTGTTTTTGGTATGGTTTGAAAGGGGAAAAGTTAAAACAAGATAAAGAAATTCATGACTTAATTAATGATTATAATTTTATTTCAAATATGTTTAAAATTTATGTAGTTCGTGAACTTAGTAATTATTCAACAGTGATCGTGATGGGGTTTTTAGAAGGGAAATTACTAACCTCAGGTGTATGTTGTAGTATTACTATGGAACAATCTCTAATTTTGGCCTTGAAAGAAGCTAAGGGAATAGAGTGGCAAACTTTTAATAATCCCTTAGCAAAAGCAAATAAATTTTCTGATAAATTGCATAAAAAAATTTTAAAAAAAGTAAAGTTTATGGATGAAACATACAAAGTTATTACAAAAGATTCTATACAAGCTACGAAATACATTGAAACTGCTGATTGGATTAACCATGTTGAGATATCCGTAATTGGAGATGACATAAATAGAGGAGTTAAAACAATAAAATGTATATCCAAACAGTTACTAAATTCTGTACCAATTAAGATAAACATTGAAAGACAAAAAGATAAAGAGATTATTAAGAGATATTTAATTGATTATTCTATTGATTGTCCTATCCAATGATAGAAAGGAGAATACTTTTGAAAGGTTTTTTAAGAAATAAGGTGAATTTTGTTTTAAATGAGGATTTATTTATGTCACATCACTATAACGTATATATAGAAAAATATTCTAAAAGACCTATCAAAGCCTATGAGGTTGATTTAAAGAATAAAAGGCAGCATATTCTTTCAACTTTAGGAGAGTATTTGGAGCGAGAAACACTCATCAACGAAAATTCACCAAAAGAGCATACGGTTATTGCTACGAATTTAATTGATGGAAGCATTAAACAAGTTAATCTTGATATGATTTTGTTTAAGAATAGTTTTGTTGATTCTTCTGGTATGGCCTCGCATAAAAAATCAAAGCCATTAATATGGACAGCGTATAAAGAATTCTTTGAAAGACAGAGCTATATTACTAACTTCTTGTTTCATACTAAGGCTCAGCAATTAAATATAGATAAGATAGAAGAAATAAAAAAAATAGACAGATATTTGACTAATTATTTAGACAATGTCAAATATTATAATATATCTTTAAGTAAGAACCTTTACGTGGTACTTGCCGTTGGGTATGGTGAAAAATACAAAGCAGTGGGTTTGGGAACTAGTCAATCAGCAAGAAAAGCAGTAATAAAATCACAAAAAGAAATATTACAATATTTTGCTACATCGCATTCAAAATATAAAGAAGGAAAAGTTAGTCAAGGCTCTGGATTAGTAATTGACAATAAGGACATTTATCATGACTATTTTGATAGATTGAGCTCGAAAGAAGTTAAAGATTTATATGCATATCTTGAAGGTAGTGAATTTATTATTCTGAATAATGAAGAGAAAATAGAAAAAGTTAGTCATACATTTACTATCAAAAATATAAGTAATTCTCTTAATATGTATCCGTATATTACAATGTTTGAAAATAATCATGCTAAGAATGTGAAAGTAGTGAAGGTATTTGACCCAAAGTGGTTCCCCAACATGGCACCAAGAAATTTTTCGAAAGAAATAATATTAAATGTAGAGAATATATTAAAATTAAAAAAAAAAATTTTTCAGAACTGTTACCATTTCCGTAAGGAGGAGTGAAAATGTTTATCTCAGTTAAATCATATGCATTGTTTAATATTAAAATGTTACTGAAAGATAAAATTCCTTTATTGTGGTCAATAGCCTTACCTGTAATTACTTTTTTTATGAATTATAGAAGTGTAACAAATGAATGGGAATTGGCATATTGGTGGGTATATATTGTTGTTTGTTCCTATGTTTATGGAGTAGGAGTTTACGCATTACAATTAAAGGAATATGGAAGCTTAAAAACAATTTTTTCAATAAATAATTCACCTTGGGCATTTTTTTTAGGCAATCTATTGACGCAAATTATGTTTAGCTTTATCAGTGTAAACTTACTTAATTTAATTGTGGTTATTTTACTACCATTATCGTTTCTCCGTCTTTTTTTATATAGCTTTATTACTATTATAGCGTGTTTACCAGTTGCATTTTTTAGTTACAATTTAACTCTAATAAAAAAAGTGCATGCTAATACTATAAATTCAATATTTACAATGCTAATTTTTGGTTTATTTATATTGTTAAATACGAATATAGAGTTAAATAAATATAACCCTCTGTCAATTTTATCTAATGTTTTAATTGAACATAAAAATATGGATGTCTTCAAATATGTTACTTTTTCAATATTTTTAGTTTTTATTAGTATGTATTCTATAGTTAAATTTGAACCGATTTCAAATGAAAGAAGGTAAAGCTATGATCGAAATAAAGGATTTAAATATTCCTTATGTAGATAAAAAAATAAGTATGAATATTTTAAAAGAGTATAATTTATTTACTGGTGATAATGGTAACGGAAAAACCTTACTATTAGATTACATTTCAGGAGTAAAAAAGGCAAAAAGAACTGTAATTAAGGGGAATGAAAGTATCATATATATTAATCAAAACATATATTTTTCTGATCGTTTATCAGGAATGGACTTTCTGAAATTTAGTTATGGTTTGGACGGAAAAAAAAGTATTCAATCTTTTTATCAATTAAGCGATAAAATTCTTAAGCGTGAAGATATTGATAAGTTGCTTAAAAAACAATGGGGAATGCTTTCAGGAGGGGAAAAAAAGTTCCTTTATGCTCTTATTTTGATGTCTTTAGAAAGAGAATGGTATATTTTAGATGAACCGTTTGCTTTTGTAGATAAGAAAAGAAAAAAAAATGTTATATAAGATTATAGATATTAAGATATCAGAAGATAAGGGTATTATTTTAACTACTCATGAAGAAGATGAAGTAGTATTAAAATCAGTTAGCAAGGTTTTTGAAATATAACTGTAAGAAGTAGTGTCATCATTTTAGAATATTTAATGTTGTACGATAAAAGAATGAATTATAATAAGCTCAGACTGTAGTTTAAATTATAGTAAATATAAAATAATTATGTTTTTGTATAGTAGTTTTTTTGGAAAGTATAGATAATACTGGTTTTTAATGTTTTTGTTTGTATAGTAAATAAGTTCAAAAAGCAACGATTGTTAGCTCTGCTGCTAGCAGTTGTTGCTTTTTGAACTTATTTAAATAGTGTAGTCTATGAAAATTAAAGTGCTAGTGACAAATCTACTCTACTAATTTAAATAACGTTTGTTTTTTGTTTAGATTAACTCATTAAATGTACAATCGTTTCAAATTAATGAGAGTTTTCGTAATAAAGTTTTACCTCTTTTGGTAAGTTATTTGGAATTTTTGATTTAACAGCCACCTCGTTCCCTTGCTTAAGGACTTCATCGTAGTACCAGCATTTAAATTTAATCATATCAAGAACTTTTTCCATTTGTCGCAATTCTTTTTCTACGCTTACTTTTTGTCGTTCAAATAGTTCTTTTCGAATTTTGAAAGTTTCTGACCCTAATTTTGTCCATTTCATAAATTGTTTAATATCTTTAATTTCTAATCCAGATTTCTTCAAACACTCAATCACTCTTAAAGCTTCAATTTCGTTATTAGAAAATTTTCGAATACCGGAAACACGCGTTATTTCAGGAAATAATCCTTCTTTATCATAATAGCGGAGAGTTGAAACTGGAATGTTAAACATTTTTGATATTTCGCCGATTGAATATGCTGTCATAGCTCCTCCTGAAAAATTTTTATAATCAGACTTGACCTAAAGTTAAGTTTAGGTAGTAAGATTGTATTATTAAAAAAATTAAATGTCAACTATAGGAGGGAAAGCAAGGATGCTAGAAGATACTACAATGATTCAAAAATGGGATAAGGTATTCCAAAAAAGCGATAAGGTTAATCATCGTAAAGTGACTTTTACTAATCGATTTGGAATAGCTCTAGTTGCTGATTTATATGAACCAAAAAGACAAGCGGAAGAGTTTCCTGCAATTGCTGTGTGCGGTCCGTTCGGGGCAGTTAAAGAACAATCATCAGGACTTTATGCTCAAACAATGGCAGAACGGGGCTTTTTGACGATAGCTTTTGATCCGTCATTTACTGGAGAAAGTGGAGGGATCCCACGTAATGTTGCTTCTGGCGATATTAACACTGAGGATTTCCAAGCGGCTGTTGATTTCTTGTCGGTCCAAAAAAATGTTGCTCAGGATAAAATTGGAATTATTGGTATTTGCGGTTGGGGCGGCATGGCACTAAATGCAGCTGCAATTGATACAAGAGTAAAAGCAACCGTTGTTTCGACTATGTATGATATGTCTCGTGTAACAGCTAATGGTTATTTTGATTCTATTGATGTAGATGGTCGATATGAAATGCGTCAACAACTCAATGCACAACGTATTGAAGATTTCAAAAATGGGGATTATGCTCGTTCGGGTGGTGTTCCAGATAGTTTGTCAGAAAGTGCGCCTTATTATATTAAAGATTATTTCGATTATTACAAAACAGACCGCGGCTATCATAAGCGATCGTTGAACTCAAATGAAGGTTGGAATATGACGTCTGCTCTTTCATTGTTAAATACTAAATTTCTGTCTTATAGTGATGAGATTTTTAGTGCGGTGTTAATTATTCATGGTGAAAAAGCTCATTCTCGATATTTCGCAGAAGACGCTTTTAAGAAGTTGCAAGGAGATAACAAGGAGTTGCTAATTATTCCTAAAGCAACACACACTGATCTCTACGACAAAATAGACATCATTCCATTTGATAAAATGACCGAATTTTTTTATCAAAATTTGGAAGTAAGATAGGAGGAATTTGTAAATGATTGAGAAACAAACTGCTGGAAGAGATGTTTTAGGTGAATTTGCACCCAAATTTGCTGAGCTGAATGATGATGTGTTGTTTGGTCAAGTATGGGCAAGAGAAGATAAACTTTCTTTGAAAATGCGTTCTATTGTGACAATAACGGCGCTCATTTCAAAGGGAGTTATCGATTCATCTTTGAACTATCATCTGGAAACTGCTCGGAAAAATGGTGTAACTAAGACAGAAATGGCTGAATTATTAACACATCTTTCATTTTATGCAGGATGGCCGAATGCTTGGGCAGCGTTTCGATTGGCGAAAGAAGTGTATGTGGAGGACCATAACAAAGAAGAACATGGGGGATTGTTTGGTCAAGGGGAATTAAACACAGCTTATTCAGAATACTTTATTGGTCAAAGTTATTTGAAACCATTGACTGATCCAAAAGAAACAGTGTTTATTGCCAATGTCACGTTTGAACCAGCTTGCCGTAATAATTGGCATATTCATCATGCGAAATCAGGAGGAGGCCAAATCTTGATATGCGTAGATGGTGAAGGTTGGTATCAAGAAGAAGGAAAAGAAGCACAAAGCCTGAAGCCAGGGGATACCATTACAATACCTGCCAATGTAAAGCATTGGCACGGTGCAAAGAAAGATCGGTGGTTTAGCCACTTAGCGATTGAAGTGCCTGGGGTAGAAACATCAAACGAATGGCTAGAGCCTGTTAAAAATGAATTTTATGATAATCTAAAGGAGTGTTAATAATGAAAGTAAGTATTGAAGATGTTATTAATGGGTACAGAAGTGATGCTCCTGTTGATTTAGAGCGAGATGCGTATGCTGAGGAGCTTTATCAAGAAGCGATAAAAATTGGAATAGAAATGAATACCAAGTATCATTCAGAAGAGGAATTACGAGAAATTATGAGTTACTTGATTGGAAAAAAAGTAGATGAAACTTTTCGTATATTTCCACCTTTTTATACGGACTTTGGTAAAAACATTACACTTGGCAAAAATGTCTTTATAAACTCAGGGACGCATTTCCAAGACCAAGGTGGGATTGTGATTGGTGATGGTGTATTTATAGGACATAATGTAGTACTTGCTACAATTAATCACGACCTATTTCCAAAGAATAAACGTAAAAATCATTATGCGCCAATTGTGTTAAAAAATAACGTATGGATTGGTTCAAATGCTACGATTACTTCAGGTGTAACGATTGGTGAGTGGTCAGTAGTTGCAGCAGGTGCGGTCGTCACAAAAGATGTTCCACCCTACACTGTAGTAGGTGGCGTTCCCGCTCGTGTGCTAAAATTAATAGATAAGGAAGAGGATGGTAATGATTGATAAAACAACAAAGTCAAAAGCAGATGAGACTGATAATATGAAGAAACTTTATCTTATGCGACATGGTGAAACGCTATTTAATAAATTAGGGAAAATTCAAGGAGCAAGTGACTCACCTTTGACTGAAGTAGGAATAAAACAAGCAAGAATTGCAAAAGAGTACTTCCAAAATCGTAATATTAAATTAGATGCTTATTATTCCTCTACACAAGAGCGTGCATCAGATACACTAGAGATAATTATAGGAAATAAAAAATATAAGCGAATGAAGGAACTAAAAGAATGGAATTTTGGTATATTTGAAGGAGAAAGAGAATATTTAAACCCTAAAAGACCTATTGGGGAAACTTCATATGGTGATTCTTTTGTGCCTTATGGCGGAGAGTCTTCAAAAGTGGTGCAGGAAAGAATAAACGAAGGACTTACTAAAATTATGGAACAAGAAAACAATCAGAACGTTTTGGCAGTTAGCCATGGGGGAGCTATGTATCTATTTATTCAAAAATGGCTAGCGTATGAAAAAGTTTCGAAGATAAAATTTTCAAATTGTTGTATTTTAGAGTTTGGGTATAAAAATAATAGTTTTGTATTTTTACAAGCGATAAATCATGATTTCTCTAATTTAGTTTAAATGTTTTTTTATGTATAATTTTTGGATGTAAATATTTTCCTTTTTTCAAAAGAAGATTAACTATAAATCATCCGTACACGATTGAACAAACATACACTCTTAATGTTTGTTCAATCGTGTATTTTAGTATGAATAATATTAGGTCTCATTTAAATAACTTACAAAATTGATATATGTTTAAATCTTTTTATCTATTGTATTAGGACTACACATCAAGTATAGTGGTTGATGTTCTAAAATTTTGTTGATTTAGTACTTCGTATTTGAATCCTATCTTTATTGGAATCTTATTTTTGGTATATACAACTCAAAATATAGCTGATAAGAAGGAGAATTTATATGAAACTAGATAAATTAAAAAATCTTGTATTAAGCCAAACGCAATTAAAGAGCTTGGTTGTAGTTTATAATCTGTATCCTAGAGGCAAACAAATGAATGAGCTGGAAAACCTCTGCCAAGTTTCTAAAAATGAATTAAAGAGAGTCCTAAAAGTATTGGATGAAGAAGTCAAAAGCCTTCACTTCTTTGATAAGGTTAACAATATAATAGTAGTTAAAGATAAGTTTGTTTCATTTAATTCTGAAATAAATGAGGCAACTTATACAATGTTGCTTATGCAGTTAAGAAAAAAATATTTACTTTCTTCAAGTGTTTACAAAGCATTGCTATTCGTATTAGAGCAACGCTATTTTTGTTTGCAAGAATTAGCTGATCACTTGTTCTATAGTGATTCTTATACTTATAAAATAATAAAAAGATTGAAAAATTTTTTCTATTACTTAGAAACAGATTTAAAATTAGTGAAAGTTAATAAATCTGATCTCTATCTTGAGGGGAGGGAATCTTCTAAAATAATTTTCCACTATTTATTAGTCATGTTGGTTTCCCATGAAAATGATTGGGTATTTCAAGACAGTGAAAAAGAAGTGGTGTTGTCTTACCAGCCCACAAAAATTTTAGATAGCTTAGAGTTACTCAGCGACTGTAATAGAGATAAAATTTTGAATCTTTTAGCAATCTATAAAATAACCTCTCACGTTAAGGACCCCTTATTTTGCCTATCTAAAAATATTATTGAAATAGGTGAACTGATGGATAACGATGGTGAATTTCCATTTTATATAAATCAAACTGTCGACGTATTAAATGATAATCGAAACCTTCATTTCTTATTCATGGTTCATTATTTCATACAAGAATTACGTGATAGAAATCAGAAAATTCTAGTTGGAAAGAATTATACGACACTTGAAAAAAATGAAATCATACAAACGTGTATGTATTTTCTAGAGGATATAAAACAAAACTTTTCGATATCTCAAGATTGTTACTATGAACTGCTATATACGTTATGTAAAAGGTTAGTTGTTGTTCATCATTTAGGGTTGCACCAGTTTATGTTTGAGAGACATACTGTAGAATTTAAAGGTGTTGTTGATAGGCGTGTTGAAGTATTATTTGATAAATATTTTTATGGTTATCAAAATGAAAGGTCATACGCAAAATTAAAATATAGCCTAATTCCTTTAGTCACTAGTTATGTGAAGTTAGCTGTGGAACAGCCTCTAAAAATATACGTTGAATTCCAACATCATTCAGAAGACAGAATGATTGTTGTAAATGCATTAAAACACAGATATAGTACAAAAATTTTAGAAATAGTGGAAAGTTATGAATTGGCAGATATTATTATTTCTGATACCCCTTCGATCTCTTTTAAAGAAAAAACTTATTTTTTAATTCGTCATGCTTTAGATCCACATACTTGGTGTTCTTCCATCGTTGAATATGTTAACAGTATTTTAAATACTAAATAAATTTAAGCGAAACCTCAATTAATAAATTTGAGGTTTTTTTGTGTATCAATATACAGCTGCACCTTACTAGTTATCACAGAAGACTAGTCTTTCGACTTAGACTATCAGACAGGTTTTTATCCAAAAAGTAACAAAACTAAAAAAAACAAGATAAGACTTTGGCGGAAAAAGATGCTATTTTTTTTGTGAGGTATCAGTATACACATAATCATCTATTTATTTAGGCAACTGTTTGATAAAGGATAAAGATTCATATACCAAGTAAATAATAAGTCAACACTATGATTTTAGGCAGTTACTATCATTAAATACTGTATCTCATAAGGATAAATAGGTGTATACCAAACATATATGTCCAGTGTGTAAGCACAAAATATTACTCTATCCATAGTAGATGTATAAGAAAATTCCCCCTATTTTTATTTTTGAAGCAAGTACAAACTGACATATGTGTTTGGTTATCTTATTAAAGTAAAGGAGGAATAAAATAAATTACACACGAAAAAGTCATTATGTGTAGCGAACAACTATGCTATGACAGACAAGTTATTTTGAGGATAATTCTTGTCCATACAAAGAAAGAGTGAAAACCATTTAGCACTTTTAAAAGACAAACAAAACAGGAGGAGAAATATACGTATGAAAAAACTATTTTTAGGAACCAGTTTACTTATTACTTCACTTTTCGTTGGCGTTCAAACTACACATGCGGAAATGAAAAGTGATGCGGAATCAAAAAGTACAGTAAAGACAGTTGCAGGTGAAACTACTGAACCGATACCCCCAGTAGATCCCACTGATCCGGAAAAACCAAATCCAGACCCAGAAGTACCTGGTACAGGAAATACTGGACCTCTTACAATTGATCATGTTTCTAGCATTGATTTCGGAGAACAGGAAATTAAAGAGAAAGAAGCTATTTATAATGCGAAGACAGAACATCCTTATGTACAGGTAACTGACCGGCGAGGCACTGGAGCTGGTTGGACACTAAAAGCATCTATTGATGAATTTAGCAATGAAGATAAGACAAAAATATTAAAAGGAGCAGAACTCTCTTTAAAAAACGGTAGCATTAAATCAATAAGTGGAAATGTGTCTGAAAAACCTCTAGGATATGATGTCAACTTGAACAAAGACATGCAAGTAATTATGCAAGCGGGAACAGATCAAGGCATGGGGACCTGGCTAGATGTATTTTCTGGAACAAAAGATGATAATGCGAATGTACAATTAAAAGTACCAGCTGGTTCAGCGAAAGCTAAACAAAACTATTCAAGCGTTATCCGTTGGGAATTAACCGATGCACCAGCTTAATAAAATAGATTCTCTAAAGCTAATAACTAGTTATTAGCTTTAGAGAGTAAATTACATACATCATATAGATTAGTTAGAGGTGAATAAATATGAAAAAGCTAGTAGTACTCTTAGTTATATTAAGTGGATTTTTAATCAAAGAGGATGGATACGCTTCTAATACACAACAAAAATCAAATGCTGAGAGTCAAGTTACAATTACATTTGTAGAAAGCTCAGAGAAGCAAGAACGGGCGGAAAGCAAAGATTCTCAGAAGATGACTTTCGATAGAAGTTCAAAAACATTTTTGCCTAGTACAGGGTCAAAAATGAGTGGGGTATTATTCATATTGGGTATGTTAGCATTTTTTCTAAGTGTTACTATTCTATCAATGAGAAGAAAACATAGGAGGAATAACTTATGAGAAAAATCATCTATTCGCTCTGTATCATTTGTTTTATCGCCATATTACCGGCCAACGGAGTCTCTGCAGCGGATATGGCATATAGTGTCAAAGCAAACTTGCCAGAAAATCAGCGAAACAATGAACATACGTATTTTGATTTATTCATGCAGCCTAAACAAAAGCAAGCAATCAGCATTACCTTTGAAAATCATTCAAAAGACCCAATTGAATTAGAAGTGAATTATCATGCAGCACAAACGAATGATAATGGTGTCATTGATTATAAAGGAACAAAAGAAAGAAAAGATAGCAGTTTAGCGTACGATTTAAAAGAGCTTATCACAGGTGACCAAATCGTAAAGTTGAATGGTAACGAAAAAAAAGAAGTACCCTATACTATCACAATGCCTGAACAAAAATTTGAAGGAATTCTTTTAGGGGGGTTCCATATTCATAAGAAGGACAAAGAAGCTGCTACGAATCAAAAATTTCAAATTAAAAATGACTATTCTTATGTCATTGGGTTGCAAGTGACAGAAACAGAGAAAAAAGTAACACCAGAATTAAAACTAAACACAGTTGAGCCTGGCTTAAATAATTATCGAACGACATTGTTTGCTAATCTTCAAAATACGGCTGCGACAATGATTACAGATATGACTGTTACCGCTGAAGTCTATAAAGAAAATGGTACAGAAGTCCTTCATAAAACGGTCAAAAACAATCAATCAATGGCTCCAAACTCAAACTATAACTTTCCAATTTCATGGGACAATCAAGCATTCCAACCAGGTAAATATAGATTGAAATTAAATGTAATTGATAAAACAGGCCACAAGTGGTCATTTAATAAAGAGTTTGAGATAAAAAATAATGTAAAAAAATATAACGAAGATGCAGTCAATATAAAAGATTCAACTAATAAAAATAATTATATAGTGTATGTTTTAGCACTCATGCTTTTTTTTACTGTAGGGATTATTATCTATTTACTGTTAAAAATAATCAAGAGAAAGTGAGGCAGAACTACTCGTATGAGAAAAAAATTTATATTACTTCTATTTGTACTGATTTTTTCTATTAAACAAGAAGAGGTGGTTTTTTCGGAAATGGAGACCGTATCTACTAAAGCAGAAATAATAGAACCTTATGACAAAGGACTTAAATCAATGGAACTACTAAATCCGTATTATATCGAAAAAGGAGGTTTTCTTGACCCCAGAAAGGTTGTTTTTAAAGCAACGGATGAAAATGATAAAGACATTCCTCTTTCTGAAATTCGATATAAGTGGCTGGATAACGCCCTTGATACAAGCCAAGAGGGCAATAGTGCATATGCTAAATTTTTTTGGATAAAGGACAAGCATGAAACATTTTATATTTCAAATATTATAGTTGCATATGATTTAGTCCTTGAAACAAAAAATAGTACATTATACCAAGGAGAAATATGGAATCCACAGGATAACTTTGTGAAAGCATATGATGAAGGTTCAAATCCTGTTTATTGGTCTGATGATCGAATTAAGACTAATGATGCATCCGTTAATACAAACAGTCCCGGTACCTACTATAAAATATATACTTTGAAAGGACAAAATAAAGAAGTGTCCTCTTCATTTACAGTAACGGTGAAAGAAGACCAAACAAAAGTAGAATTAAAAGATACAGAGTTATACGTAGGCCAGAAATGGGACTTAAGAAGTGTCTTTAAGAATGTAGTAGATAAAGATGGAAACCCAATAAAACCAGAAGAAGTAAACGATGTTTGGATAGATGGAAATAAGACAAGAGAAATAGATACCAGTAAACCGGGTAAGCATACTGTAAAAATTGCTGTAGAGAATGCGAAGGGGGATTTGGTATATAGTAATGAAGTTACGGTAACTGTAGAAGATAAAACAAGCATTAAAACAAAAAATAGTACAATATACGCTGGGCAAGGATGGAGTAAAATCGATAACTTTGTCAGTGCAACAGACGAAGTGGGCCAAAACGTTCCATTTCAAGATAAACGTATTCGAATGGAAGGTGCAACAGACGTTGAACCAATAAAACCAGCTGTTTATAAAGTAACATATATTTTTGATGGAAAATTCAAACAAGTAAAATCTGAATCTACGGTTACAGTAAAAGAAGACAAAACAAAAGCAGAATTAAAAGATACAGAGTTATACGTAGGCCAGAAATGGGACTTAGGAAGTGTCTTTAAGAATGTAGTAGATAAAGATGGAAACCCAATAAAACCAGAAGAAGTAAACGATGTTTGGATAGATGGAAATAAGAAAAGAGAAATAGATACCAGTAAACCAGGTAACCATTCTGTAAGGATCGCTATATTGAAGGCAAATAACGAGTGGGTATTAAGTAAGACCGTTGCAGTAACAGTAAAAGAGGACAAAACAAAAGTAGAATTAAAAGATACAGAGTTATACGTAGGCCAGAAATGGGACTTAGGAAGTGTCTTTAAGAATGTAGTAGATAAAGATGGAAACCCAATAAAACCAGAAGAAGTAAACGATGTTTGGATAGATGGAAATAAGAAAAGAGAAATAGATACCAGTAAACCAGGTAACCATTCTGTAAGGATCGCTATATTGAAGGCAAATAACGAGTGGGTATTAAGTAAGACTGTTGCAGTAACAGTAAAAGAAGAACCTTTCACACTAAAACATGTATCTGATTTTGATTTTGGTGAAAAAGAGTTGACATCAATAAATAGATTAGTAACTAATAACAAAGAAAATCCTATAATTGAATTAGAAACCCCTTCAATTATAGCAAAAGATTGGCAATTACAAGTTGAACTATCTCCGTTTCTAGATAAAAAGAATAGTAAAAGTATTTTGAAAGGAGTGAGCTTATTTATTCCAATGGGGAAACTAGAATCTGATTTAGAAACAGAGGAACCTATTCAATATGACTGTCAATTAGAAGCAAATGGAAAAGCGAGTATTTTAATGCAGGGAACGAAAACAAAAGGTAAAGGTCGTTGGAAAAATAAATTGGCAACAAAAGAAATAACTTTGTCCATTCCGCCAGAAAATAAAAAAGGCAGCTATGAATCAACATTGCATTGGACACTACTAGATGTACCAGGATAAAGTGTTAATGGCGACTTGGCTTAGAAACAAAGATCATTTAAACGAATAATATTTATGATCAAGAACAAAGATATATTTTTGAAATAAATGTAAGTAAAGAAGCTATCAAGAAGTTAGAATTTCAACTTCTTGATAGACTTGAGAAACTGATAGTGAGGCTTGTAAATATGAGGAAATATTTAACAGGATTTCAATTAAAGATTATCGGATTGATTACAATGGTAATTGATCACTTAGCAGAATTTTTCAATTTTTTAGGAATTCCATTATGGTTCCATTGGGTTGGAAGAATTACCGCCCCTATTTTTTTATTTGAAAGTTCTGAAGGTTTTGTTCATACGAGTAATCGAAAAAAATATATGTTGCGATTACTCGTAGGCTTTTGGATAATGAATTTAATAAATCTAGTATTGAATCAATACTTTGTGGTTAATGGAGAAATTATAGCAAATAATGTTTTTAGTACATTATTTTTAGGAACAGTTTATATGCAATCTATTGCATATCTTAAAGAAAGAAAATTTGTTGCAAGTTTCTTTTGGTTCATCATTCCTATCTTAATAGGATTAATTTCATTTATATTTACAATAGGTGAAATGAGTACGATAAAGATGATTAGTTTACAACTATACACCTTATTTTTACCATCTTTATTTGTTACAGAAGGTGGGTTTTTGATGGTAATATTAGGAGTATTGTTCTATATATTTCGTGGAAAAAAACACTTTCAGGTTTTATCATTAGGAATTGTGTCTTTTATTTCAGCAGCAGCAAACGGTTTTTCAGATTTATTTTCTAGTAACTATCAATGGATGATGTTCTTCTCAGCAATTCCTATTATTTTATATAACGGAGAAAAAGGAAAGGGGTTAAAAAGTTTCTTCTATTATTTTTACCCTGCACATATTATCTTATTTGCCATTCTTTCTTTTCTACTTCGCCAATAGGAACAGTTCAGAATTAAAATTTGTTAACTCATATAAAGAAATCTATGAGTTAGTGTCTGTAGTCGTTAATTCCTGAATTTTATATGTTATTATTCTTAAACTAAATTGGTAATACTTTTGAGAAAAACAATAAAAGATGTACTTCATGTATTTCCGCTTTCTACTGAAATTATAGTATCAAGGAATAGTTCATTTCAAAATATTGTAGCAAAACTATTAGTATGGACTTAGAGTCAATCTTTCATTTTTGTTAGCAGAATGTCATATTGTTCAATAGACAAGTGCACCTTGAATATATTTTAATAAGATTAAGTACTTTGAAATTAAGGAAAGTTGATATAAAACATGTTGAAAGATAAATAGATAAAGGAGAACTTAGGTTGTTATTCATACTATCATTAAAATTTGTTTCGATGATAGCAATTATTTTCATCGGGATTAAGGCACATTGCGAAAATCATGATGACTATTTTTGAAAATGAGTATTGATTATTAGTAACTTAAATAATAAGTGATTATAAAAATATGAAATTTATTTTCTCTTCTGGATGTATGTGATCTTGTCTATCAGGCACCAGTAAATGGAAAATATTTAAAATAGATAAATAAAATTTATTTTATATAAACTTCCAATTAGATTATCAAAGAAAGGACTAAAAAAGTATGTGTATGAAAAAAGATATTATTGAATTACTCAGGAATCCAATGATCTCGTCTTATTCTATTGAAAAAATGTCTAATGGACGAATATCTACTACTACAGCATCCAAATATCGGAATCGTGTAAAACAAGAGATAGATCCATTCCTTATATTCACTAATATGTCTTATAGAACTATAAAAAATTTCGAGGAATTAGCTAAAGAATTAAAAGAAGTGAATCCTAAGACAAAAGAAGAAGTTACAATGATGATTGACAATTATAGTTTGAGAAATTACTACAAATTATAAAGTATCAAACTTTAATAAAACTAATTACCATTTTTAGATATAATATCATGATAAATATAGGTTAGGAGCTGACTGTATTGAATTTAAAAAGAATCTTTTTTGTCGTAGCAATGTTAGGAGGGATCGTTGTTTTTACTGGCTGTGGATTGGGTAAGGATGAGGTAACAAACACAAACTATAAGGTAACTGTTGAAGACGCAGCAAATATTTACCAAAAAAATACGAATAATTCAGAAATTCTGTCTATTAACTTTGACATTGGTGAAAGCTCTAAAGAATATGAGTATATGTTTGTTAACAAGACTGAAAAAATATATATAAATCCACAAAACGAAAAAGTAAAAAAAGAAAGCATTACTAGCGGTGGAGAGAATAATAAAGAACCATTTAATGCAAAAGAGCTTGAAGGGACTAAATCTACAAAAAAAGTTCTAGAAGAAGCTAAAAACAAGGTAGGAGGGATTTCTCCACGAGTATTGGATTGGCGATTAGAAAAAAAAGACGGAACATTAGTTTATGATATCAATGTTAAGACAAACACAGGCTCTGAAAGAGTTCTATTAAGTGCAAAATAATTTATAAGTGTTATAAATTATGTAACATGCAACAAAAAGGAAGGGAATGGTTAAATGAAAAGTTCAGCTAAGTTATTTATTTTAGGAATAGGACTAACTTTTGGAGGTCTTATAACGAGTGTTCCAGCAGAAGCAAAAAATATCGTGACGAGTAACTATGAATTAGGAAGTTTTGCTCAAAATGACCCTGTCAATCAACCCTTGCTAAGAAGTAAACGTAGTCTCAGTGAAACACCTCCGAGAGTGGATTTTATCGATATTTCCTCTCACAATGGAGAGATTTCTGTAGAACAATTTCAAAAGATGAAAAACATGGGAATTAAAGGCGTAGTAGTCAAATTAACTGAAGGAACAACCTACAAAAACCCGTTAGCCCCTTGTCAAATTACCAATGCTAAAAAAGCAGGTCTAACTGTTTCAACGTATCATTTTTCTTGGTTTGAAAATCAACAAGAAGCAATTGATCAAGCCAATTACTATGCGGATTACGCAGAAGAATTAGGGCTATCCCCAAATAGCGTCATGGTTAATGATGCAGAAACCACGCCAATGATTAACGCAGATGCCACAAAAGTTTCTGTCTACTTTAGAGATCAATTAGCAAAACGTGGCTTCAAAAATGTTGTCCATTATTCTAGCGCTAGTTGGTTCAATAATAATTGGATGGAATATGACGTTTTAGGTAAAGAAAATAGTTGGGTAGCAGAATGGCCGGCGAACCCAAGTGCTAATAACTTACTACACACAGATACAGCTGCTTGGCAATGGAGTAGTCAAGGCTCTTTTGATTTTGTTCCTGGAATTAACTTTGATTTCAACGTGGATTACTTAGGACGCTTTACGACTAAGTGAATAAAAGAGATTAGGACATAAGGGTTAAAAATCATAAAAAAGAAGACTGAAAATCTTTTTACGATTTTTGGTCTTCTTTTTATTTTAGTTGTTTATAATTTGAATAAAGTTAATTCCATTAATATAAGTGAAGTCTAAAATAAAAGCACTATTGGCAAATAATAGTGTTTTTAGAGCAAAATCTATTCGATTAGTGAATAAAATTTTTTTTACTACTTATACATATACATGAGTTCCTTGCAACGATTAATTGCGTGATCAAGGCTCTTATATTTATCAATATCAATATCTAATATGGATAAACGTAATTCAATATTTTTTATCTCCCTTAAATTTAAAACGGCATAGAAAGGATCAACTGTTTGATTATTGTTTATTTTTTTTGTTAAAAAAGCTTTTGAACGTGAAGAATATAGATTGTAGTTTAAAGAGTAAACTTTTATTGGAAAAAAATTAGTATTCATATGAACACCTACTTTCTGATACAAGTAAATTCTAACATTAATTTTCATATTAGTTACTTTTATTTCTAAATGTAATTGAATCTTAATAAATTCGAATTAAGTACTATCTAAATTATTTCAAGAAGACTTAGTTTTGTTTATTCCTTATTAATGTGTTATAGTGAACAAGTAATCAATTTTGATAAGTAATTTGAGTTATACATCTAAAAACTATACTTCTCCTTTTACCACTCAACATTTTTTGCAATAATTTGCATGATTTAGTGCACTAGGAGGAAATATTCATGAACAATGGTACAGTAAAATGGTTTAACGCAGACAAAGGTTTTGGATTTATTACAGGTGAAGATGGCAATGATGTATTTGCCCATTTTTCAGCTATCCAAACAGATGGATTTAAAACTTTAGATGAAGGACAAACCGTAACGTTTGATACTGAAGAAGGTCCGCGTGGGCCACAAGCCACTAATATCGCAAAAGCTTAATTACGAGTAATAACGGATCAATTTTTGATCCGTTATTTTTTAATATTTATTGTATGAAAGAATTTGAAATTACAGAAAAGAGGAAATTATATGGGATTTAATGGATGGAAACCAAGTGTGCCTTCTGAAAGTAGTAAACAATTTTCTGAAAATCAACATGTGTCTTTTATGTATAGAAAAGAAATAAGAAGTGGTAAGATAAAAGATTTATTGACCAATTCAGCAATTATAGAATTGGACAGCATCAAAGGTCATAAAGAAAAAAATGAAACAATTGTGATTGGATATGACAAATTATATGGATCTAAGCATGAATGATAAATAGTTACTATTAATGAATTATTAAAATCTAAAAAACTTTATGCAAACTAGTATTAACTAGTAGTTATACTGGATAATTTTTTTGCGTAATTAGATTATTAAATTATAACAGGTTATTTATCACATAAAACAAATTGAATAAATGTTTTTAAATAATAGTTTACAATTATAGGAAATCAAAATATTTGTATAAATAAATAACATCCTATAAAATTTTATTGTAAATAAAAATTAGGAGGATATATAAAATGAAAAAAAGCAATACAAGATTCAGAACTTATTTTACAGACGATGAAGCGGGGACAAACATTTATTGGGGATCAGTTTTTGCTGGAGTAATTACATTTCTATCTATTTTTATGACTCTTGGACTTATTGGATCAGCGATTGGGTTCGGTACTTTAAAACCGACATCAAGTAACCCTTTAGATGGAGTTGGGACTGGACTCATTATTTGGACGATTATTACTATTGTGTTATCTCTGATGGCTGCAGGATTTGTATCTGGTGTAGCGGCTAAAAGAATTGGTTTATTGCACGGTTTCTTAACATGGGCAACAAGTATGATTGTAGTAATGCTTTTAGTGAGTTATACAGCAGTTAGTACATTTTCAGCAATCGGTTCCCTTTTAGGAAATGTTGCTTCTGGTGTAGGGGATAGTGTTGGGGCAGTTGCTTCTACTGCTGGCGATGCGATTTCAAAAGGTTTTGATAAAGTAACTGATGAAATTGGCACGGTCAATACACGAGAACTACAAAACAATGTAAATAAATATTTAAAAGATACGGATGTTCCAGAACTTCAACCAGATTATTTAAAAGATCAAATGAGTGAAGCGACTGATAAAATCAAAGATGCTGGTAAAGAAATTATAAAAAATCCTGAAAATGCAGATAAGGTTTTTGATTCTACAGCGGATTCTTTACAAGACCAAGCGAAAAAAATTGGCGATTCCGTAGATAAAAACGCGATTGCGAATGCTGTAGCGAAAAATAGCGACTTATCTCAAGAAGAAGCACAACAAGCAACAGATAATATTTACAATGAATTAAAAACAGCTAGTGATGAAGCGCAAAAACAAATTGACACTGCGCGTACTAATTTAGATAAAGCTAAAGATGATTTGAAAGAATCAATCGATGAAGCAAGAAAAGCGGCAGAGGATGCGTCAAACACGACAGCTAAAGCATCTATTTGGGGATTTATTGCAATGGTCGTTGGCTTAATTATTACTTCCCTATTTGGATTATTAGGGGCTAACTTAGTAAAAAATCCTGAAAGAGAGCATAAAATGTAAGAACATTAAAGTAATTTAAGTGTTAATAATCAATGTAATGAATATTTTGAACTGCTTATAAAAAAAGTCTGAGAACATTATTGTTAATGCTTTTCAGACTTTTTTATTGCATGCAATTGTTATTATTTAATCGAATTTTATAATTTTTAAATCTTTAAAAAACGCTTCTGTACCGATATCAACGAACAATCCTATACTACCAGAAGCAGCCTCCCCGAGTTTCATGTTCTCTACAACCAAAGAAGGAGTTTCATTATTGTTTAGATAAAATTCACCTCTAGATTCTTGAATTATGGCTTTTAAAGTAATCCATTCGTTAAGCTGAATATCAGCTGGACCTTCATAATCCGCTATATTAAGATTTCTAAAATATTCAAAGGTATAGTTAGGGTATGAAAAATATTGTACTGCTCTATTCTTTCTTATAGGATCTTCGCTATGACCATTGGTAGGGCGTATATAAAAAGATTCAAATTTAGAATCACCATCATTTATCCTGAATGCAATACCGATAAAACCTCGAGCAAAGTTTGGAGCATTCGACAATAACCTACTTAACATTTTTACTTCAATTATACCATTATGAAAAGAAAAATTAGTTACTTTGGCGTAGGTGTTTTCATCAAACTCCATTATTTTATTTGATTTTACAACTCTTAAAACAATATCTTTTTTTAAAGTAGTAAGTTTGGCATTTACATTTACTTGCTCAAAATCAAACATTTCTATATCCATGTTTTCACGCTCCCTAATTTTCTATAATATAAGGATAGCTTATTTTTTTTAGAATGAGAAGTAGGTACAAAAATGTAACTATATGTTAACTTGTGTTTTGTAGAATTCTCC
Source organism: Enterococcus sp. DIV0236 (assembly GCF_050558525.1). NCBI lineage: Bacteria > Bacillati > Bacillota > Bacilli > Lactobacillales > Enterococcaceae > Enterococcus > Enterococcus sp. DIV0236. The sequence goes on along the minus strand of NZ_CP187891.1, from coordinate 2,366,005 downwards.
CCACTCTCTCATAGATTCAATTACAGGTAATAATGTATTTCCTAGTTTAGTTAATTTATATTCGACATGGGGTGGATTTTTTTTAAAATCAATACGTTCAACAAGGCCATCTTTAATCATTGACTTTAAACTAGCTGTTAAAACTTTTTGTGAAATTCCACTCAATGATCTTTTTAACTCACTATTTCTTTTGGAACCAGTCATTAAATCCCGGATAATCAAGACCTTCCATTTACTATTAACTAGTTTAACTGTTGTTTCTACATCACAAATAGGTAATTGTGGATTTTTTTTCATAATTTTGTTCTCCGAATAGAATTTTTAATTTATCTATAGTATAAATTAAATTTATAGATAATTTCAACGAAAATATCTAATAAAATTTTATTAATAGACTTTCTATTTTAGCCAATATTGTGTGAAAAATTATAGATATATATTTTAAAACATAATCAGTTGCCTTGAAGTTAACTTCAAGGTTTATAATGATGAAAAATAGATAGTAGGGAGTTAGATAGATGAAAAAGACACTTTATTTAATGAGACATGGTCAAACATTGTTCAATCAACAAAAAAAAATTCAAGGATGGTGCGATTCTCCTTTAACAAAACAAGGAATTGAACAAGCTAAGATAGCTAAAGAATTTTTTGAAAAAAACGGTATTGTATTTGATGGTGCACACACTTCTACTCTTGAACGAGCTTCAGATACATTAGAATTAATTACAGAAATAAACTATGAGAGGCATAAAGGATTAAAAGAATGGAATTTTGGCAGATTAGAAGCGGAGCATGAATATTTAAATCCACCATTACCTTATAGAGATTTTTTTGTACAATATGGTGGTGAAGAAGAAATAGAGTTTAGAAAAAGAGTAACAAAATGCTTAGTAAATATTATGCAGAAAGAACAAGGTAAAACTATTTTAGTAGTCTCACATGGAGCAGCTTGTAGACAATTTATAAGAGAGTGGGCGCATTTAAGTGATATTACACCGCAAGCTCCTATTGGTAACTGTAGTATTATGAAATTTTGTTTTGAGAATGATCAGTTTTACTTAGAAGAGATTATTAATCATGATTTTTCACATTTAGAGTAAGGAGGTAAAGACAATAATGAATATAAAACAGGCAGCAGAAATGTTTAATTTAACAGTAGATACGTTAAGATATTATGAACGAGTGGGAATAATACCTCCTGTATCAAGAAACAGTAGCGGATATAGAGACTATAAAACTAAAGATTTAAATTGGGTTTATTTAGTAAAAAATCTTCGTAATGCAGGATTATCTATAGAATCTTTGATTGAATTTTCAACTTTAGCACAACTTAGAGATAAACAAAATGTAGAAGATGCGCAAAAGCATATTTTAAAAGAACAGTTAGTAGAATTAGATAAAAAGCTAGGGGAAATGCAACAAACAAGAGAATTACTTGTGTACAAGATAGAAACATACGAGGATCATATTGCAAAATTTAAAGCTGGTGAATTGGATCCTGATAAAGTCGAAAAACTATGGGAACGAAAAAAATAAAACTTTTTTCTTTTTATGTATTTAACTCTAAGGTTTAGGATAGAACATGTAAAGAAATTAGAGGAGGAAAACAATATGCAAACAATTACTTTGAATAATGATGTAGAAATGCCTCAATTGGGATTCGGTGTGTATCAAATTCCATTAGAAGAAACAGCTGAAGCAGTCTATCAAGCCATTAAAGCAGGATACCGTCTGATCGATACAGCTTCTATTTACGGAAATGAAAAAGAAACAGGTGAGGGAATCAAACGTGCCATCAATGAAGATCTGGTCACTAGAGATGAACTTTTTATTACCTCTAAATTGTTTATTCTTCAAGCATCAGAGGACAAAGCTAAGGAAACGATTGAACATTCTCTTAAAGTAATGGGATTGGATTATCTTGATCTTTATCTTATTCATCAACCATATGGAGATATTTATGGTGCATGGCGGTCAATGGTTGCCGCTCAAAAAGCAGGGAAATTGCGTGCAATAGGAATTTCAAATTTCAAATCAGCTAAAATGATTGAATTTATTGGGTTGAATGAGGTGAAACCTCAAATCAATCAAATCGAAGTGAATCCTTGGAATCAACGAATTGAAGATCAGGAATGGCATGAAAAATATGGCGTACAAGTTGAAGCTTGGGCACCATTTGCAGAAGGTCGTCACGAACTATTTACTAATCCTGTATTAACAGAAATCGGTAAACAATACGGAAAGACAGTAGGACAAGTTGTATTACGTTGGTTAATTCAAAGAGGGATTGTTGCTTTAGCAAAATCAGTCCATCCCGAACGAATGGCTGAAAACATTGATATTTTTGATTTTGAGCTTTCAAAAGAAGACATTGAAAAGATAGCGAATTTAGACATGAAAGAATCTGCTTTCTTTGATCATGACGCACCACAGCAAGTGGAATGGTTTATGAATAGAATGCTAGACACTGAAATTAATGTGGATTAAAGGAGTTAAAAAAGATAGGTCTGTATGGTTACTTTAAAGTAACTAATTGCTAGCTATAATAAAACCTTATAAAATTATTTTAGAAAGGAAGTGATTGTTATGAACAAATATAAAAATATAATTATTGGTTTTGGAAAGGGAGGGAAAACACTAGCAAAAGAAATTGCTATGCGTGGTGAAGAGGTATTGATGATTGAAGAATCTGAACTAATGTATGGAGGGACATGTATTAATGTAGGATGTATACCATCAAAATCTTTAATAATTAATGGAGAAAAACATGTAGATATGTCAACGGCGCATTCAATAAAAATAGTTTGACAAGTAAGTTGAGAGAAAAAAATTACAATAACCTTTTTGAAGAAGAGAATATAACTATTTTAAATGGAAAAGCTAAATTTTTATCAGATAAAATCATACAAATCACTAAGACAGATAATACGAAAATCCAAGTTGAAGGTGAACGTATTTTTATTAATACGGGCTCAAAAGCTATCAAATTACCTATAGATGGGTTAAATAAAAGTAAAAATGTTTTAGATTCTACAACTGCTATGGAACAAGTAATAGCACCAGAAAAAATAGTTATTATAGGTGCTGGTTATATTGGGTTAGAATTTGCATCAATGTTTAATTCTTATGGAAGCAAAGTTAGTATTTTAGATGCTAGCTCTGAATTTTTACCTAGAGAAGATGAAGATATCTCAACATTAATATATAAAGATTTTTTAGATAAGGGAATTGATATTCAGTTAGGCGTATCTATAAACCATATCATAGATAAGGATAATTATACTGAAGTAATATATACTCAAGCTGGTAAAATAAAGAAAGTAGAAGTGTCTAAATTGCTTGTAGCTACAGGTAGAAAACCTAATACAGATGCCTTAGGATTAGAAAACACAAATATAAAAACGGATAGTCATGGGGCTATTGTTGTAGATGAATTTTTAAAAACATCTGTGGAAAATATTTGGGCAATAGGCGATGTAAAAGGGGGCCTACAATTTACCTATATTTCTTTAGATGATTATAGAATAATAGTGGATTATCTTTATGGTGACAAAAAGAGAAATACTATGAATAGAGGTAATATACCGTACAGTGTATTTATAACACCACCTTTTTCAAGTGTTGGAATAAAAGAAAAAGAGCTAGAAAAAAGCAAAGTAAACTATAAAGTTTTTAGTTTACCTGTAAAAGCTATACCTAAAGCCCATATTATTGATCAGACAGTAGGAATTTTTAAAGTAATAATAGATGCAGAAACTGAAAAGATTTTGGGAGCTTCTTTATATGGTGCAGAATCTCATGAATTAATAAATCTTATTTCGTTGGCAATGGATTTTAATATGGACTATAAAGTATTACGTGATAGAGTGTATACCCATCCTACTATGTCGGAATCTTTAAATGATTTACTAAAATAAAAAATTGAAGTTCATTTCATAACCATAGAAATGAACTTCAATTTTTTAGATTTGTACAATCTAATTCTCTTTGACCCCATAGTTTCATTTGTAAAACAATAGTTGCTAAATCTTTTCCCTTTTCAGACAAATAATAAGTAGACGAAGTAGTATTATTGAAAACTTCTTTTTCATTCTTAACAATCTCATTGTCTTCCAAAAGTTTTAGTTGTTGTTTGATCATTTTTGGAGAACTATTCGGAAGCAATCGGCAAACTTCTCCAAAGCGCATAGATCCTCCGTTTAGGGATTCTATTATTTGGGGAACCCACTTTTTTCCAAGTATATTAGATAAAGCCTCTACAGGGCATTTTTTTTCCACGTTTTTATCCATTATATAACACTCCTTTTATGATTCATTAAAAATAAAAACTAATTGAAAATAAATCTGTAGATATCAGTTTCTTTATGAAAGTAATAATTGTTAAAAAGTGTATTAGCGTGTGCAAAAGTACAATTATTTACATACATAAGATGCTCGATGAGTCTATTTCTTAATGCAGATTTGCTCATAAAAAAGTATTGTGCAATTTCTTCGAATGAATAAAATTTTTTTAATGCGTAAAACAATGCTTGATCATTTGCCATTAACATACTAGCACCGACATTAGCACGATATTCTTTTGGAAAATCTTCCATCAAGTAACCATTTTTCAAAAGAATATCAGAAAAAGTATGAGTTGCATTATTAATTTTAGGTATATCTATGTAGTAATGCATAACCTCATGCATTTTAGTGAAATTTTTTCGTTCTAACATTAATTCTTTGTTTGTTGTTATAATGACTTCATCGTCTACTTTAGAGATTGAACCAAGCATCCGTCTTTTAAGTTGTTTTTGAAACGTGTATTCAACAAATTCAACATCTTCAACTTCTTTTACATATTTTTCAATATCAAAGCATTTAACTTGTTCAATATTTTTGGAAGAATAGTAAGATACTTCTTTTATTAATTCGTTTGAAAAATTAAATGCTTCAAAATAGAGTTTTTTACTAATAAAATCCACCAACAACAGTCCAATCAATCTTTTTTGTTACGTTTCTTTTTTTCTTTTGCTTTTTTTATAAGAAAATCTTGAAAATCGATTAATTCTTCTTCTAATTCTTCTATATCTTCTATGTTCATATCAGAAGTATTTAAACGAAAATGAGAAATGATATTTTTTCCAATTTTTTCCTTGTCGTTTAGATGTATTCTTTCCTCTGTTCTACCTAGTAAAAAATCGGTAGATACATCATATAGGGAAGCTATTTTTGATAGCATTTCCGAATCCGGTTCACGTGTTCCATATTCCCAGTTTGCATAGGTTCCTAAGTTATTTAAACCTAGTTGTTTTGCAACATATGTTTTTGTCCATTCTTTTTCTTCTCTTAAAAGCTGTAGTCTTTTTGCTAATGGTTGCACTGGTTTTACCTCCTCTATAAGTACATTATAAACTTTTTGTGTACAAAATTGAGAAAGTTAAACAAAAAGTGTTGACAATTTATTTTAAAAGGTATATTCTTAACACAAGTTAAACAAAATGTTTAACTTTTCAGTTGAATAAACAAAAAAGCGTTCACGAGAAGAAAATGAATCTCCATTTCGTAAACGCCGTGAAATAAAACTTAGACACTTTTATTGTACGGTAGTTGTCGAGATAAAACAAGGGTGAAGTTTTCATTAAATGTTGTAAGTCTTGTTGAGGTGGTGCGTACCAGCCGTTGAATGGGACGCAAGGTGGCAGTAGTATCTTTAACTAGAGCCATATTGATGACAGATTAATGCAGAGCTGTCAGATTATTTTCAATAACCATGTCGTGAGACACGTTGGAAATAGTTGCTGAACTAGATTGAATAAAAAAATCTATGCAAGCTCAATAAAAGGAGGAGAGCTGTACACCGTATATTACAGTACTATCTAATGTGCCGTGATGTGATGTAATGTAAGAGTCACTAGCCATTGAAGATGATTCTATGTATTGTGATGAACGTAAGAATCTAAAATTGAAATACAATTAAAGTTGTTATTTTTAAGCGTGGAAAAGATTTTTTCTAAAAGAATATTCAATATTAACTTTAGTAAGCACAACTGTATTATTTTAGTTGTACTTTTTTATTTTAAATGAAAGAACAGAATTTGTTATTAAGTGAATAAGGAGGATAAAAATGAAAGAAGAGCTATTACTTTTTGTTGAGAAGTTTGTTGAACGTATGAAACGACAGAAAAAAACTTTTTCTATTTCGGATATAGAAAAGAGCTATAACTTAGAACGTAAGAAGTTAGGTAAGAGTGCGGTTAAGTTAACAAACATGGAACGCTTAACAATTGAAAGTCGATTATTAAAAAATCAGATTTTACAACGAACATATAAAATGACAGGTTATCATAAACCATGTCAAGTTGTGTTTTTTAGTTAATAAGAAGAATTGCATAAAGAGAGAAAGGCAGTCAATGGTTGACTGTTTATTTTTGTATAAAAATTAGTGAAAGAAGGAAATTATTTTGGCAAATAGAATTCAAGAAATTGCATTAAGTGATAAAAATTTAGGAAGTAAAATTAAAGCTGTTTATAAAACAGAACGTGATATTTATGTAAATGGAGCACCTGTTCGTGGTCGTGTGTTCACCGCTTCAAGCGAAAAGCAACGTGATTTTGAGATTTTTGTTCCTCATTTACGAAATTCACAAATGTTGAATGGCCGTGAAGAAGTAAAATTAATTGATCCAGTAGCACGAATCAATGTAAAACGGAATAACATTGGAAATAGTCGCTCAATTGACATGGTAGTTTATGCAAAACGTTTAGAAGTAGTTGGAGGTAATAAATAATGGGATTATCATTTGAAAATAACACGATTGAAAATTTTGATGTAGTAGGAACATTTGGTACGATGAATTTCTTAGAAGTAGTTGCAATTAATGAACGTGATGGTGAAGGAAATGTGACTGACGATGTTCGTGAACAACGAGTAACGGTTTATTCTAGCAAATTAAATGACCAAGTAGAAATTGCGATTGATCCAGGCTATGACGTTAGTGATATCAATTATGATGATGAAATCGAGTTGACTGGAAATGTAACAGCTCGTGGATGGCTTAATGCTTACAAAGGTTTTAATGACAATGTACAAACAGAACAAGCGTTTAAAGTCCGTGCAGTGGGTATTAAAAAAGTAGGAGCTGTTAAACCAGCGCAACCTACACTACAAAAAGAAAATAAGAATCAAGCAAATGAGCAAAAATAAATATTAGATTGAGGTAGATTTAATGAGTAAAAGGGAAGAATTAAAAAAAATAGGTGATGAGTTATATAAAGTTTTGGCACAAAACAACGTTACCTTTGAACAAGCAAAAGTAACGCTAAATTATCTTTCGATTAAATTAGATCATGAAATGCAACGAACAATGGTGTCTCTTAAGACGTTGTAAAATAGAGAATACTTTTTTCAGGAATGTAGTATTGAATATTGGAGCTGATAAATTCTAAAATTTTATCATCAATAATTGATTGGAATTTTTCAATTTTGAGTCTTTGGTTGTTGGCAAGAATAATTGTTACGGATTGCATGTCTATTTCACATGCTTTTTCAATTGTTTTTAGCATTATTATAGGACACCTCCTTTTGTTAATATTTTACCACTGAACCAGAAATTTCTGAAAAAATTAATTGGATGTGGGAATTGAAACGAAAGTAAATATCATATTCAGAGGAATCGGTAGCACCGTTTAACAGCTAAAAAGGGCATTCTAACGAGTGCCCTTTTTACTATTAATTTGTGTTAACAAGATTTGTTAATAGACATTAATAATAAAGAAAAGGAGAGGTTAAATGAAACAAGGGAAACGCCTAGTTAGGAAAGAAAAAGAGTTGTTGAAAAGTTGCCGATTGAATCCAACAAATTGGTTAGTAGAAAGACGGTTGAAGAGTAGTGTGATTTTTCTTCATAAAGAAAGTGGTAATTTGAAGGAAATTTATTATTGAAAGGGGGTGGCGGAGAAGTAGTGTTAGACTTGGCGGAAAGAATGGGTGTAAAACAAGAAAAATATAGGAGGTTTTTAGAGAGAAAAATTAGAGTCTATCGTATGTGGCAAAGTTTTAGTTATTATAGTACATTGTATTTAAAACTTTATAACGAAACTAGTGAGTATCTTATCCAGTTTTTATTGTTAGATGATTTATTTTTTGAATGTGATGAAGCTGTTTTAAACTTGTTAGATAATTTTTTAGAACAATTAGTTAAAGCATATAATAATAAACTGCATGAAGATTTTGATAAGGGTGTTTTCTTTGAGGAATACACAAGTAAAGTGAATTGATTGTAAAATTTGAATGCTTTATAATGGCTTTAGAATAGACGTTAGAAGAGGTGAGAAAAATGGTGATGACAATGAATGAAATTAAAGAGCGTGTGAAACCTGTAGCAGAAAAACACAATGTACCAGTCGTTTATGTCTTTGGTTCTTATGCACGTAATGAAGCGAAAGAAACCAGTGATATTGATTTTGCTGTAGATATTACAGGACAATCGGAAGAAGCCTATTGGAATTTGTATGGAGATTTCTTTGAAGAATTAAAAGAAGCTGTAGCGCATGATATTGATTTAGTGGAGCTAGAAACTCTTGTTGATACACAAGATAAACCTGAAAGAAGAGAATTGTTAGCTACCATTTTAAAGGAAGGTGTAAAGGTATTTGAGAGATAGTACAGCAAAGGATTTACGTTTGTTAAGAGGAACGCTGATCTACATTGAAGATATAGAACAGACACTCAATCGTTTTGGAAGGGATTATGAAACCTTCTATCATGATAGAGTGTTTTTTAATGCAATCAGTATGTGTTTAATGCAAATTGGTGAATATACTGTTGGGAACAGTGGCTTTTCAGAAGAATTTAAAGAGAAAAATAGTGGTAAAGTTGATTGGAAAAGACTTAGGAATATGAGGAATATGTTTGCACATTCGTATAGCACAATGAATGAACGTCAGATTTTTCGAATGGCTACAGAATATATTCCAGTGTATAAAGAATTTTGTAGACAAGAATTAGCACGGTTAAAAAAAGAAGGTAGGTAAATGGTAAAAAAATTATTTAGATATAGAGGTAGAAGAATTCGTTATTCTTCAAGAAATTTGTTGGCACTCTATAGAGTGTTATTTTTTATGCCAATTTTTGCTTGTTTAGGCTATTTTGTGGGCTATAAATGGATGTATCCTTTATATCTTTCAAATCCAGCTGATTGGAAAATATATATTGTACCAGCGTTAATCATTATAGGTGTCTCGATAGGCTCAATCGTGTTAATTACATTGCTTGTTAAGGCTTCAATTATCAATTCGGGCTATTTTTCTAAAGTAGAACAACGTCAAGTGTTAGCTCGTATGATTATCGACAATGGCTATTATACGAAGAAGCAAGTTAAAGGTAGTGATGGTAAAACAAAAGAAAAAATAAAGTTCCCAAAAATTTATTATAAGTCTGCAAAAAATAGTATTTTCGTTTCATTTGAAACAGCAGGTAATAAATTTCAGGAAAAATTTGAAACCATTGGTGGTTTTTTGGAAACAGCGTTTCATGCGGACAATTTAAATAAAATTGATGAAAAAGGCTTTATTACCTATGAACTAGCTTCTGATGTTTACAATAAGCGTATTTGGATAAAGGATATGCAAGCTGATAAAGGAAAGGTTCAATTAATGAAAGGGTTGTATTGGTACTTTGATAAAGACCCACATTTATTATTAGGTGGTGGAACTGGCGGAGGTAAAACTTTTACCATTTTATCTCTAATTTATGCACTTTGCCGTGTGGGTGAAATGGAAATTTGTGATCCAAAAAATTCTGACTTGATGGCACTAGGTAAGTTACCAATGTTTGCAGGAAAAGTGCATACAGGAAAAATAGATATTGTTAATTGCTTGAAAAATGCAGTTGAATTAATGAATGCACGTTTTGAAATGATGAATAATAGCCCTGATTACAAAATGGGTAAAAATTATGCGTACTATGGTTTAAAGCCTAAGTTTATTGTGATTGATGAATTTGCAGCATTTAAAGCAGAATTAGCGAATGACTATGCGCTTGATGGCGATGTAGATGAATATTTAACCCAACTTATTTTAAAAGCTCGTCAAGCAGGGATTTTCTTTATCGTTGCAATGCAACGTCCAGATGGTGAATTTATCAAAACGGCTTTACGTGATAATTTTATGTTTCGAATGTCAGTTGGCCGTCTTTCAGAAACAGGTATTTTGATGATTTTTGGTGATGAAAATAAAAATAAAAACTTTAAATATGTTGAAAAAGTTGACGGTCAAAAAGTCTATGGTCGTGGTTATGTTGCAAAAGGAGGTTCAGTAGCAAGAGAATTTTATAGCCCGCAAGTACCACAAGATTTTGACTTCATTCAGGAATTTATCAAGATTTCTAAAGAACTAGGATATGAAGATATTTCAAAAGAAGTTCAAGAAGAAGTATCTCAAAAAATATCAAAACATGTGGATAAAGAAGCCCTTGCTGAAATTGATGAAGAGTTAGAAGCAGGGCAAGCAAAGTTAGCTAAGTTAAGTGAAAAATTTGGATAATAAGAAAGGAGCTTTTTATTGGATTCTAATGAAATAATCAAACACGTTAGAGAACGAGTATATGTTGAAGTCAAGAAACGATATAAAAAGCCTGATTTAGATACACGTATTCGTGACATTCTCTATGAACAATCAGAAAGCTATGTAAAATTAGTGAGGTTTTCTAATGGAAAGCGAATAAAAAAATTAGCTAACCCTGTTGAGTTTGAAAAATTTATGGAAAATAGAGGGGCTAAAATTGTTAAAGAAGTAATCTTTGCTTTGAATAAAAAGGAGGAAAAAGAAAGTGAAATTTAAATCGCAAGGACAAATGCTAAGTTATGTAAAAGAGAAGGAACAAAAAATAATTAAAGAAGTTGAGCGAAGAGCAGAAAAAGAAGGAGTTTCAGATGATAATAGATTACTTGATTATAAGTCTTTAGTGACTTCTATTTTAGAAGCAGAAGCGGTTTATGATGAAGATAGACCAGTTGAGGAAAAGAAATTCCCAACATCACAAGAAGTTGATAAGTATTTAGAAACAAGATTTAAGGAGTATATGAATTCTGCTTGGAAAGAAATGTTTGGTAAGTAGGTGTGAAGTATGTTTTCGTTTGAGGAAGTGATTTTACAACTTGAAAATAAGATTGCACTAAAAACATTAAAAAGCTGGGCGAATAAAATAGAGAGATTAACAGATAAAAAATTTGAAAGGAAATATACGAAAAATTCTAAAGGTTATACCTATTCGTTTAAAGTTTTCAGTTCTAATGATGTTGAATCTTTTTTTAAATTAATTGATCTAAGAAGTAAAAATGTTCCTTTAGATATAGCTATTTCAGATGTTTTTATGTCAGAAGAAGAGAAAAAGAAGAATGAAACTATTTCAATGACAAAAGCAGAGTTTCGAGAAAATCAAGCAACAGTGAAAGAACTAATCGATTTAGTAAAGGATGTACTATCAGATAATGCAGAGATAAAAAAACGCTTGAAAGTTTTAGAAATGAAGCAAGGAATGGTAGGAGAGTAGACTAGAAGTTGCTAGGGATTGTTGCGTGCTTTGTAGATAGAATAGGGGCGGCGCCCCAAGGCGCCCGCCCCTATTCTATCGTTAACAAAAGTAGCAACGTATATCCCAAATACTTCTAGTCGTGAGGTGGGCTTGTCCCACCTCGAAAGTTTCTACCCCCGTTTTATAACATGGGGGTAGAAATTAACATATCATATAAAAAAGTTGCTTAAACACTATGTCTCGCAAGGGATTGAACGATTTTGTTTTTGGAAACTTTTTAGTAGATATTTGGAAACTTTTTTGGAAGTAGGGTTAAATAGTGAGGGGCGTTGATTTAAAGAGATATAGAAAAGAATTAAAATTGAAACAAATAGAAATGTGTGAATTGTTGTCTATCACTAAAGGTTTTTATTCTAATTTAGAATCTGGAAAACGACCGATTACACAAGAGATGGAGAAAAAAATAGTGGAAGTATTGCATATTGATGGTGGTCATGCTTCGGTAGAAGCAAAAATTGACTTTTTGAGAATACGATTTAAGACATTAGATGTTCGGACAGTTATTGAAAAGTTGTTGCACATGGATATGAACTGGTTTACTCATGAATCGAGAGGGTTTTATCATTATACCGAAACGTTTTCTTATAGTGCAATTCGGATTTTTCGGAATCCTGAAAACGTCAATATGGGAATTATGTTGGACTTGTCTGGTGAAGGTTGTCGGCAACTAGAAGAAATTTTTGAAGAGGATAACAATAGATCGTGGACAGAGTTTTTTCGCTCCCTCTATGATGATGATATTTTCGGTCAAGGTATTTTAGTAGATACAAAAATTACACGAATTGATATTGCTCTTGATGAATTGATTGTGAAAGGACAAGAAAATTTTGATTTATATGTTTTGAAAGAAAAAATGGAACTAGGGCTTGTGGATACCACTTTTAAGAATTTTGATTTTAGTGGGGGCTTTGCTTATGAAAATAAAAAAATGGTAAATAAAGGTTTGTCTCTTTATTTTGGCAGTCGTCAATCGCCATTGTATTTTAATTTTTACCAAAAAGATTATGAATTAGCACGAAAAGAAAGTATAAGTGTTGAGGAAGCAAGAGAAAAGCATGAAATTAAAAATAGATATGAAATCCGCCTTTCTGATGAAAAGGCGTTTTTATTTGTGGAATATTTTCTATCAAGTGGTGAATCGTTGGATTGGCTAGTGAAAGAAATTATTAATCAATCTTTGACAGTTTTTGACATTGAAGATGGTACGAAAGTTTATTGCAAAGCTTGGTATGATGTTGTTGATAAATTGGAAGGTTTAAAATTGTCTGTTCAAGGTGAAAAACCGTCTATTGAGAAAACACTTCGATGGTTATCAAATTATTTAGCTCCTTCATTAAAGATGATTAAAGAAATTGATAATCTGTTAGGAACAAATGAATTGATGGAGCGTATTGATTTAGCAGAATTAAAAGATAAACATGAAGAAATAATTGAAATGGTGTGTGTTGATGCTAAAGATTTATTGTTTACTACTAATCAAAATAATAGTGTTCGTTCGTACATGCAACAAGAATTTGATTTAGAGGAAGCATATCCATTTTAAAGATTAAGGGGGATATGGATACACTTGATTCGTTATTTTAAATAGATATGAGTTTAGTTGAAAGGAATGTATGAATTATGAGTAGAGAATTTATTGAACGCAATACTAAAGTAGCAATTGCTATTACTGAAAAAATGAAAAAAGGTAAAAATGATTTACAAAAAACAAAAGAAAAAATTGTTCAATTAGATGAACAAGGGGAATTGACTATTCCTTTTTTAAAGATTACTTTTGAAAAGCTTTCAGAATCAAATGAAGAGCTTTTAAAAGAAATTTCAAGATATGAATATACTTATGTGGTTCATGAAGCAGAAATGACGGTTAAAGAGAAAGCAATTTGGGAAGAATTTTTCAGTTTAAAAAAATTGTATGATAAAGAGCTTTCAGAATTTGTCAGTTTTAAAGAGAAGTATAAATATTTTGAGCCTAAAAATAGTGAAGAATTAAAACAACAAGCTCGAGTGTTGTTAGAAAAGAAAGGGTATATTGTTGATAGTCCTTTTGAAGGTGATTTTGAACGTTGGATTGGTGTTTATGCTAGGCCTAAAGATAAACCAACATATTTAGATCCAACTGATGGAGAAGAAGTTGGTTTGCAAGAATTGTATAGTGTCAATGGGTTTAAACAGGACTTTGCAGAATGGTTTGAAGGAGAAATTGTGGAAGGTAAATTAATTAAAATGGTGTAAGTTAGTAGTAAGGTCTGGTTTAGAAAGGAGTTAAAATGGATAGTATTTTAAGAAAAATTGGTTTCTATAGAGATTTAAAATCTTTTGATTCTTTTAAAAAAGATGTATTAAAAATATGTATTTTTAATATACTACGTGTAGTTTTATCAATGGTAGTGCTTGTAAAATGTATAAGTGTTTTTTTGTCACTATTTAAAAGAGATTCGCGGTTCGTTGAAGTAGCAATAAAAATGCCTTCAATGTTCTTAACGATTTTGTTAGGTATCGTATTTTTGATTCTATTTAACTTACCCGCTCCAACAGAGCGTGTTAAAAAGAAATATAAAGAATGTGCACCAAAAAAAATGGTAGAGGTTAAGAAAGAGTATTTAAGTGATACGCCAGAAATTTTGAAAGATAAGTATGGAAGATTTAATAAGATAAGATATAAATCTAAGGAAGAGTTGACTTCCATTATGGGTATCTCTGTTAGAAATGATAAAGGAGTAGTTGTTAAACAAGAAAGAATTTTGACAGATGTAATAAATTTAAATTTTTTTTCTGGCGAAATTGTTTTTCAAGTGGAACATGTTGAACACTCCTTTTTAATAGTAGAAGAGGAACAGTTTGTTGATGAACGTTTTGATAAATTTTTCTCTGACGAAAATAGAAGAGAATTATCTAGGAAGTATACCTTTTATGTAAATGATGGTGCGCAAGATATTAATGAGTATGTTGTGGGCTAAGAGAAAGGAAGAGTGATAATCTGAAAGTTGAACGTGCGCCATAGTGTTATTTAACTTAAAGAAGTTTGTGATTAAGCGATAGAGAAAACTCTATGGCTATTTTTTATACCAAAAAATAATGATGAAAAGAGGAAATATTTTGAAGAAAACAACGATTATTCAAGGATTAGCAACGACAATTATTTTAGCAGGTATGGCAATGCCAATGATGGTTCAAGCGCAAGAAGGCGGACAAGTTCCACAAACAGTTAGAGCCGACTTTTTTCAACGTGCAAATGCAAGCTCTAACTCAATCATTAATGCGCCGAACGCTTCTGTGGTAACACCAGATGATGAAGCTGGTTCAAAGTATAGTTTTATTGCAAAGTTTATTAAAGGTGTCACTACGGTTGAAACAGGTGGTGATGGGTGGACGAATGATGTTTACGTTAATATGCCTCCGCAAAAATGGGATGGGAAAATCGGTCTTGATGTAACGAAAACGAAGAAAGGACAATCGTGGATTCGTTACAACAATGTAGGTACAGCTGATGATGGGACACCAATTGATTTAAAAATTACCATTCAAGATTGGGAACAATATAAAAATGCACAAAATATGGTGTCAAATAATATTGTTGCTTTTAACAATGTATCCGCAATTGCAACCTACCAAGGTGGTTTCTCATGGGTGAAACAAACATGGACGTATCTAGAACATGGCACAGACAAAGAAAAGCCAGTTTCAGGCTACTATTCATGGATTGATATTGATAATTTACAAGGAATGACGATTGACAAAGATTCGTACAAAGCAATCGATAAATTGTACGTACCAACGAAAGATACAATTGTTAAATATAAAGAAGAAAAAGACGGTGGAAAAACTTTTTATGATTCTGACGATATTCCATTAGATGATGGTGACAACCGTGGTGATTTTACGTTCTTGTATTCTAATCGTTCTCGATTTGATTTCACGTACAGTGAAGATTTCGCGACACGTGAAAAGAATTTAGGGTATCCTTTACCGCAAAAAAATAATAACCAGTATAGTTATTTTGGCTATAGTGCCAAAAAACCAGTTCGGACAGCGCCAATGATTCCTACTAAAACGGTGACAGATAGTGATGAAACAAATGTTGATAAAAATACGTTAGAAGGATTAGGCGAAGTATATAGCTATACGATCACACATAAAGTTCCTGATGAAATGAAAGAATTTTATTATAGCAACTATGAAATGCAAGACGAACTGATTCCTGAATTGGAACGTGTGTCTGATGTGAAAGTCACGGACGAAGTAGGAAAGGACGTTACCAATAAATTTGAAGCGAAGCATGAAGGCAATTTAGTACGTATGGTTGCAAAGGCTGACGTATTAAAAACAGCGGATTTCTATAATCACGAATACAAATTCAATTTCCAAACAAAAATTCGTGAAGGTGCCAGCTTAGATAAGTACCTTATTGATGGCAAGTTACAAATTCCAAATAAAGCAAAAATTATCCAAAACAACAAAGAAGTCCCAACTGATGAAACAACAACCACTGTCACACCAAAAGACCCGTCTATCGCGAAGAAAATCCTTGAAGGCGATAAAGAAGTGGATTTGACCAGTGCCAAAGTGGGCGATGAAGTGACATTCAAATTAGATGTGCAAGTACCAAACACCAAAGATATGACTTCTTTAGTCATTCAAGATGATTTAGAAGATGTTTTAGAAGCGAATAAAGAAGTGAAAGTCACTCTTTCAGATGGGAGAGATATTACGGATCAAGGAAAAATTAGTGTTGATGAAAAAACACAAAAAGTTTCTTGGGCTGCCAATGAACCAAACAAATTAAAAGAAAAACAATTGTTTGTGTACATTAAAGGGAAATTGAAAGACGCAGATTTTTCTCAATATGTCGATGATAAAGGGAATATTATGATTCCAAACGTGGCACAATTGGTGATTAATGATGAACCGACAGATTCTAACAAAGTGAATGTTACAACTCCACAAGAAAAACCAAAAGTATTGCCAAATACTAATATGGATTTTGGAACAAGTGCAGGTGTAGCTACAGTGATTGCAATTTCATTAATTGGTGTGGTCGTAGCAGTGAAACGACAAAAAGATAGCAAAGAGGGCTAATTAATGAAAAAATGGATTGAAAAAAACAAATATTTTGTTGGAGCAATTGGAGTTATTTTCATTGCTCTTTTTTCATTCCTTCTTTTTGAAAACCAACAAAAAGAAGAAGTGAAAGAAGCTATAAATACAGTGGTATCAAGTGGCTTAGAGGAAGCGGAGAAGCCAAAAAAACATGTAGAGACAAAATCTAGTGAAACTGTTCAAAGTAATCAAGTAGATGTTATTACTGGTACGGAAGCACAAGAAGAAACACCTATTCCAACAGTGATTTCTTTAACCGAAGGCGAACGTCCGTCTGTTAAAACGATTCAAAATGCCCAAGAAAATTTTAATGAAGTGTCGGATTCTGTTTTAGGGTCTATTGAAATTGATTCTATTCAATTAAAATTACCTATTTTAATGGGTGATAGTTTTGACAATATGCTTTATGGAGCGTGTACTGTTTTATCAAAACAAACGATGGGAAAAGGAAATTATGCTTTAGCTTCTCACAATGCTGGGTATGAAGGATTACTTTTTACCTCGTTAAATAAAGTTTCTGTAGGAGATTTGGTCAAACTTAATGATCGTGAAGGACATTCGTTCATATATAAGGTAAAAGAGCAAAAGCATGTTGATATGACTGATACAACTATGTTGAATCTAACAAGAAAGCCAACATTAACTTTAATAACTTGTGACCAAGCCACAAAAACAACAGGAAGAATTATTGTGATTGCGGAATTAGTTTAGAGGAGGGAAAAAGTTGGTTGAAAAAATAAGGGAATTGTCAAAAGAAGAATTTGTCAATCAGTACATGTTTGATTTTAAGTCATTAATTTTCAAATCCAATAATCCTGAAAAAATAACAGCTAAACAAGAAAAACTCTTGGAATGTGAAAAGAAAATCGCTGTATTATTTTATGAAACATATAGACGAATGAAGGGGTATCCGCCTGATGAAAAAGAACTGGGGAGGATTGTTCAAAGAAATTTTCTTGACCGTTTAAAGTTATTTCGAGTGGAATATGATGTGATTAGTGAAGAAAAATTTTGTGGTCTACACGTAAAAATGGTCAAACAGCAAATGCCATTAGAAAAGTATCGAGCAGATGATTTATCTTATATTTTAGGACGAGAAAAGAAGATAGCTATTAATTATTTTATCGCACATGATGATTTTCCTATGGGTTATGAAGAACTAATGATAAGTCGTTCTAAACAAGCAGTTACCCAAGGCTTGGAAGAGTTAAGGGGGGGATTTATGGAAAGATACCATAAATATTACAGAAAAATGGAAAGGAGTTGTATTTTATGAATCAACATATTATGCCAATTTTTAGAGAGCATAGTAAATTTTACCAAAGGTATTCAAATGTACCAGTTCCTGAAATGCTTCGCTTGCATGGATTCATAGTTGATGAAATGCCAATTGATGAAGCAGATATTGTTTATATGGAAGAATATAAAAATTCTTTACTTAAAATGGGGATTATTATTGATGAAGTACCTTTTAAGAAGGAATTTGTTGCGCAATACGTTTTTCATGGCGGTATAACTAGTTTGATGGCAGAAGGTCAATATTTGAGAAAGCCTAACGGGGATAAAATGTACAATTCGTATTATTTTTATTTGTATAAAGAAGGCTTTCAAACACATAAGGGGCATGTTAGAGAGAGAGTTTATGTTGAAAAGGCGATTAAATCTACTTTTTTAAAAACGTTTGAAAGTTGTTTGGGCTTATTAAGAGTAGGAGGGGAATATGAATTTAAAGAAAATTAAAAAGAAAGAGAAGAAAGAAAAAACACCAAAGGTTAAAACTTTTTCTCAAAAGAAAGCGAATCGGGTTGTGTTAATTGGCGCTAGTGTTTTACTGGTGATGTCAGGAGTTGGTGCGCTTCGAGCCAATGTGATGGCAAGTAATGTAGATAATTTGTATTCAAAAGTGGATACATTAAGTGAACAATCAAAAAAGAATAAAGTTGATAGAGAGGAGCTTGATTATTCAGCCCTCTCTTTTTATGTCGAAAATTTTGCGAAAGAGTATTTGAATTATAACTCGAAAGCTAGTGATGAAGCGAAAAAGGCTCGTATTGATCGATTATCTAAATATTTATCACTGGATGTAAAAGATGTTGATGAAACAGAAAATCTACAAGGGAATGTCTTACGTACGTTTAAAAATACGTCTTTATCACGTATAGAGAAAATGGAAGATTGTTATTTGGTTTATCTAAATGTGAGTTATGAATGGGAGAAAGATAAAAAGACTGAAAATGTGACACAGAATATGGTTTTACCAATTCGAGTAAAAGACAATTTGTTTTCAATTGTAGGACGTCCTTATTTTGTAGCAAGTAGTTTACCACAAGGGAAAACAGTACCTCTAAAACAGACAGAAAATTCAGTAGATGTTGATGGGAAAGAAAAACAATCTGTAGAGAAATTTTTAAAGATGTTTTTTACAAAATATTCAGTTGGGAACAAACAAGAATTAATGTTGTTAATGAAAAATCCAACAACGACAGCTGGTCAAGACTCGTTTGTTTCAATAGATTCTGGTGATATGAAATTTTTTGATACAAAGCAGAAAGACGTAACAGGGGTTCAAGTATCGGTTACTTTTTCAGATAAAACAACAAAATTAACGCATACAGAGGATTTTTCGCTTTGGTTATCTAAAACGGAGAATTCTTATTTTATTAATACGATGAAACATTACTTTACAGAGAAAGAAGGAAATGACTAATGAATACAGGAAATTTGAGTAATTTTTTAAGTACAAGTTTTATTACAATTATGGCGGCTGGTGTAATTATTTTGATTCTAAAACACTGGAAAGGTGCTGAATGGGCAAAAATTGGTTCCGTAATTGTCATTGCCTTAATCTTACAGGATTTTGCGACGAATCAAGGAAAAAATATTTTTGCAGTTGTTAAATGGTTCCTAAGTTTAGTTGGAATTAAGATGTAGGTGAGTATATGAAATATTACGATTATTCGAGGGGCTTAAAAGCCCCTTATTCAATGCAAGTTATTAAGTCACCTAAGGGTCAAGTGGTGTGGGTATTTGCACAACCTGTTAGCCTATCCTATCTCCTAATTCTATTCTTAGGGATTGTGTTAACTGGTTTGTTTTGGAAAGAAGTACCATTACCACAAATTTTAGGAATTAACTTAAATTTGTTAATCATGGTATTGGTTCCGAATAAAGTTGCTCGTTGGTATTCCGAAAAGGAATTCGAAGGAAAAACAGGCTTTGGTTTTTTAAAAGATGGTTTTGTCTATGTGAAAAATTATGTGTTAGATAGTAGGCCAATTGTAGCTTTTGAACGAGTAAAAGAAATAGAAGAGTTTTCGTTTAAACGATAAAAAATAAAAAGGAGTGTGAATATGCAACTAGAATATCCATTAACGAATCATATGAAAGGAAATATTGTTTTAACACAAGAAAAAACAGCGATAGCTTACTATCGTGTTCGCTCTGAAACCGTAATGTTGACTGATGTTGAAAAGAAATTAAAAACGAAAAGGAAAGTTGCTCGTGCGTTAAATCGTTTAAAAGCAAATGATGGATTTGAAATTAACCTTTTGCCAGTTAATGCCGACATTCGAGGGAAAATGGGTGCTATGCGTTCTTTAATTGATTCTAGTAATTATGAAGTAGGCGTAGATAAATTGATGAAAACGGCAATGGTTTTAGAACAAGAAATGGGCATGGTTTACGAATATACATGGGTAATTGGTGTACCTTTAATCAAAAAAGACTTGGCTGTTGATTTAAAAGAAACCGTTACTAACTCAATTAGTAACGTATCGGAAAAGTTTGTCAAAGGCTTAGGTTTTGATGTAGAACTAGCAGAAGATTGGGAAAAAGATTATCGAGAGCAAGAATTAGAAGTTTACCAAAATCTATCTGAATTGTTAATTGAACGATTAACAGAAGATGAATTGTATTATTACCAAGCGTATCAATTTTTAAAAAATATTCCTCATGAGCGACAAGATGTTCTTTCTAGTCAAAATTTAGATAATTTAATGGCAACAAAAATTAAACCGTTATTTGGCGGGGGATTGCATTTGAATTGTGATTATGGCGAAAGCTATATATCCTATCTTCCAATGGGAGATGTAGGTGTTTTTCTTGATGGTAATCATTTTTTAGAGGTCGTTCAAAAAATGCCTTTCCCAGTCGAAGTGAAGATTCAAGCGACTTTTGCAGAAAGTAAAGGGCAATTAGCACTGTCTGGGCGTTCGTCACGTGCAAGAACCCGCACTAAGAATATCATGCAGGAAGCACACTTAGCTGGTTCTAAACAAAAACGAAAGATTGTTGAAGGTCAATTATCACTTGACGATTTAGACCAAAAAATTGATGATGGTGTGGATATTATTGACTGGAAAGCAGTGATTGTTGTTAGTGGTAGCACGAAAAAACAAATGCGTGCAAGAAAAAAATATTTAATCAATCGTTTTGATAGTTTAGATATTCCACTTATTAAAGCAACGTTTGATAATCCTTATTTATTTCAATCAACCTTATTTGGTAATTTTTTGCGAATGCAGACTTCTCGTTGGCAACACACGTCAACGATTGAATCGTTTGCCGAGTTGAATTTCTTTACTTCACTTCATGCAGGTACGAAGTTAGGCTTTTACCTTGGACGAGTGGATACAACTTTGGAAGAAAAAGCAGATAGAAAATCTATTATTTCTAGTTCAAAAAATCTAATTTTTATGAACATGCTATTAGCAAATAAAGAAGGGGTTGATGGAAAGAAAACAAACAACCCACATTGGGCGCTTACAGGTGATACTGGGAATGGAAAATCAGTGACGGCTAAAACCTTATTTATGCAAATGGCACTTTTAAAAGACAGAGTGTTATACATTGATCCAAAAAAAGAAATGCGAAAGCAATTTATGTACACAATTAATGACCCTGAATATCAAAAGAAATATCCTTTAGATGTTGATTTTGTGAAGTCCTTTAATTTCATCACTTTAGATGTTCGTGATACGAAAAACCATGGCGTGCTTGACCCGATTGTTTTATTTGATGAAACAGAAGCGATTGCAACAACTAAAGCAATGTTAACCAATATATACGAAGGAACATGGAATTTAAAGCAAAAAACAGAAATTAATGAAGCGATTGCGAAAGTTGTTTCGGAACGGAAAGAAGGCAAAAAGGTTGGGTTTTGGCATGTAATTGAGCGATTAGTGGAAAGTGAAATTTCTGACGTGAAAGATATGGGTAGATTTATTTTGTCGACTGTTAAAGGTTCAGTTTTAGAATTAGCTTTTTCTCATGGTGATGTTGAGGGTCTATCATTCGATAAGAAAGTAACAATTTTAGAAATTGAGGACTTAGACTTACCAACTGATAAAAATGAAAATTTAGATGAAAATAAACGTCTTTCTGTTACATTGATGTTTGCTTTAGGAACATTTTGTTCGAAGTTTGGTTCAAGAAATCCAAAAGAAGAAACAGTGACGTTCTTTGATGAATCTTGGATTTTTCAATCTTCGCCAGAAGGTAAAGCGATTTTAAAATCAATGAAACGTATTGGACGTTCGTTTAATAATTTCTTAGTATTGATTACACAATCAACAAATGATTTGGATGATAGTGAAGATGGTACTGGTTTTGGTACAGTGATTTGTTTTGATGAAGTTCAAAATCGAGAAGGTGTTTTGAAATATCTCAATTTACCAGTGAACGAAATTAACATGAAATGGGTCTCAAATATGGTTCAAGGTCAGTGTTTAATGAAAGATATGTTTGGTCAGATTAATCGAATTGTTGTTCATGTTGTTTTTGAAGAATGGTTGGAACTGTTCAAAACCGTTGATGATACAGAAGCTTCTAAAATGGAGAACCGCTTTGTTGCATAGGAAGGAAGTGAGAAGATGCAGTATCTAATTGACAGTTATAGTGCGTATACGGTTGATGGTGGTTTGTTGGATAAAGGATGGCAAGTAGTGAATTGGTTCTTTGTAGATATACCATTCTTTATCTTACGAATGTTTGTTTCTTTTTTCCTTTTTTGTGAGAACGTCTTAAACCAATCTAGTTTCTTTGAAGGAAAACAAGAAACAGTATTGAATATGTCAAAAAATGTTCTAAGTGGCATTGGTGGCAAGGGATTTAGAGGTGGTTCTTTACTAGCATTAGCGATTCTTATTAGTGCATATTATCTGCTTTATCATTTCTTTTCCAGTCGTAGAAGCTTTTCAAAAGTATTCCTTCATTATTTAGCAGTTGTTGTTTTGTTTGGTTTTTGGTTTGGCTCTGTATCAACGTCAACAGGCACAACAAGTGGCTCAATGTTCTTGATTCAATCAACTAACGCAATTGCTAAAGGAGTACAAAGTACATTTACTTCAAGTGCTAATTTAGGAACAGAAGGATCTAAAGATGGAGAAGTATATCAAAGTCCAATTTTTGATGCCACAGTAAAACAAACATTTAATTTTGTGAATAGTGGTTCGCTAGATGGAAAAATGGAGAATGGTAAGAAATTAGATGAAGATAAACTACTAGAAAAGCCTAAATTGTCTAAAAAAGAAAAAGCAAAGTTTGAGGATGAAAGAAGTACCTATATAAAAAATAATGAGAAAGATAATCCATACTTCTCACAGGACGGAGCAAAAACAATGGAAAAAGCTTTTGGCGTTGGTGTGGGTTTAGTCAATTTAGCAGTCTTAGCAGTGCCTGTCACGTATATTAATATTATGCTAAATGTAATTCAAATCATTGTTGATTTACTCATTCTTGTTTTTCCGATTATTGCGTTGGTGTCTTTCTTCCCTCGGTGTCAAATGATGATGTTTAAATTTTTTAAATCATTAATTGGCATTTTATTTTTACCTGTAGTTTTCGGTATCTTTTTGTCTGTGTTATTTTGGATTAATAAGTTAATTGACCAAGCGTTTTTAGGATTGATGGATAAAGTAAGTAGTAGTTTATTAATGGTGATGTCTGGTGGTGTTTTTCTTTTAGGAACATTAATTGTTACTGCATTGGTGAAAATTATTTTGTATCGGAAAATTTGGAAAAGCAGATATAAAATATTATCATTCTTTTCTGATGGTCAAGTTCAACAACCTTCTTTTGAATCAAAAATGAGTGAAAAAACAAAAGAAACGTTTGAGCGTACAGGTGAAATTGGTGTTGGAGCAGTAAAAGCAGGAATAGGTGCTTCCACTGGAAATTTAGCGTTGGCTGCTGATGGTGCTAGTCATTTAATGCCAAAGCATGACAAGGCATTGAACTTAGCTCAAGACCATTTTATTGACGATAATGGGCAATTTGCGGGTGTTAAAACAGGATTGAATTCATTGTTGAATCGTTCTACTCAAGAAGAACAACAACCATTAAAAGATGATTTATTGACCGAAAAAGAAATTGTGGAAGTAGAAGAGCCAACTAATGTTGATAACGAGGAATTAGAAGAAATAGAAGATAGAGCTTTAACTGATGAAGTGGATAATTTTGAAGATTTAACAGATGATGAAGCGGATAATTCTTTAGAAGAAATTGATGTTCCAGTCTTAGATGAAACTGTATCTGATTCTGATACTTCTTTAGCTGATGAAAGTAATATTGAGTTAGAGCCAATTATTGAAAATGAACTTGATAGTTTAGATTCAAGTGTAGAATCAAGTGAAAATGATAGAGAGGTATTAAATCAAGAACTTGATAAGCAAGAAATAGCAGACAATTTGAATGTTAGGGTCGATAATTTCGATGAGCTGGCATTTGCTCGTGAAGAACGTGCATTTTTTGATGGTGGAGAGGATAGCGAATTTATCACAAACAACAATGATTCATTAAATAACGTTTATTCATTTTACCAAACAGAAGAAAACTTCAATAATTTAGAACAAACAGAGGAACAATTTTTTGGAAGTGTGGACACGGAAGAATATAATGTTGAGGTTGTAGAGGGCTGATGAAATGTTTATCAGTCTTCTTTTTTATTGAAAGGAGAGATCATGAAGAAATTAGGCAAGGTTTTAATTGTTAGTTGTTTTATTTTTATTCTTCCTTTTTTATTATTTTTAGGTGTATTTTCTTCTAGTGAAAGCGGAGATTCTTCCCAGTTTCAGCCTGCTACACCACAGGAAAAAGTAGCATTAGAAGTTTCTAACTACGTGACGTCACACGGTGGAACGTTGCAGTTTGCTTCCGCTTGGATTGGCAATATGGAACATGAAAGTGGATTAAATCCTGCTAGAATTCAAAGTGATTTGGCTTTTAATCCTTCTATTGCTTATAACGCTAGTTTAGGCGGTTATGGAATTGGATTAGGACAATGGGATTCAGGACGAAGAGTTAATTTATTAAATTTTGCAAAAAGTCAAAAAAAGGAATGGGAATCAGTAGCTTTACAAATGGATTTTGCGTGGAATAAGGATGGTTCTGATAGTGATTTACTTAAAAGAATGTCTAAATCAAAAGATGTAAATACACTTGCGGTTGATATTTTGAAGCTGTGGGAGCGAGCTGGAACAAAAGATGATCCCGCAGAACAAGTAAAAAGAAAGGCTAGTGCTAATAATTGGTATAAACGACTTTCTACAGGTTCCATGGGCGGAGGTTCAGCCAATGTTGGTGGAGGAAAAATTGATGCCTTGGAAAAAGTGATGGGGCAAACTATTAATGGTGGTCAATGTTATGGCTTATCTGCTTTTTTTGTTGAAAAACAAGGAGGTCTACAAATGATGGGTACGGGGCATATGTTTGCGAGTGAAATTGGTAATGATTATCCTTGGAGTTCAATTGGTTGGACAGTCATAAAGAATCCAAATTATTCAGATATTAAAGCAGGAGATGTCATTAATTTTGGTCAAGGGGGTGTGGCTACTAGTATTTATGGGCATACTGGTATAGTGGCAAGTGTTGAAGGTAAAAACAAGTTTACTACTTATGAGCAAAACGCTGAACAAGGTCAAATT
Source organism: Enterococcus sp. DIV0236 (assembly GCF_050558525.1). NCBI lineage: Bacteria > Bacillati > Bacillota > Bacilli > Lactobacillales > Enterococcaceae > Enterococcus > Enterococcus sp. DIV0236. Next base: position 2,340,412 of record NZ_CP187891.1, on the reverse strand, counting down.
GTTGCTAAGTATTCTCGGACTTGGGGATTAGATTTTCCACATGTGACCAGCATAGTAAGGAAATAGGAGGAATTATGAATGACTTTGAGTAAGAAAAGTGGTTTAACTAATCGTCAGATAAAAGAAATCTGTTCGAAATTTAACTGTAGAAAAAATGAATTTGCAGTTCAAAAGTACCAAGATAGTTTTTTATTAGCTGTGAATAATAAAGAGTATCGTGTTAAATTTTCTGAGGGGATTTTTTCAAAGATTATGTATATTAAAGAAGTGCAACGCATTTCAAAGAAAGTAGGTAGAAAATGAAAAAGTTAAGTTTAGTAGTTTTAGTATTAGGTGTTGGATTAATATTTTCTGCTTGTGGAGGAAATACCAAAGGTCATGAAACGGTGGCTTCGTCAACAACTGAATTGGTGACTATGAAACCAGTTGATAATATAAATACTACGAAAAGAAGTGAAGTAACTGAAAAAAGTAGTACCAAGTCTATACAGAGTAAGGATAAATCAACGGAAGAAAAGGTATCTAACACTTACCAGTTGGTAGAGGACTTTGGAAATGCTTATGCTAATTTTTCTAGTATCAATGATCGTAACGAAAAATTGAAGAAATTAATGACTGCTGAATGTATAACGAAAAATGGTATTGATGTGAAAACTGGTGCAAAATTGGAAAGTAAAGGTGAAGTAAGTTCAATATATCAAAATGATAAAAAGGAATACGCAGTCTTGCTTGATTGTGAACAAAACGGAACAAAAACAAGGGTACTTTTACTGGCAAAAGTGAAAGGGAATAAGATAGCAGAAATTACTTATAACTCAGTGAAACAAGAGTATTAATTTTGATATACAATTTTTTGCTTTATTTAATAGTATTACGTTTATATAAGTTAGGAGATGATAAAATGAAAAAGGCAGCTTCAATTGTGTTGATGGTTGTTGCAATTTTTATGATATCTGCCTGTGGTTCTAAATTAGATAAAACAGGTGAAGAATTTAAAGACTCTATAATTAAAGATTCTGCATATGGTGATGAGTATTCAGAAGATAGTTTTAGTTTTTTGATGTATAAAGATAAAGACACTAATCGTTATTTGGCTGATATTTGGGTTCCTGTTAAAGATGAGCCTAGTGCATTGGAGTATTTTTATTATTATGATGAAGATAAGCAGTTAGATAGTACAAAAAGCAAAGCAACTTTTGATGATATGAAAGCTAGTGGTAACTATGAAGTTATCTACAAGTCGGGTAAATTTAAATAGAAATTCAATTTTAATGAACATTTGACATAGGGTAGTGCTAATTAAGTACTGCTTTTTTTTATGTAATTAAATAGAAGGAGATGGTATTATTAATGTTAAGTACTGTGACAAAAAAAGACATTATTAGCCTTGGATTTTCTCCATACCAATCACAACGTGTTATTCGTGAAGCCAAAGCTTTACTAGTAGAAAGAGGTTGCCACTTCTATAGTGGTAAGAAAATCTCTTGTGTTCCTGTGAGTGTAGTTGAAGAAATTTTAGGAATAGAGGTTAATAAAGGTGGCAAAGACATCAAATGTTTATAAAGACAAAAAGACAGGTAAGTATTATTTTGTTGCAAGTTTGGGTTTTGATTTAAAAGGGAAAAGAATACAAAAATTTAAGCGTGGATTTAAGACAGCAAAGGAGGCAAAAAAAGCTTATAATCAGTTTATGATTGATTATCAAGAAAAACGTGAAAAGATTACATTTGGTAATTTTTACGAAGAATATTATAAATGCTGGTACAAAAATCATGTTAAGGAAGGTACTTTTAAGACCAATACAGGTATAATTGAAAATCATTTATCTATCTTTAATGAGGTACAGATAAATGCTATTGAAACAGTTGATTTACAAAAATTGATTAATTATTTATCTGGTGAGTATAAAACTAAAACAGGTGAAAGTTTATCTCCAGAGTATATTAATTTAATCATTTGTAATATTCAATCCGTATTTGAGCGAGCTTTTATTTTTGGATTTATTGATGAAGATATATCAAAAAAAGTAAGTAGAGTTCGAGTTGAAGATAAAGAAGTTAACATTTGGACTATAGATGATATGCAAAAAGTAATGCTGCTTAGTGATGAAAGCGATAGTTTATTGTTCTTTAAAAAAATGTTTTTTAGATTTTTATTCATGACAGGTCTTCGGCTAGGTGAAGCCTTAGCTTTGAATTGGGAAGATGTTGATTTTGACAGTAAAGTTGTTTATATTAATAAGACGATGCTTGTTAAAAATAAAAGAGAGTTTAGAACTACAACGCCAAAAACAAAAAGTAGTATTAGAACGGTATCTCTTGACGATGAAACGCTACGGCTTTTTGAAATATGGAGAGAACAGCAATCTCCTTTAAAAATAAACCTTATATTTTCTATAGATGGTGGAACATTGGCTAAGTCTACAACGCATGGCTGGCTTAAAAAAATTTGTGACTTAGCAGATGTGCCAGTGATTAAGATACACGCTTTAAGACATTCTCATGCTTCTATGTTAATTGCCCTTAAGGAAGATTCACTGGTTATTAAGGAAAGGTTAGGTCATAGTCGTATAACAACCACTTTAGAAAAATATGGGCACCTTTATAATGGAAGAATGAATGATGTTTCTAAGAAATTAACTGATTTAAAAATTTAGAATAGTAATTGTTAGCTTTATTGTTAGCAAATATAATGAAAACTAATTGTAAGCTTTGTTTTAAAGCGATTTAGAAAGGGATTAATAGAAAGTGAAGTATACAGAAATTATGGTTCGCTATGGCGAATTATCAACTAAAGGAAAAAATCGTAAAACGTTTATCATGCAGTTAGCACAAAATGTGAAACGTGCGTTAGCTGATTTTCCAGCATTGAAAATCCATGCAGATCGAGACAGAATGCATATTTTATTAAATGGGGAAGATAGTGAAGAAGTGATTCCAAAACTAAGTAAAGTGTTTGGAATTCAAAATTTTTCGCCAAGTATTCGTATTGAAAAAGAAATGCCAGCGATTCGTGCAATGGTTCAAGAGGTTGTTCGGGAAGTTTATACGCCAGGTAAGACGTTTAAAATTACTGCTAAACGTTCGGACCATTCATTTGAACTTGATTCAAATGGCTTGAATCAAGAATTAGGTGGGGCTGTTATTGAAGCCATTCCGGAAATTCAAGTACAAATGAAAAAGCCTGATATCAACTTAAGAATTGAAATTCGTAAAGATGCGGCGTATTTATCTTATGAAACGATTCGCGGTGCGGGTGGATTGCCAGTGGGCACCAGTGGTCGTGGCATGTTGATGTTGTCAGGAGGCATTGATTCACCAGTTGCTGGTTATTTAGCTATGAAACGTGGCGTGGAAGTAGAAGCTGTCCATTTTGCTAGTCCGCCTTATACAAGTGAACAAGCGTTACAAAAGGCTAAAGATTTAGCTGGAAAATTAGTCCCTTATGTAGGAACTATTCAATTTATTGAAGTGCCCTTTACAGAAATTCAAGAAGAAATAAAACGAGTTGTTCCCCAAGGCTACTTAATGACCATTACACGACGTTTAATGTTACGCTTAACAGATGCAATTCGTGAAATGCGGAAAGGTTTAGTCATTATTAATGGTGAATCGTTAGGACAAGTGGCTTCGCAAACACTTCAAAGTATGGTAGCAATTAATGAGGTTACCTCAACACCGATAATTCGACCCGTTGTTTCAATGGATAAGACAGAAATTATCGAAATTGCCGAAAAAATTGACACGTTTGAATTAGCCATCCAACCCTTCGAAGATTGTTGTACAATTTTTGCGCCACCGCAACCGAAAACACGACCTCGCTTGGATAAAGCGCAAGATTATGAAGCGCGCTTAGACTTAGAAGGTTTAATGGCTCGGGCCTTAGAAGGACTCAAAATTACAGAGATTTCAGCAGAAACAGCGAAAGATAAACAAGAAGACGAATTTGCAGATTTCCTATAAGAAATAAATACAGTGACGGTCGCTTAGACGTCACTGTATTTATTTTGTACTTATTTCACAAACAAGTTGCTCGGAGAGGGGAACCGTGATAAACTGAATATGTGAAGTAGGTAACAAGGAGGACAGAGGATGGAGAAAAAAATGCCTAAAGCAACGGCAAAACGTTTGCCGGTTTATTTACGTTATTTAAAAATGTTAGGGGATTCTGGTGTTAAACGCATTAAATCACGAGAGTTTAGTGAAATGATCCAGATTCCTTCTGCAACGATTCGGCGTGATTTTTCCCACGTTGGTGAACTGGGCCGAAGCGGTTATGGTTACGATGTGCCGTATTTAATTGAGGTATTTAGTAATATTTTAAATACGCAAGAAGAAAAAAGAATTGCTCTGATTGGTTGTGGCAATTTAGGCAAGGCATTATTAAAAAATAATTTTAGACGCAACGAGAATTTGAATATTGTCTGTGCTTTTGATAATGATTCGGCTTTAGTCGGCACCACGATTAATGGATTATTAGTTCATGATATGTCTGAGTTAGAAGCATTCGTTCGACAAGAAGGGGTCACGGTAGCCATTTCTACAGTACCAAGTCACCATGCCCAAAAAGCCATCGACAAAATTGTTCAAGCGGGTGTGACTGCGATTTTAAATTTTGCGCCAGACCGTGTCAGTGTGCCAGCCAACGTTAGTGTGCAGTATATTGATTTAACAACGGAACTGCAAACACTGATTTATTTTAATGAAACTTTTTCACTAGCAAATAGCCCAAAGCAATAAAATTGTCTTCATAAAAATCCTCTACTATACTTATTATTGAAAGTGGAAAAGGAGGATTTCAGAATGAATGTTACAAGAAAAGGGCACGTATTAGAATTGACAGGTGAACAGCCTAAAGTTGGCACAAAAGCCCCCGTCTTTTCTTTGAAAAATTTAAACAACCAAGAAATCAACTTGGCAGATTATAAAGGTAAAACGGTTTTAATTAGTGTGGTTCCTGATATCGACACACGTGTTTGTTCACTGCAAACGAAACGTTTCAATCAAGAAGCGGCGAAATTAGACGGTGTTCAGATTATCACGGTTTCCAATAACACAGTTGAAGAACAAGCAAATTGGTGTGCCGCTGAGGGTGTCGAAATGGAAATGCTTCATGATACTGAAGACTCATTTGGTGCAGCTTATGGTTTGTATATTCCAGAAATGGGCCGTTTAGCACGTGCTATTTTTGTGATTGACCCAGAAGGAACGTTAGTTTATGAAGAAATCGTCTCAGAAGTTTCGTCGGAACCCGATTATCAACAAGCGTTAGAAGCTGCAAAAAAAGTGTAATCCCTCTAGATTACAAATTGACTTTGCTTGCGCTTCATTGTAGAATGAAGCAAAGACAGCGAACAAGAGGAGTATCATTGGCGTCGTTTTAGAGAAAAAGTCGTTCAGGTGCAAGACTTTTACACAACCAGTGAGAAGGTAGCTTGTGAGTCAATGGTTTGAACACAGTACGTTAGTAGAACGATTCGTTTCGTGAACGTTATCTCACGAATGAGTGGCATTTGAATGAATTCAATTCAAATGCAATTTAGGTGGTACCGCGTAAATAAGATGAATCTACGCCCTAAAATACGAAAGTATTTTAGGGCGTATTTTAGTGTTTAGCCAAAAAAACTCATTTGTAAAATAATTACCGCTCCAAATCGCGTATTTTAAGAAAGAAGGGGAAAAAATGTCAGAAGAAAAAAACTTACCAACGAAATATCAACCGACAGAAATCGAAGCTGGCCGTTATCAAAAATGGCTAGATCAAGATTTATTTAAACCAAGTGGCGACAAAAAAGCGAAGCCCTATTCAATTGTTATTCCACCACCCAATGTAACAGGGAAACTACACTTAGGGCATGCTTGGGATACAACATTACAAGATATGATTATCCGCCAAAAAAGAATGCAAGGCTTTGATACGTTATGGCTGCCAGGAATGGACCATGCTGGAATTGCTACGCAAGCAAAAGTAGAAGAGAAACTAGCACAACAAGGAATTTCACGTTACGACTTAGGTCGTGAAAAATTTGTTGATCAAGTGTGGGAATGGAAAGAAGAATATGCTTCTCACATTCGTGAACAGTGGGCAAAAATGGGCCTTTCTTTAGATTACAGCCGTGAACGTTTTACTTTAGATGAAGGGCTATCTGAGGCCGTTCGTAAAGTGTTTGTCTCTCTTTACGAGAAAGATTTGATTTACCGTGGTGAATATATCATTAACTGGGATCCAAAAGCGAAAACAGCATTGTCTGATATTGAAGTAATCCATAAAGATATTGAAGGAGCTTTTTACCACATGAGCTACCCATTATCAGATGGTTCTGGCGTTGTTGAAATTGCGACAACGCGTCCTGAAACAATGTTGGGAGATACGGCGATTGCGGTCCATCCAGAAGATGAACGGTATCAGGAACTTATTGGTAAGACAGTTGTCTTGCCATTAGTAGATAAAGAAATTCCAATTATTGCAGATGACTATGTAGATATGGAATTTGGAACAGGGGTTGTAAAAATCACACCTGCCCATGATCCAAATGACTTTGAAGTCGGTAATCGTCATGACTTACCTCGAGTAAATGTTATGAACGAAGACGGCACGATGAATGAACTGGCTGGAAAATACGAAGGAATGGATCGTTTTGCTGCACGTAAAGCGATTGTCTCTGACTTGAAAGAATTAGGTCGCTTAATTAAGATCGAAACAATGAATCACAGCGTGGGCCATTCAGAACGAACAGGCGTTGTCGTGGAACCACGTTTATCGACCCAATGGTTTGTAAAAATGGGACCATTAGCTGAAAAAGCAATGAAAAATCAAGAAACAGAAGACGCTGTTGAATTTTATCCACCACGCTTCAATCAAACATTTTTACGTTGGATGGAAAATGTACATGACTGGGTTATTTCGCGACAATTATGGTGGGGCCACCAAATTCCTGCTTGGTATCACAAAGAAACGGGCGAGATGTATGTTGGGATGGAAGCGCCAGCCGACAGTGAAAATTGGGTTCAAGATAGTGACGTCTTAGATACATGGTTTAGTTCTGCTTTATGGCCATTTTCAACGATGGGTTGGCCAGATGAAGCAAGCGAAGATTATCAACGTTACTTCCCAACAAGCACATTAGTTACTGGCTATGATATTATTGCCTTTTGGGTAAGTCGTATGATTTTCCAAAGCTTAGAGTTTACAGGCGAACGTCCCTTCCAAAATGTCTTAATTCACGGCTTAATTCGTGATGAGCAAGGACGCAAAATGAGTAAATCATTGGGGAATGGGATTGATCCAATGGATGTCATCGAAAAATATGGCGCAGATGCGTTACGTTGGTTCTTATCAAATGGTTCAGCACCTGGTCAAGATGTTCGTTTTAGTTATGAAAAAATGGATGCTTCTTGGAACTTTATCAATAAGATCTGGAATGCAAGTCGCTTCGTTATCATGAATGTAGAAGGTATGACTGCTGCAGATATTGACTTTAGTGGTGAAAAGACTGTCGCTGATCGTTGGATTTTAACGCGCTTAAACGAAACAGTCGCCCGTGTGACAGAATTATTTGATCGCTTTGAATTCGGTGAAGCAGGTCGCCAATTATACAACTTCATCTGGGATGATTTCTGTGATTGGTATATTGAAATGAGTAAAGAAATTCTTTACGGAGACAATGAAGCAGCTAAACAAACAACACGGAGCATCTTGGTGTACACATTGGATCAAATCTTACGCTTATTGCATCCAATTATGCCGTTTGTAACAGAAGAAATTTGGGAAAAAATTCCGCATCAAGGTGAGTCATTGGTTGTGGCAGAGTACCCAGTTGTTCATGAAGAATTTAACGATGAAGCAGCAGCTCGAGGAATGGAAGTTCTGAAAGAAGTTATTCGTTCGGTTCGGAATATTCGAGCAGAAGTGAATACACCACTTTCTAAACCAATTACTTTGTTAATTAAAACAAACGATACAGAAGTAGAAGAATTTTTAACAGCTAATACTAGCTACTTGGAACGCTTCTGTAACCCAGAGGAATTAGTCATCAGTCGTGAAATAGAAGCGCCAGAATTAGCCATGTCCGCTGTATTAACAGGCGCAGAACTATTCCTACCATTAGCTGGGTTGATTAATATCGAGGAAGAAATTGCTCGCTTAGAAAAAGAATTAGACAAATGGACAAAAGAAGTCAAACGTGTGCAAGGCAAACTTTCAAATGAACGTTTTGTGTCAAATGCACCAGATGAGGTCGTGGAAGCAGAACGTGCAAAAGAAAAAGACTACCTTGAAAAACAAGAGGCTGTCAAAGAACGGATTGCCCAATTACGTTCAATCTAAAAAAGAAAAGACAACAAAACCAAACGTTGGTTTTGTTGTCTTTTTGTTATAATTTGCCAAATAATTGAAACAAATACAACATTAAGTAGCTGTAAGTAGCCACAGACCAGAATTTCAATAAAAGAACAATTTTCATGAATTCTTTTAAAGAAATATCTGTAATTCCCGCCACTAAACAAACAATATCATCTGGAGCGAAGGGGACTAACATAGTAAAGATTAAGAGCTTTTTGACATTGTGTTCATTTTTGTCTAAAATCTCTTCAAATTTTTTGTATTTATTGGGTGAAAGGATTATTTTTACAAAGCTACGTCCATAGTAACGAACCAGTAAAAAGCCAATAAACTCACCAATAATCAATCCAAGATAGCTATACAAAAGTCCTTGCAAATTGCCAAACATCAACATTCCTGCAACAGAAGAGATTCCTCCAGGTAGAATAGGGATAATCACTTGGACGATTTGTAAAAGAATGAAACACAGAACCGCATAGTTACCAAACTGTTTAATAAAAGCTTGCAAGGAAGCAACAGAATGAAAAATTCCTCTGGAATATCCCCATAAAATTAAGCCGAAGAAAAGCACCAGTCCAACTAGGGGTAACCACCGAATGAGTCCATTTAAAAATTTTTTCTGATTAGTCATGAGTGGCCTCCTGACGTTTTCGACGGTATTTTTTAAAGCCAAGATAACCAGCCGTTCCCAGTAAAACCGTTCCGCTGACGGCAGTACCGAGATAAATCATTCTTGGATGATAGGCAAAGGTTAACTGCTGTTTGCCAGCTGGGACTTCAACAGCTAAAAAGCCACCTAGAATGCGTTGTGTTTTTAAGGGTTCTTTTTGTAGCGACGATTTGACTTGCCAATCTTGGTCATAAGGAATGGACGTATACAGTAACTGAGTGTCATTTCCAGGTACATTCAGTGCGCCATTTAAATGGCCTTTTTTAGTTGCATTCACGTGAAGAGCTTGTTGGCGTAATTTGTCAACCGCACGATTAAAGGCTGTTTGGTCTAAAGTTTGAAGTTGCCAATTGGTTAAATCAACCACTTGTTCAGCAGTTAGTGACAGGGTCACGGTAGTTCCTTTTTCAAAATGCCCTAAATTGAACAGTTGATTGGTTGCAATATAAATCGGCGTCGAGATAACTTGTTGGTTTACCTTCAATTGTGTAACCTTTTTCCATTTTAAATTCGGAATATAAAGATGCAAGTCACCAGTGCTATTCACTTTAAAGGTTGCTTCAATTGTTTCGTTGGTATGATGAGGTTCATTTATCAACGAAGCTGTTTTAAAGTAAGGTTTATCCGTCGGCACGAGCGTTTGCAGGAGTTCTTCTTGGGCATCTAAAGGATTATTTTTTGCTAATTTTAACTTGGTTAATGCGGTTGGCGCCAAAAAGCCCATACCGATCGCTTCATCATTTTCCATGATTTTCGTGGAACCAACTGTTTTTAGCAATTTTTCACTCGTAGGTTTTTCAATTGGTAAAAAGTCATATTTCACATTTAAAAGTAAATTGGTTAATTGTGAATTATCCACATAGGCAATCCGGCGATCATTTTTTCGATATAAACCTAGCGCACTTAATGTGTCTTGGGTAGTGGCAGTTAAAGTCGAAGTATAGCTAGAAACGCCAGCATAGCCATAAAGTAAAGGATTATTGTAGCCGTTATTGATTTCACGGAATCCTGTTTCTTTGGAAGGAATGACTTGTTTCATGCGATAAAGTTCTGGTGCTGAGGCCATTTTTTCATCGATTAATTGGCTGTGTTTTCGGTAATCTTGGGCAAATGTTGCTTGGCTACCAAAGGGCATGTGTTTAAAAGAAATCCAGAAATTCGTTGTTAATTCTGTGCTGACCAGTAAGAATAAAGCAACGACTACATAGTTTCTTAAGGCCTTTTTGTGTGCTAAACGCAAGCAAAAGAAAATCAACCAAATAAAAAGTAAACTTAGCCATAAATAATTGATCGAAATTAAGAGATTCTTTTGTGGACCATAATACAAAGATCCGTAGCCAATGACTAACAGCAGACTAAAAATAATAGGTGCGGTCCAAGGAATGGTCACTTTTTTAAGCCAAACTTCATAGGCAAAGACAATCAATAAAAAGCTAAAGATAAAGACATTTCGGTAAGGGAACCCAGCTGGGCTTTGAAACATGTGCCACACAGTGTTAAAGGCTTCTAACCAAAAGCTTAAAAAGAGAATGAATAAAAGAATTGCTGAAGCTATTCTTTCTTTTAACGCAATTTGTTTCGTTTGAAAATAGGCAACACAGAGGAGTGTCACAAATAATCCAGCAAAAACGGTTGGTAAATGGTCTAAACGCAACTCATAATTAATAGAACCTAAGCCTAATTGCGAGAAGAACGAAGTGTTGAACTTAGGCGTTAAAAAGAACGTCGAGACATCAAAATCTGCTTTTTTTGTATAGAGCATCCCTTCTGCTGCAGGTAATAATAAAAAGCTAGTTGCAGTTCCTGTTAAAAAAGAAACGAGGATGAATAACGGACTTTGTTTAAAAAATTGCCGAATAGCATGGGCTTGGGTATTCTTTTTAAAGAACCAATAGATACTGTAAAAAACAGCAAAGAGACAAATCATATAACCCATGTAGTAATTCGTCACAATCGCTAAAAACAGGGTTATACTGTATAAGCCCCATTTGCGTTGATCCCATAAACGTTGGAGTCCCAATAAGATAAGCGGGAATAGAATCAGTGCATCCAACCACATAAAGTTTTGGCTATAGACGGTGACAAAGCCACAGAAACTATAGGACGTTGAAAAAAGTAACGTGGTGCCATCAACTTTTTGATAGGTGTATTTTAAATAGCTAAACATCGTCGTGCCCATCAAGGCAAGTTTTAAGGTAATAATCCATAAAATTGCTATAGGTAATTGTTCATAAGGAAAAAAGAAAGCCAACACATTAAAAGGGCTCAGTAAGTAATAGGCTGCCAAAGGAACAATCGACTCACCAATCTCATTGGAAAAAGAGTAGAATGTAGTTATTCCCTCGTGAAAAGAGCGTTTTAAAAAACTCAAGAAAGGCATGTATTGTGTGCCTAAATCACTAACTAATAAGTTGTTGTCACCAAAAGGCGCAAGTTGTAATGTCATCCATACAAGCAACAGAAGTAAAAACGGCAAGAAAAAACTTCCTAACCATAAAAGCTTCGATTTGTTTTTCATCAAAATAAGTCCACCTTTATAAAAAAATCATGAATAAGCGTGTTGAACGCTTTAAAAATAGTTTTTAATTGGCTGGCTGGAACGAACCATCCAGAATGTTAGTTTACCATAAGTTCATTAATGTATCCGCTAATAACGCAAAATTATGAAAAATGCAAAAAGTTTTCAAGAAAAAGTTTCAATTGGTTATTAGTGAAAAAGTCACCTAACTTAGTTATAATGTAGAAGAAGACAAGGAGTTGGACAAGATGCAATTAACAATAGAAGAAGCCATTGAATGGATTCATAGCCGGTTACCCTTTGGTTCAAGACCTGGTTTGGATCGGATCAATGCGTTATTAGAAAAAATTGATCATCCAGAAAACAAAGTGCCAACGATTCATATCGCAGGAACCAATGGTAAAGGCTCAACCGTGACATATTTACGCTGTCTATTAGAAGAAATGGGCTTGAAAGTCGGAACCTTTACCTCTCCTTATATTGAATCATTTAATGAAAGAATTGCGATAAATGGTCAACCAATTTCAGACGAACAATTGATTACCTATGTGGAAAAGTATCAACCAATCATTAAAGAATTAGACCAGATCACTGAAGTGGCTGGAATTACAGAATTCGAAACATTGACAGGAATGGCCTTGGACTATTTCGTGAATGAACAAGTGGATATCGCCGTTGTTGAAGTTGGCTTAGGTGGATTACTTGATAGCACCAATGTCGTGAAGCCATTATTGACGGGAATTACGACAATTGGGAAGGATCACACAGAAATTTTAGGTGAAACAATTGCTGAAATTGCCTATCAAAAAGCGGGTATTATTAAAGAAAAAGTCCCAGTAGTAACAGGCAACATTTGTGCTGATGCGCTAGCAGTCATTGAAAAAGTCGCACAAGAAAAACAGAGTCCAATTTTTCGTTTTGGCAAAGAGTATCAAGTGGAATATCTACATCCTGATACACAATGGGGGGAAGTATTTAATTTCTATGGAGAAATGGGCAAACTGACAAAAATTAAAGTTCCCTTGTTGGGGCGTCACCAAGTAGAAAATGCGGCGGTAGCTATTCAATTATTTGACAAGTATTGCCAACTACAACATTTGCCATTTAAAGAACGAGACATTACTCAAGGGTTGGCTAAAGCGCAATGGCCAGCTCGAATGGAACGTCTTAGTGATGAACCGTTGATTGTTTTAGATGGTGCCCACAATGATCATGCAGTAAAACGCTTAGTTGAAAACTTGCGCAAAGAGTTTCCACAACACACGATTCATATTTTATTTTCAGCTTTAGCAACTAAAGATGTGGATGAGATGATTCAGGACTTAAAGCAAGTACCGAATGCGCATCTTTACTTAACTAGCTTCGATTATCCTAAAGCTATTGCACTTACAGAAATGGAAAAATATGAAGACGATTTAACAGAAATTGTGTCTTTATGGCAATTTGGCTTAGGCGAAATTTTAGAAAAAATGTCGACAGATGATTTATTATTAGTAACAGGTTCATTATATTTTGTTTCTCAAGTAAGAGAATTACTTTTAACTATAGGAGGAAATGATGAAGAAATTTGATGGCGTAATTTTTGATATGGATGGGTTGCTTTTTGATACGGAGTTGATTTACTATACATCTACTCAAAAAGTAGCAGATGCAATGGGGTTACCATATAGTAAAGAAGTCTATTTAGACTATGTTGGGATTTCCGATGAAGAAGTACAAGAGAATTACCGACGTATTTATGCATCTTATGGTCACGACACAGTGGAAGAATTTATCCGCCGTTCTTATGATGATACCTTGCAAGAGTTTCGATCTGGTAACGTCCCTTTAAAACCAGGGGTGGTGGAATTTCTCGACTTTTTAGATGATCAAAAAATTCCTCGATTGGTTGCTTCAAGTAACGTCCGTCCAGCAATTGAAATGTTATTAAGCCATGCTGGGATTCAGGATCGTTTTGTAGGAATTGTTTCAGCAGAGGACGTTAAACGAGCAAAACCGGACCCAGAAATTTTTCAAAAAGCTCGTCAACTTTTAGGAACAGAAGCCCCGAAAACCTTGATTTTCGAAGACTCATTTCATGGGGTAAGTGCGGCTCATAGTGCGGGCATTCCAGTGATCATGGTACCTGATTTATTGCAACCAACTGAAGTTATCCAAGAGAAAACATTACATGTCTTGGAGAGTTTACATCAAGCGCCACATTATTTAAAATAATAAAAACAACACTCCTTTGCGTAGTTTATTAATGACTAGCAAAGGAGGTTTTTTTATGCAAGTATCGGATCTGTTTATTCGTGAGATGCCGAGTGATTGTTTACCACGAGAACGGCTCTTGGCGATAGGAGAAAAAGCATTATCGAATCAAGAGTTGTTGGCGATTCTGTTACGCACTGGCTCAAAAGAAGCAGACGTGATGACTGTTGCCGCAACGCTGTTAAAACAGTTTAAGCAGCTTTCTTATTTGCAGCAAGCCACGTTGAACGAGTTAATGGCTATTAAAGGCATTGGCCAAGTGAAAGCCATTGAATTACGTGCGGCTATTGAATTGGGGTGTCGAATTTATCAAAGTAGTCAAATCAAATTTGGCAAAGTTACGTCCAGTCAACAAGTCGCCCAACGATTACTCCAAGAGATGAAGGGGCTGCAACAAGAACATTTAATTTGTATTTACTTGAATACCAAGAATGACATTATCCAACAGAAAACGATTTTCAAAGGATCACTGAATCAAAGTATTGCTCATCCACGCGAAATTTTTCGGGAAGCGGTTAAATATTCTTCTGCTCGCATACTATTAGCTCATAATCATCCATCTGGCAATCCGACACCGTCTCCACAAGATATTCAATTTACCAAACGAATGGAAGAATGTGGCGAAATGATGGGGATTCAATTGTTGGATCATATTATTGTTGGTGATAGCGGATACATTAGTTTGAGAGAAGAGAATTTTTTTGCTTCAGAATGAGGACAATTCTTGCAAAAATATTTTATCACGTGTAAAATGAAAGGGTAATCTTGTTTGGAATTATGTAGACTTTTTAAATTTTTTTAAATATTCTATTGGAAGCGAGCAAAGTTACGACTATTTATGTGCAAATGCACGAGGAGGAACAAAAGAATGGAACAAGGAACAGTAAAATGGTTTAACGCAGAAAAAGGTTTTGGGTTTATCTCACGCGAAGACGGAAGCGACGTATTCGTACACTTCTCAGCTATCCAAGGTGATGGTTTCAAAACTTTAGAAGAAGGTCAAGCAGTGACTTTTGATGTTGAAGATTCAGACCGTGGCCCTCAAGCAGTTAACGTAGAAAAAAACTAATAAAAAATAATCCAAAAACACCTAACGCATGTTAGGTGTTTTTTTGTTAGCAAAAATAGAGAAGAAAAATGGACAAACATTTTTCTTCTCTATTAAATGAGAGCTTTATTGATCACTAACTGTGGCAGTCATAATCATTGGCAGAATCATTGGATGACGTTCTGTTTGTTCAAACAAGAAAGGCTGTAAAGCGGTCGTCATGGCTTCGCCTAATTTTGCTTCGGTACAGTTTTTATCTTTCATTGCTTCACGTAGAGCATTGAATAAAAGACGTTGGCCTTCATGAATCATATCACCAGACTCACGCATGTAGACAAAACCACGGGAAAGAATGTCTGGACCAGCCATAATTTCTTTATTTTTAATATCAACCGTTGCTACCGCTAAAACTAAACCTTCTTCAGATAAGATACGACGATCCCGTAAAACAACATTCCCGATATCACCGACACCATTTCCATCAACGTACACGTCGTTAGCGTTGAAGTGACCAGCAGGACGTGCGCTATCAGCCGTTAAAGCTAAGACATCGCCGTTGCCCATGATAAAGCAATTTTCTTCAGGAACCCCTGTATCTTGAGCGAGCGAAGCATGGATTTTTAACATTCTAAATTCACCATGAACAGGCATGAAATATTTAGGATTCATCAAACGAAGCATTAATTTTTGCTCTTCTTGTCCACCGTGACCAGAAGTATGGATATTATTGATTTTTCCGTGGATAACTTCTGCACCGGCTTCAGATAATAAGTTGATTAAACGGTTAACGCTTGTCGTATTCCCAGGAATTGGTGAACTTGAGAAAACAACCGTATCGCCTGGTTGAATACTAATTTGGCGATGTGTACCGTTAGCAATCCGACTAAGCGCGGCCATAGGTTCTCCTTGAGAGCCAGTACATAAAATCATTGTTTCATTTGCTGGCAATTGATTCAGTTCCGCCGCATCGACAAACGTTCCTTTTGGCACTTTGATGTAGCCTAAGCGTTCGCCATTGACAATGGCATTTTCCATGCTACGACCAAAAACAGCAATTTTGCGACCTGTTTTCACGGCTGCATCAGCAGCTTGTTGTAAACGGAAAATGTTTGAAGCAAAACTGGCAAAGATAATCCGACCATCAATTTTTTCAAAGATTTTTAAAATAGAGGTCCCAATTGTTTTTTCGGATTTTGTAAAGGTGGGTATTTCAGCATTGGTACTGTCTGAAAGAAGACAAAGGACGCCTTCTTCACCTAATTTCGCCATTCTGTGTAAGTTGGCTGGCTCACCAACGGGTGTAAAGTCAAACTTAAAGTCACCTGTTGCGACAATGTTACCAGAAGGCGTTTTAACCACAACGCC
Organism: Enterococcus sp. DIV0236; assembly: GCF_050558525.1. Taxonomy (NCBI): domain Bacteria; kingdom Bacillati; phylum Bacillota; class Bacilli; order Lactobacillales; family Enterococcaceae; genus Enterococcus; species Enterococcus sp. DIV0236. Next base: position 2,324,218 of record NZ_CP187891.1, on the reverse strand, counting down.
CAAGGCATCAGGAATACTGTGAGTCGTCCGGAAAAAGCTAATCGCTGTTTTTCTAAAACGAATCACCGTATCTTCATTAATTTCGTGTAATTCCGCTTCTCGCAATAAACCATGTTCATCTAGTTTGTTGGTAATTAAAGCCAAGGCTAGTGGTCCCGCATAGATTGGGATATTCGCTTGACGTAAAAGATAAGGAACGCCACCAATATGGTCTTCATGACCGTGGGTAATAACGAGTGCTTTGACTTTATGCAAATTTTGAACGATGTAGCTATAATCTGGAATCACGTAGTCAATCCCAAGTAAATCATCTTCTGGGAATTTGATCCCAGCATCAATAATGATAATTTCATCTTGGAATTGTACCCCATATGTGTTTTTTCCAATTTCGCCTAAACCACCGATTGCAAAAACGCCAGTTTCGTTATTTTTTATGTTTACTTTCATGTTAAAACTCCGTTAGAGTGAAGTCCGCATGTTCTTGCTCGTAAGCAAGATGTTTTTCGTCTAATAATTGAACGTATTCAATATTGTATGGGGTATTTTCTTCAACTAATTGGCGCACGATTACATCGCTATCGGCTTCCATGTAAAGAGATTTTGTGTCTTCTCTTTTTGGGTTTCTGATTTTTGTTTCTTGATAGTATACTTTGTAAATCATCGATTCATTTCTCCTTCAGCTACTAATAGTAGCAATTTATAGTTTTTTTCATTTTAAGACAGAAAATTAAACACAACAAAACGAGGTGCTGATCACCTAAAAAAGAATGCTCATCAAAAACATCTGTTAATGATGAAATGAAGCCTCGACTTTGCTTCATTCTGGGTATTTGATTTTATGTGTTCTTTTTTCAACCGTCCCGTGTGTTGTGAATAACAACAATTAAGCTTATTTTATCATAGAATGATAAGGAAGTATAGAAACACTCACTGGACTTTTAAAAAAAACAAACTTCTTGTTTCACCTTATTCTTGATCAAGTTCGAGTGCCTTTTTTTTAGGACGCCAATACCAACTTAAGCCGATCACGTGGGCTAAATAAACAATCGCTAAAGTCGTAGTCATCAACGTATTTCGGACAATTAAACACGGAATGGCAAATAAAAGAAACATGGAAATAAATAGTTTCCATTTACCTTTACGAGTAATTTTTTTCTCAAAGAAGGCTTCTTGGATATATTTTTGATAATAAGAAGAAGCTAAAAATTTGTTATAAAGTTTATCTGAACTACGCATCCAAAAAAAGGCCGTTAATAAATAAAAACCAGTGGTGGGTAAAAGCGGCAAAAAGATTCCTAACGTGCCTAAAGCAAACGTACAGGAACCGAGAAAAATGAAGAATAATTTTTTCATTCAAAGGGTCCTTTCAGTTTTTCCCAATTATGGCACAATCAAAAGGAAGTAGCAATTTTAATCGTATAAGTAAATCATTAAAATTATCTATTTTTTAGAAAATCTAAAAGAGAAAGGATAGAAAGAGAAAGGCTGTTTTTTCTAGCCAGACAGCTTGTATTACCGATTTCTTTTTGATACAGTGGGAGTACTAGAAAATTTAAAGTAAGATAAGAAGGAGATGATTAATTGAAGTTAATGTGGCGTTACACAATGCGTTATAAGAAATTACTTTTCGCTGATTTTATTTGTGTGTTTGGTTTTATTTTGATTGAATTAGGCTTGCCGACCATTTTAGCACGAATGATTGACAAAGGAATTATTCCTAGAGATATGGACTATATTTATCAGCAAGGGATTTGGATGGTTGTAATTACGATTATTGGCGTTGCAATGAATATTTTGCTAGGGTACTTTGGTGCCAGAATTACAACAAACATTGTTCGTGATATTCGTGATGATTTATTTGAAAAGATTCAAACTTTCTCACATAGTGAATATGAAAGTATTGGGGTTTCTTCCTTAATTACGCGAACTACCAATGATGCATACCAAATTATGCTCTTCATGGGAAATATTTTACGTCTTGGCTTTATGACGCCAGTGATGTTTATTGCCAGTCTTTACATGGTGATGCGAACGAGTCCGTCGTTAGGAATGTACGTTTTAGGTGCCTTGCCTTTTCTACTGCTAGCCGTTGTCGGAATTGCTCGTTTGTCAGAACCGTTATCTAAAAAGCAACAAAAGAACTTAGATGGAATCAATGGGATTTTAAGAGAAAATCTTTCTGGATTGCGGGTAATACGCGCATTTGTTAATGAAAAATTTGAAGAATCTCGTTTTAATAAAGTTAATGAAACTTACACTAAAAGTTCAAAAAGTCTGTTTCGTTTAATGGCAGCAGCCCAACCAGGGTTCTTTTTCTTATTTAATATTGTAATGGTCTTAATCATTTGGAGCGGAACTGTTCAAATCAGCCATGGGGATTTAGAAGTTGGGAATTTAATTGCTTTTATTGAATATATTTTTCATGCGCTGTTCTCGTTTATGTTATTTGCCAGTGTCTTTATGATGTATCCACGGGCTGCGGTTTCGGCTTCACGGATTCAAGAAGCCTTAGACATGGAACCAGCTATTCGTGAAGAAGAAGGCGTAACAGAAACAGCTACTAAAGGCTATCTAGAGTTTAAAAATGTAACCTTTGCCTATCCTGGACATGCGGAAAGCCCAGTTATCCGCAATGTAAGTTTTAAGGCATCACCTGGTGAAACAGTGGCCTTTATTGGGAGCACAGGTAGTGGAAAATCAACATTAATTCAATTGATTCCACGGTTTTATGATGTATCAGAAGGTGAAATTTTAATCGATGGAGTGAACGTAAAAGAGTACAAACTTAGTGCATTACGCAATAAGATCGGCTATATTCCACAAAAAGCGTTACTTTTTACTGGTACAATTGCTGATAACCTTCGCTACGGTAAGGAAGATGCGACGTTAGAAGAAATGGAACGAGCAATTGACATTGCTCAAGCTACAGAATTTGTTTCACAAAAACCGCAAGGCTATGATGAACCTCTTTCAGAAGGTGGCACGAACTTTTCTGGTGGTCAAAAACAACGTTTAGCTATCGCACGGGCGATTATTCGCAATCCGGAAATTTATATATTTGATGATAGTTTTTCTGCGTTAGATTATCAAACAGATGCAAATTTACGAGCGCGTCTGAAAAAAGAAACAACAGAATCTACTGTTTTAATTGTGGCACAACGTGTTGGAACAATTATGCATGCGGACCGCATTGTTGTTTTAAACGAAGGCGACGTGGTCGGAATTGGCACACATCGTGAATTACTTGAGACTTGTCCAATTTACTATGATATTGCGGCTTCTCAATTGTCAGAGGAGGAATTAGCATGAAACACGCCTTTTCTTCTATGAAACGAATCGGTCGCTATATTAAACCGTACCGAGTGACGTTTTATTTAGTTATTTTATTTACAATATTAACCGTTGCCTTTAATGCAGCGTTGCCTTATTTGACTGGATTACCAACGACAGAAATTAGCCGTAATATTGCAGCTGGCGAATCCATTAATTTTGATTATGTAATCCAATGTTTAATTTGGATTTTAGTTGTGGGAACAGGTTATTGTGTGGCACAATTTTTGTCAGGCTTTTTAATGACGAATGTCGTTCAACAATCCATGCGCGATTTACGTCGCGATATTGAAGAAAAAATCAATCGTTTGCCAGTTTCTTATTTTGATAAGAACCAACAAGGAAATATTTTGTCACGGGTGACGAACGATGTGGATGCTGTCAGCAATGCGATGCAACAAAGTTTTATTAATATTGTTTCAGCAGTCTTAGGGATTGTGATGGCGGTAGTGATGATGTTCTTGATCAATCCGCTGATGGCGATTTTTTCAGTGATTATGATTCCGTTGTCTCTGATTATTTCCAGAACAATTGTTAAAATCTCCCAGAAATATTTCCAAGGAATGCAAAATTCTTTAGGAGACTTAAATGGTTATGTCCAAGAAAATATGACTGGGTTCAGTGTTTTAAAACTATATGGTCGGGAAAAAGAAACCCTTGAAGGCTTTAAACAAGTCAATCATCGTTTAAATGGTTTTGGCTTCAAAGCATCCTTTATCTCAGGATTAATGTTGCCATTGGTTCAAATGACCGCTTATGGGACCTATATCGGGGTAGCTGTCCTTGGTAGTTACTATGTGGTTGCTGGTGTGATCGTAGTGGGGCAATTACAAGCGTTTATTCAATATATTTGGCAAATTAGCCAACCAATGGGGAATATTACGCAGTTGTCTGCAGCTTTACAAAGCGCTTCAGCTTCGACCATGCGGATTTTTGAAATCCTAGATGAGCCAGAAGAAGAACTTAACGAACAAGATGTTCCTTTGCCAGAACCTATTTTAGGTTCTGTTGAATTTGAAAATGTCAGCTTTAGTTATGACCCAGAAAAACCGTTAATTCGTAATTTGAACTTTAAAGTTGATGCGGGCCAAATGGTTGCGATTGTGGGACCAACTGGCGCTGGGAAAACAACCTTAATCAACTTACTGATGCGTTTTTATGATGTAACAGAAGGCGCCATTAAAATTGATGGCATTGACACGAAAAAAATGAACCGTAGTGATGTCCGATCTGTATTTGGAATGGTATTGCAAGATGCTTGGTTGTATAAAGGTACCATTGCAGATAACATTCGTTTTGGGAAGTTGGATGCCACGGATTATGAAGTTGTGGATGCAGCGAAAACGGCCAATGTGGATCACTTCATTCGGACAATGCCAGATGGGTATGAAATGGAAATCAATTCTGAGGGAGATAACGTTTCCCTTGGTCAAAAACAATTGTTGACCATTGCCCGAGCGGTAATTTCTGATCCGAAAATTTTGATTTTAGATGAGGCGACTAGTTCAGTCGATACACGCTTGGAAGCCTTAATTCAAAAAGCAATGGATCGTGTTATGGAAGGACGAACGAGTTTCGTTATTGCCCACCGCCTATCAACTATTCGTGAAGCTGATTTAATTCTTGTTATGAAACAAGGAGAAATCATTGAAAAAGGTACGCATCATGAGTTGCTGGAACAAGGTGGCTTCTATGAAAAACTATACAATAGTCAATTTGCTGAAGAAGGCGACTATGAGGAATAAAAAGAGGTCGGGACAGAAGCGTTTAACTCCGAGAAATAAGAAGGAATTTCCGAAAATTGTTCTGTAATTTTTGGAGAATTCCGGCTTATTTCCGAAGGAGTTGCTTTTGTTCCCGCCGTTTATCAGTTTTTGAGCGTGGAGCAAAAATCCAAAGTGATTTTTGTCCCACGCTCTTTTCTTGTCTTTTTTACTATGAAAGTGAGGAATTCTTGTCTATACTTAATGAAAAGAGGTGACAGGGTTTGAAAAAAGAGTATTTTATTGCTGCTAGTGCAGATGTCTATGGAAACGTACAACTAGCGAAGGATAGTAACATTTGGTTTCAGTCGGTCTTAAGAGGTGACAGTAACACAATTACCATTGGTGAAGGTAGTAATATTCAAGATGGCACGATTATTCATGTTGATGAAGATGCCCCGACAATTGTAGGCAAGTATGTAACGGTGGGCCATCAATGCATGTTACACGGTTGTAAAATCGGTGATGGTGCTTTGATTGGCATGGGTTCAACCATTCTAAATAACGCTATTATTGGAGAAAACAGCCTGATTGGTGCGGGTTCTTTAGTGACGGAAGGCAAAATTATCCCGCCAAATGTTTTAGCATTTGGTCGACCCGCGAAGGTTATCCGTCCGTTAACGGCAGCAGAAATAGCCAGTAATCATACGAACGCCTTACATTATATTCAACGAGCAGAAGAATTTCGCCAACAAAAATACCCGAAACTAACATAGAATTAGGAGGAAAATGATGAAGAAAATTAAAGTAATGACGGTTTTTGGAACACGGCCAGAAGCAATCAAAATGGCCCCTTTAATCAAAGTTTTAGAAGAGCAAAGTCAAGGATTTGACTCTGTAGTAGTCGTAACAGCGCAACATCGCCAAATGTTGGATCAAGTGTTAGAAGATTTTCAAATTACACCGAATCATGATTTAAATATCATGAAAGATGGGCAAACCTTAACAGATATTACAAGTCGTGTTTTGAATTTATTAACTGAGGTTCTTGTGACAGAACAGCCGGATATTGTCTTGGTTCATGGCGATACAACCACGTCATTTGCGGCTGCATTGGCTGCTTTTTATCAACAGATTCCAGTGGGACATGTGGAAGCAGGATTGCGGACCTGGCAAAAATATTCTCCGTTTCCGGAAGAAATGAATCGTCAACTGGTAGACGTGTTAACTGATATTTATTTTGCCCCAACCACTCAAAGTAAGGACAATTTAATCAAAGAAAATCATCCAGAAGAACATATTTATGTGACTGGCAATACAGCGATTGACGCGATGGCGTACACCGTTGATGCCCACTATCAAAATGATTTATTGGAAAAAATCCCTACAGACCAACGCATTGTACTAATCACAATGCATCGTCGTGAAAATTTAGGCCTGCCAATGGCAAATGTTTTTAAAGCTGTTCGTCGACTTGTAATGGAACATCCAGAAATTGAAGTCATTTTCCCTATGCACAAAAATCCCAAAGTCCGTGAAATAGTAGCGGAACACTTAGGTGAATTAGCTCGTGTGCATTTAATTGAACCATTGGATGTCAAAGATTTTCAAAATTTTGCAGCGAAAAGTGCGTTAATTTTAACTGATTCTGGCGGTGTGCAAGAAGAAGCTCCTTCCTTAGGGGTGCCAGTTTTAGTTTTACGAGATACAACGGAACGTCCAGAAGGCGTAGCGGCAGGAACATTGAAATTGGTTGGTACAGACGAACAAGTAGTCTATCAAGAGGCGAAAACATTATTGACTGATTCTGATGCTTACCACGCGATGGCGCATGCACAAAATCCGTATGGGGATGGTCAAGCTAGCCGTCGAATCGTTGAAGCCATTGCCTATGAAATGCAGCAATCAGATAAAAAACCAGATACGTTTACAGCAAAATAAATAAAAAGGCAGAGAAGCGCTGAAAAATGTGCTTCTTTTGCGTATCTTATTTTGAAGAATCAATTAGACAAAAAATGCTAGAAAGTAGTGAAGTGAAGATGTATCAAACGATTTTATTTGATTTAGATGGCACAATTACGGATTCTGGTAGCGGCATTATGCGTTCTATTTTGTACGCAACAGAACAATTAGGCTGGCCAGCTCCTAGCGAGGAGACGTTACGTTCTTTCATAGGGCCGCCTTTATATGAGTCATTTTTGCACATGGCGCCTTCAGCTGAAGCAGCGCAACAAGCCGTGGGTCATTATCGAGCGTATTATCAGAGAAAAGGTATGTTTGAAAATCATGTGTATCCAGGGATCCCAGAGGTACTAACAAGGTTAAAGGAAGCGGGAGCAAAGTTATACATTGCGACTTCCAAGCCAGAAGAATTTGCTAAAAAGATTATTACTCATTTTGATTTAGATCGTTATTTTACAGGCATCTATGGAGCGAGCATGGACGGTCATCGTTCTAAAAAAGCAGATGTGATTCAGTATGCATTAACGGAAGCTCAATTAGACCCAACCAAAGAAGCAATTATCATGGTTGGTGATCGTAATCATGACATTCTTGGTGCTCAACAAAATGGCTTAGATAGTATAGGTGTCTTGTATGGATTTGGTGAAGAAACAGAATTACAAGAGGCGGGAGCGACATTCCTAGTACAATCGCCTAAAGACTTAGGTGCTATTTTGCTACAAAATTCTTAATAGAAAATGGATTTTCGATAAATTTAGGAGGATTTTAAGATTTATTATCGTTTCAATAGAAAAGCGCCATCATAGGCTTTAAACGTTGTCAATGATGAATTTTTTATCGGGGAATGACGGTCTTTTTATTAAAAACATTTAATTTTAAAGAGGTTTCATGTATAATAGTTTCAGTCATAAACGATAGAATAGTAAGGAGGGTTAGTTTTGGCTAATGATAACCAAAATAACCAAGATCCCAAATCTTCGCTTAGAGATCAAGTAACTGGGTCTTTAAAAGGTAGAAATGATGGCGATCAACCTGATTCCTCTGAAAAAAATGATAGGTCTCCCCAACCTTCATATGATGAATCACAAGAAACAGCGAGCCGCACAACACAAACACGTGCAGGTTCTAGAGCTGCTCGAAGACGTGGGAAAGACAAGACAACACAGACAGTCGAAGAGCCAACCCCGATTGAAACAGACGAAAAGCCGACAAATACAAAAAAACAAACACGTAAAAAAGAAGATCGTTTAGTCGGTCGTATCGTGTTAATTGTAGTTTCTGTATTAGTTTTAATGATGGCAATCTTTGGGTTTACTTTTTATAAATATGTAGATGCTGGGCTACAGCCACTAGACAAGAACAATAAGAAGCTTGTTCAAGTGCATATCCCAGAAGGATCTTCTAATAAGCAAATTGCTGCGGTTTTAGAAGAAAGCAACGTCATTAAAAGCGGAATGGTTTTTAACTACTACGTAAAATTTAAAAACTTAACAGATTTTCAAGCGGGCTATTATCAAATGTCTCCAAGCATGACACTCGATGAAATTGGTGAAATGCTAAAAGAAGGGGGCACGCCAGAACCAACTAAAATCGCAGATGGCAAAGTAACGATTCCTGAAGGCTACGATATAGATAAAATTGGCGAAGCCATTGAAAAAAATACGGATTTCAAGAAAGCAGATTTCATTGCATTAATGAAAAACGAAGACTTCTTCAATCAAATGAAGGCTAAGTATCCTGATTTACTTGAAAGTGCTGCAACTGCAGAAGGTGTTCGTTATCGCTTAGAAGGCTATTTGTTCCCGGCAACTTATGATTACTACAAAAAAGCAACACTTCCTGAATTTGTCGAACAAATGATTGCTAAAATGAACACAGTAATGGAACAATATACGCCGACAATTCATGCAAAGAATTTAACCAATCAGCAAGTCTTAACGTTAGCTTCATTGGTTGAAAAAGAAGGAGTCAAAGAAGCAGACCGCAAACAAATTGCGCAAGTATTCTTTAACCGCTTGGCTGCCGATATGCCGATCCAATCAGATATTTCTATTTTGTATGCTCTAGGAGAACACAAAGAAACTGTAACGTATGCTGACTTGGAAGTGGACTCGTCTTATAACTTGTATAAAAATACTGGTTATGGACCAGGACCATTAGATAGCCCAAGTGAGGAGTCAATTAAAGCAGTCTTGAATCCGACACCAAGTGACTATTTATACTTTGTAGCAGATATTTCTACAGGAAAAGTCTACTTCTCAAAAACATATGAAGAACATCAAGTATTAGTAGATCAGTATGTCAATAATTCAAGTAGTGAATAAAATGAAAACATAAAAGAGCTTGGTGAATCAATTTTGTATGATTCACCAAGCTTTTAGATACTCAAAAAGTAATCTGTTTAACAGAGGGAAAGAGTAGCAACTAGAAATTTATATAAATAAAATTTAGCAAAATCACAAAAATTCAATAATTATATTTACAATTTAGAAAAAGCGTGGTACTCTTTTGTGGATTGAAAGCGGAATTTTTTTCAATAACCAACCAAGAACTACGTATCGTTAAGCGAAAAAGGAGAATTAACATGGTAGAAAAAGTATATCCAATGACTCTTGAAGGAAAAGAAAAATTAGAACAAGAGCTAGAAGAATTAAAAACAATTAAACGTAAAGAAATCGTAGAGCGTATTAAAATCGCTCGTAGCTTTGGGGATCTTTCAGAGAACTCAGAGTATGAATCAGCTAAAGATGAACAAGCTTTCGTTGAAGGACGTATTACAACGTTAGAAAATATGATTCGTTTTGCAGAAATCATCGATAATGATGGCGTGGACCAAGACGAAGTTTCCATCGGTAAAACAGTTACTTTCCAAGAATTGCCTGATGGAGAAGAAGAGGAATACACAATCGTAGGAAGTGCCGAAGCCGATCCATTTTCTGGTAAAATTTCTAACGATTCACCGATTGCGCAAGCCTTAATTGGTAAACAATTAGGCGACCAAGTGATTATTGCAACACCTGGTGGCGACATGACAGTTAAAATTACAAAAGTTGAAGCAAACTAAATAATTGAGTAGGGCAGGCAGCTTCCAAGGCCTGTCCTTTCGCAATCTAGGACATTTAGGGCTAAAGTCCTATGGTAACCTGAGGCGCAAACCACTATGATTAAATAAAATAAACGAGTAAAATAAATGACAGAGGGAGGAGGCAAATCTATGAATAACCCTTGGCGCTTTTTTATCGTCGCAGAAGCATTACTTTTTATTCTGGCGTTATGGCAAATTGTACATAATCCTGGATTAGCTGTTTTATTAACAATTGGCGTTTTACTTGTGGCCTACGTTTCCAGGAAAGCATCTAAAACACATTTTAACAACTTTCAATTCGTCCTCGGCGTTGTTTTTATTGTCATTGGTGCAATGAACAGCACGGCTGTTTGGTTTATGTTGATTTTTGGCGTACTCTTTATCGGCTTAAAAGGCTTTGAGATTTCAGGCGTGGATATAGCTGAGCGAGCACCTTGGCGAAAAAAACAAATGATTATGGTGGAGACGGCGGCAAAAGAACCTAAAAATGGCAAACGATTTAAACGCCGCTGGTTTGCCAACGAACGCATTGGTAACAATATCTATGAATGGGACGATATCAATATTGATTTAATCTCTGGGGACACCATTATTGATTTAGGTAATACGTTACTACCGAAAGAAGACAATATTATTATTATTCGTAAAGGTTTTGGCCGCACGCGAATTCTAGTGCCGTTAGGTGTAGCTATTTTGTTAGAACATTCAACTTTTTACGGAACGGTACGTTTTGAAGAAGAAAAATATCAATTGAAAAACGAATCATTAAAAATTTACAGCAATGATTATGATACCAATCTTCGTCGTTTGAAAATTATGACGAACACTTTAGTAGGAGATGTTGAGGTGATCCGTGTATGACCGATCGGATTTCAAGACGCATGATTTCATTATATGCGTCCCTTAGCACCTTTATTGTTATCTTAATTACATTGTTTTCATATTTTCATTCGATTAAACAAAACCGGTGGTTATTAGAGCTTCTTCAGAGAAAAGTCTTTTATTTACCACTAATTGTGCACATTGTTCTCATATCCTTACTAATAGGCTTATTGACCTTTTTACTGATTTCATTGGTTCAAAAAGGGCAATATGGACGGATTGAAGAAAAACTTCGGTTATTGGCCAACGGTAATTATGAAAGTCCAGTCTTAAACAAACCAACGACCAGTGAAAATCAAGACCATTATCTAACCGAAGTCGAACAAGATATTTGGTCGATTAAAAATAAATTATTAGAGATGTCTAAAGAATTGCAATTATTAAACAGTCGACCGCAATTAATGGATGGGCAAACAAAAGAAGAAATTTTAGAGAACGAGCGGCATCGTTTGGCGCGGGAGTTGCATGATTCAGTCAGTCAACAACTTTTTGCAGCCATGATGATGTTGTCTGCATTAAATGAACAAGCACAACGAACAGAAACCCCGGAACCATATCGTAAACAACTAGCCATGGTGGCAGAAATCATTAATGCCTCCCAATCGGAAATGCGCGCGCTACTATTGCACTTGCGTCCTATCAGTCTAGAAGGAAAAAGTTTGCGTAAAGGTATTGAACAATTACTGAAAGAACTACAAACAAAAATTAAAATTGAATTGATTTGGGATGTTGAAGATGTTCATTTAAATAGCAGCATTGAGGATCATCTTTTCCGAATTGTGCAGGAGTTACTTTCAAATACCTTAAGACATGCCAAAGCAAAGGAATTAGAGGTATACTTACACCAAGTCGATAAAAACGTGTTATTGCGTATTGTTGATGATGGTGTCGGCTTTGATATGAAGGAACAAAGTAATAAAGCCGGTAGTTATGGCTTAAATAATATTCGAGAACGTGTTGTCGGCATGGGCGGTACAGTTAAAATTATTAGTTTTAAAGGGCAGGGAACCAGCGTTGAAATTAAAGTTCCTGTCATAAAGGAGGAAACTGCAAGTGATCAAAGTAATGTTAGTGGATGACCATGAAATGGTCCGTTTAGGCGTTTCATCATATTTATCTATTCAAGAGGATATAGAAGTCGTAGGCGAAGCAGAAAATGGTAAGATTGGCTATGAAAAAGCATTGGAACTACGTCCAGATGTTATTTTGATGGATTTGGTAATGGAAGAAATGGACGGCATTGATTCAACAAAAGCGATCTTGAAAGATTGGCCAGAAGCCAAGATTATTATTGTGACGAGTTTTATTGATGATGAAAAAGTGTATCCGGCGATTGAAGCTGGTGCAGCGGGCTACCTATTAAAAACATCAACAGCACATGAGATTGCTGATGCAATTCGGGCGACTTATCGCGGAGAGCGTGTGTTGGAACCTGAAGTGACACATAAGATGATGGAACGGTTAACAAAAAAACAAGAGCCGGTGTTGCACGAAGATTTGACAAACCGGGAACACGAAATTTTAATGTTGATTGCACAAGGTAAAAGTAATCAGGAAATAGCTGATGAACTCTTTATCACTTTGAAAACAGTTAAAACACATGTTTCAAACATTTTAGCAAAACTAGATGTGGATGATCGGACCCAAGCGGCGATTTATGCTTTTCAACATGGTTTAGCCAAATAAATATCAGATAAATCCATAAATAAATTCTAGGAAATCCTTCTAGGAATTTATTTATGGATTTGTTATACTAATTTTAACGAACAGACAGGAGCGGTCAGAAGAAATGAAACAAAATTTTGCAATTATTGGTTTAGGACGTTTTGGCGGCAGCATATGCCAAACTTTGGTGGAAGCTGGTCAAGAAGTTTTGGCCATTGACAGCAGTGAAGACCGTGTCAATGAATATATGAATATTGCAACGCATGCAGTGGTGGCTAACGCCCAAGATGAAATGACGTTGCGTTCTTTAGGAATTCGGAATTTTGATCACGTAGTGGTGGCAATTGGTGAAGATATTCAAGCGAGTATTTTAGTGACACTAATGGTTAAAGAGATGGGGGTTCCCAATGTCTTGGCCAAAGCAGTCAATGAATATCATGCCCGTGTCTTAGATAAAATTGGGGCAGACATGGTCGTTCACCCAGAGCGGGATATGGGTATTCGAATTGCTCACAAACTTGTTTCACGCAATATTTTAGATTATATTGAATTATCTAGCGAATTTTCATTAGCTGAGGTTCGGGTCACCAATCCTAAATTTTACAATAAAACCTTAGCAGAATTAAATTTCCGTCAACGATTTGGTTTAACTGTGGTAGCGATTCGCCGCTCGAAAACAGAAGTAATTGCTTCGCCAGATGCTTCTGAAATTGTTCGAGAAAACGACAATTTATTAGTTATCGGTGATACCGCAGACGTTGATTTATTAGATGAAAAAATGAATGGCTAAGCACTTTATTCTCTAAAAGCACTGCGCTGTGCTACAATAAATGGCGACAGAGATGTGAAGGAGGAACAAAGAATGAAATTAGAAGTGACACCGAAAGCCCAACAATGGTTTAAAGAAGAAACCGGGGTTCAGCCTGAGACAGGCATTCGTTTTTTCGGAAAAATTTACGGAAAAACACCTGTTCATGATGGTTTTTCCATTGCGATGTCTGTAGAAGCGCCAGATGAGCCAATGATTAAAGAGAACCTAGATGGGATTACCTATTTTATTGAAGAAACAGATGATTGGTTCTTTAAAGGGTATGATTTGATTGTTGATTATGATGAAAAGAATGATGAACCGCGTTATCAATTTGAAGCAAACCAAGAAGATTTAACAAAATAATTTTAGTGCTAAACAAAAGAGGCTGAAGTAGTGCGTAGGACTATTTCTGTTGCTTTCGTTTAACCGCTAGTCAGCCTGAGAAAAAATCGTTTTGGATTTTTTCTCAGGTTCTTTCTATTTAAGTTATTTTTAGTTGGATATCGTTATTTAATAAGGCTATTATATGGTATAATGATAATTAACTGAAGTGTGGAGGAAATAAAATGTTATCAATTGTTGTCCCTTGTTATAATGAGGAAGCAGCGATTCCGCTGTTTTTTGAAGAAGTAGAAAAAATTAGCCAGCAACTGTCTCATTCAGTAGAATATATATTTGTGAATGATGGCTCAAAAGATAAGACGTTAGCTGTTTTAAGACAGCTTTATCGCGAACATCCAGAGAAGGTCCGTTATCTTTCTTTTTCACGAAATTTTGGGAAAGAAGCAGGCTTATACGCTGGTTTAAAAGAAGCAACAGGTGACTTAGTGACAGTCATGGACGTTGATTTACAAGACCCGCCTGAGTTATTACCTCAAATGATTGAGATGATTGAAACCAGTGCAGATTTAGATTGTGTTGGCACACGACGCATAACAAGAGACGGCGAACCGCCCATTCGTAGCTTTTTTGCACGGATGTTCTATAAACTCATTAATCGAATTGCTGAGACGGAAATGGTGGATGGTGCCCGTGACTTCCGTGTCATGACCCGACAAATGGTCGATGCGATTTTAGAGTTATCTGAGTATAATCGTTTTTCAAAAGGGATTTTTAGTTGGGTCGGCTTTAAAACAGAATATATTGAATTTAAAAATCGAGAACGAATTGCTGGAGAAACCTCTTGGTCTTTCTGGAGTCTATTAAGTTATTCAATTGACGGGATTGTCAATTTTTCAGAAACACCATTGAATATCGCTTCATATGTTGGCGCCTTTTCGTGTATTGGTTCTGCACTAGCAATGTTAGTGATTATCTTTCGAACATTGGTTAATGGTGATCCAACAAGCGGCTGGCCTTCAATGGTTTGTATTGTACTTTTTGTAGGTGGTTTGCAACTATTATGTTTAGGAATTATTGGCAAATATATCGGCAAAATTTTCTTAGAAACGAAAAAACGACCAATTTATATTGTAAAGGAATCAGAAAAAGATTCTAAAAAATAACCAAAAAAGCAGAGAAAAATTCTCTGTTTTTTTGTTGTGCATTAAAAAAAGTGTAAATAGGCTTTTCAGAAAAACAACATTTTTTACATAAAAAATACATTAACTTTACCTATTTTTATCTTAATGAAACAGCTTTGCTCTCGCGGTTGCAAGAAATAAATGTTAAAATCAAAAGGTATGCTATTAAATGTTTTTTTGGAGGTTGGGTCATGATAGAAGTTATCGACTTGAAAAAAGTATTCGATAATGGGTTTGAAGCGTTAAAATCGGTCAATTTTACGATTGAGCAAGGGGACTTGGTTTGTTTGTTAGGACCAAGTGGGTGTGGGAAATCCACAATTTTAAACTTAATTGCAGGTTTATTGCATCCAAGTGATGGAGATATTCAGTTTCGACAGCAATCGGTTGTCAAAACAGCACCAAAAGATCGGAACATCGGGTTCGTTTTTCAAAACTATGCCTTATATCCACATATGACTGTTCTAGAAAACGTAATGTTTCCTTTGACGGTAGGAAGTAAGAAAGTTCCCAAGGCAGAGGCACAAGCTATTGCCGAAGAATATATGAAACTAACGAATATTGAAGAGTTAAGCCATAAAAAGCCAGGCACACTTTCTGGTGGTCAACAACAGCGTGTTGCGATTACCCGGGCGTTAGTTCAAAAACCAGATGTTTTATTATTAGATGAGCCTTTAAGTAACTTGGATGCACGTTTGCGTTTGAAAATTCGTGAAGAAATCCGCCGCTTGGTGAAAGAAGTAGGCATTACAACAATCTTTGTAACGCACGACCAAGAGGAAGCGCTATCAATCAGTGATAAAATTATTTTATTAAACGAAGGGGTTATTCAACAAAATGATGAACCTCAAAACCTTTACTTAGAACCAAATAACTTATTTGTTGCTCAGTTCATAGGTAACCCAATTATTAATTTATTGTCTGTTGAAGTGAAAGACGGCAAAATGTACCACGAAAGTTTTGAAATTCCGCTTGAGCGTTTTGAGCAAGCACGCTTTAAAATGCCAATGACTGATGGGAAATATACGTTTGCTTCTCGTCCAGAAGATGTGGTACCAACTGAAACAGGTCTCTTTACCACAACGACAGATTTAGTGGAATTGATTGGTCGAGAACGTATTTTACGATTTACATTAGGAAATGAACAAGTGAAATCAATTGTAAGTGTAGAAGAAGCGATTGAAGAAGGAGACACTTTATCTTTTGATTTTTCATATAAAAAAGTATTTATCTTTAACGAAGCGGGAGACCGGGTTTACTAATGAAAAAATACAATCCAGAAAATCAACCAAAAGCATGGCTCTTCCTTCTGCCATCATTAGGAATCATTTTACTGTTTAGCGTTTATCCGCTGTTTCGTTCTTTGTGGATGAGCTTCCAAAAAGGTTCCTTAATTAACCAACGCTACGCTGGTTTAGAAAATTACCAACGTGTATTGAATGATCCAATCTTCTATAAAGCGTTAAAAAATACAGCGCTCTATGCATTTGCTGTGGTACCGATTGCCTTGATAATTTCCCTAGCAATTGCTTGGATTATCTTTGAAAAAGTTAAACATAAGAGTTTCTTTGAAACGATTTTCTTTATGCCTTATGTAACGAGTACGATTGCCATTGGGATTGTCTTCCGTTACTTCTTTAATGGCGATTATGGAATTGTCAATTACGTCTTAGGCTTTTTCGGCATTCCTTCTGTCAACTGGCTAGATAATGTTCAAATGAGTATGCCGACATTGATTATTTTTGGGGTTTGGACGAGTTTAGCATTTAATATTATTATTTTGTTGGCTGGGTTGAGAAATATTGATGAAGAACATTTTAAAATTGCAAAAATGTTTGGTGCCTCAGACGGCGAAATTTTCCGACGTATTACGTTTCCGCAGCTAGTCCCGACCATTGCCTTTTTATTAACGGTCAATTTAATTGGCGCCTTTAAAGTTTATACACAAGTTTATGCTTTATTCGGTGGTCGTGCGGGGATTGCCAATAGTGCCACAACCGCAGTGTACTATATTTATGACAAATTCCACATTGCAGGACGTCCCGGAATTGCGATGGCCGCCACAGTGATTTTATTTGTGATTATTTTAGTGGTCACTTTCTTACAAAATAAACTCTTAAAGAAAGTGGGGCAATAAGCCAATGAAAAAAGTTTTAACGATTATCGCATTTGTTTTCTTAGGCATTTTAGCCGTTATTACGTTATTTCCATTTGTCTATATGATTTTAGCTGGTTTAATGAGTTACTCTGAAGCGACCAGCATGCCGCCAACCATGTTTCCGAAACAACCACAATGGCAAAACTACACAGAGGTCTTTCAAAAAGCACCCTTTCTTCGGTATTTCTTGAACACAGTCTTTGTTTCAGGCGTTACAACGATTGCTACGGTAGTCACCGCCGTGTTAGCTTCATTCGCGTTAACGAGTTTGAAGTTCCGTTTTAAAAATGTGGTCATTGCTTTGATGATTTCGTTGTTAATGGTTCCGTATGAATCTATTATTTTTACCAATTATCAAACGATTGCGCAATTAGGTTTGTTAAATACTTACAGCGCCTTAATTATTCCATTTTTAACTAGTATTTTTTATATTTACTATTTAAACGGTTATTTAAAAGGTATTCCTGATACTTTTTACAAGGCTGCCAAGATTGATGGCGCTAGTGATTTAGAATATATTTGGCGTATTTTAGTACCAATGTCAAAACCAGCGTTAGTAACAGTAGGGATTTTAACATTTATTTCTAGTTGGAATTCTTTCTTGTGGCCATTGTTGGTGACGAACGAGAAAAAATACCGTCTATTGAATAATGGACTATCGGCCTTTGCGACAGAGAGCGGTAGTGACGTACATTTACAAATGGCTGCTGCAACATTAACCGTTATTCCAATTTTAATTATTTACTTGATTTTCAGAAAAGAAATTATCAGAGGAGTTGCAAAAAATGGAATCAAAGGCTAAAACAACTGTGACTTTTCACAGTGGCATTTTAACAATTGGAGGAACCGTGATTGAAGTGGCGTATAAAGATGCCCACATCTTCTTTGATTTTGGTACAGAATTTCGACCAGAATTAGATTTGCCCGATGATCACATTGAAACCTTAATTAATAATCGTTTAGTGCCAGAATTAAAAGACTTATATGATCCACGTTTAGGTTATGAATATCATGGTGCAGAAGACAAAGAGTATCAACACACCGCTGTTTTCTTATCTCATGCCCATTTAGATCATTCACGCATGATTAATTATTTAGACCCAGCTGTTCCGTTGTACACCCTAAAAGAAACGAAAATGATTCTAAATAGTTTAAATCGCAAAGGTGATTTTTTGATTCCATCACCGTTTGAAGAAAAGAATTTTACCCGAGAAATGATTGGTCTTAATAAAAACGATGTGATTAAAGTTGGCGAAATTTCAGTGGAAATCGTACCTGTTGATCATGACGCGTACGGTGCTTCGGCATTACTGATTCGCACGCCTGACCATTTCATCACATACACAGGTGATTTGCGCTTACATGGCCATAATCGTGAAGAGACTTTAGCTTTTTGTGAAAAAGCCAAACATACTGAATTATTAATGATGGAAGGCGTAAGCATTAGCTTCCCAGAACGTGAACCAGATCCAGCCCAAATAGCGGTTGTCAGTGAAGAAGATCTTGTTCAGCACTTGGTTCGTTTAGAACTAGAAAACCCGAATCGACAAATTACCTTTAATGGTTATCCAGCAAACGTAGAACGTTTTGCTAAGATTATTGAAAAGTCACCACGTACAGTCGTTTTAGAAGCAAATATGGCTGCGTTGTTACTTGAAGTATTTGGAATAGAAGTTCGTTATTATTATGCTGAATCTGGTAAAATACTAGAATTGAATCCAGCGTTAGAAATCCCGTATGACACGTTACTAAAGGACAAAACAGACTATTTGTGGCAAGTTGTGAACCAGTTTGACAACCTCCAAGAAGGTAGTTTATACATTCACAGTGATGCGCAACCGTTAGGGGACTTTGATCCACAGTATCGCGTGTTTTTAGATTTGTTGGCTAAAAAAGACATTACTTTTGTCCGTTTAGCTTGTTCAGGACATGCAATTCCAGAAGATCTGGATAAAATTATTGCATTGATTGAACCTCAAGTATTGGTTCCAATCCATACGTTAAAACCAGAAAAACTGGAAAACCCGTATGGTGAAAGAATATTGCCAGAACGTGGCGAGCAAATTGTTTTATAAATTTTTTTAAGGGAGAGAAAAAAATGAAGTTCAAAACTCTAGCAACAACAGTGTTAGCAACCGCAGCTATTTTCGCATTGGGGGCTTGTGGTAACGGTAATGGGGCCAAAGAATCAAACGATATTGTGAAAGAAGTGAAGGAAGATACGACAATCACTTTCTGGCATGCAATGAATGGGGTTCAAGAAGAAGCGTTAACAAAATTAACGAAAGACTTCATGAAAGAAAATCCAAAAATTAAAGTGGAATTACAAAATCAATCTGCTTACCCTGATTTACAAGCCAAAATCAATTCGACTTTAACTTCACCAAAAGATTTACCAACAATTACGCAAGCGTACCCAGGCTGGTTATGGAATGCTGCACAAGATGAAATGTTAGTGGACTTAAAACCATATATGGATGATGACACAATCGGCTGGAAAGATGCAGAGCCAATTCGTGAAGTATTGTTAGACGGCGCCAAAATCGACGGCAAACAATACGGCATTCCATTTAATAAATCGACAGAAATGTTATTCTATAATGCTGATTTGTTGAAAGAATATGGTGTTGAAGTACCGAAAACATTAGAGGAATTAAAAGAAGCTTCTAAAACAATTTACGAAAAATCCAACAAAGAAGTCGTTGGTGCTGGTTTTGACTCGTTAAATAACTATTACGCAATTGGAATGAAAAACAAAGGCGTTGATTTTAATAAAGACTTAGATTTAACAAGCAAAGATTCACAAGAAGTCGTGGACTATTACCGTGATGGTATCGAAGCAGGTTACTTCCGCACAGCTGGTTCAGATAAATATTTATCTGGCCCATTTGCAAACAAAAAGGTAGCAATGTTTGTCGGTAGTATTGCTGGTGCTGGTTTTGTTCAAAAAGATGCTGAAGCTGGTGGCTATGAATACGGTGTTGCACCACGTCCTGAAAAAATCAACTTACAACAAGGAACAGATATTTATATGTTCGATAGTGCTACGCCAGAACAACGGACAGCGGCATTTGAATTCATGAAATTCTTAGCTACTCCTGATTCACAATTGTACTGGGCACAACAAACAGGTTATATGCCAATTTTAGAATCTGTTTTACACAGTGATGAGTACAAAAACTCTAAGACAACCAAAGTACCTGCACAACTTGAAAACGCAGTAAAAGATTTATTCGCTATCCCAGTAGAAGAGAATGCTGATTCAGCCTATAATGAAATGCGGACAATTATGGAAAGTATTTTTGCTTCATCAAATAAAGACACGAAAAAATTATTGAAAGATGCAACATCACAATTTGAACAAGCATGGAACCAATAATCAATAAATAAACAGACGTGGGAGGTTGGGATCTGAGTCGTTATGGCTCGTGTTCTAACCTTCCTGTTCTTTTGGGCGGAAGAAGGAGAGAAACAAAATGCAAATAAAAATTTTAGCAACAAGTGATATGCATGGGTACATTATGCCAACAAGTTATAGTGAAAAAAAGATGGATTTGCCTTTTGGAACCGCAAAAGCAGCAACCATGCTGAAAAAGTTACGTGCGTCTGCCAAAGGACCAGTTTTTCAAATTGAAAATGGGGATTTTATTCAAGGTTCGCCGCTTAGTTATTACGTAAGAAAAGCAGAAACACATTCAGTGGAAGCCATCACTAAGATCATTAATCAAATGGATTATGATGTTAGCATTTTAGGTAACCACGAATTTAATTACGGATTAGATTATTTAAAGGAAACGATTGCCAGTTATCAACAGCCAGTTTTAGCTGCCAATATTCTTGGTAAAGATGGACAACCTTATTTCGGTCAGCCGTATGTCATCATAGAAAAACAAGGGGTTAAAGTAGCCATCCTTGGCGTGACGACTCAATATATTCCTCATTGGGAACAGCCGGCAACAGTCAAAGATTTAACGTTTAAAAGTGTCGTTGAAACAGCGGCAGAATACGTGCCAAAACTGCGGGAAGAAGCGGACCTAGTTGTTGTCGCTTACCATGGCGGTTTTGAAAAAGATTTAGAAACAGGGGAACCCACGGAATTACTAACAGGAGAAAATGAAGGCTACGATTTATTGGAAAAAGTTCCTGGGATTGATGCCTTAGTCACTGGTCACCAACATCGAGAAATTGCTACAAAACTGAATGGAATACCTGTGATTCAACCAGGTTTTCGAGGAGCTTTCGTTGGAGAAATTACTTTAGAAATTGAACCTATGGCTAAAGGCTATCACGTTATTGGAAGTGACGCAGCTATTCATCCTGTTGGAAACGAACAACCAGATACAGAAGTTTTAGCTTTGACAACAGCGTTACATGACGAGGTAGAAGAGTGGCTTGACCAACCAGTGGGAAATGTGGAAGGGGATATGACGATTCAAAATCCGAATGCCGTACGCCTCAAAGAACATCCATATATAGAATTTATTAATAACGTCCAAATGGCTTCAAGCGGAACGGATATTTCAGGGACTGCACTTTTTAACAATGAAGGCAAAGGGTTTAATAATCAAATTACGATGCGCGATATCATTACCAACTACATTTATCCAAATACCTTGGCTGTATTGCGTGTCACTGGACAAGACCTCCGTGAAGCGTTAGAACAAAGCGCTACTTATTTTGTGTTAGAAAAAGGCCAACCAATTTTTAACCCGAAATATGTCGATCCAAAACCACAATACTATAATTATGATATGTATGAAGGCATTGAGTATACGCTTGATTTAAGACAACCGTTTGGTGAAAGAGTGACGAAACTTAATTATCATGGCAAAGCAGTGCAAGCAGAAGATGTTTTGGAAATCGTGACAAATCAATACCGAGCAGTCGGTGGCGGAAACTATCAAATGTTCCAACCTGAAAAAATTATTCGAGAAATTCAAATTGATATGACGGAACTGATTGCAGAATATTTAAAAAAACATCCAATCATTCAAGCGTCGACAAATGATAACTTCAAGGTTATCTGGTAAAAAATAGCAAAAAAAAAGCCTTCAACCATGCAATTACTTGAAAGATGGTTGAAGGCCTTTTTTGAGTTAATAGCCTTTTTTTAAGGAAACTTGGTTTTTGACGAGGGTCTGATCCGTCACAAATTGATTTAAGTTTGGAATAAAAATCGCCAGTAATTTTGATTTGAACTTCGGTGTCATGCCAGAAATATGAGGTGTTAATAAAACATTCTGCATCTCCCATAAAGGGCTATCTTCGGGAAGAGGTTCTTCTTCAAAGACATCTAAGGCAGCAAAAGCAATGGTTTTATTGTTTAAGGCAGTTATCAAATCGTTCGTTGCTACTGAGGCGCCTCGACCAACATTTACGAAAATTGTTTCAGGAGCCATTTTTTCAAAAAGTGCCTGATTGTATAAATGTTTTGTTGTTTCAGTCAAAGGAAGAATGTTCACAACAATGGACATTTCATGGATAATTTTACTCATATTCTTCTGTGAATAGCATTCAATGAAGCCTTCCGTCACATGTCCAGAGGTATTCACGCCATAAACTTGAAGATTTAAACCTTTAGCAAATTTAGCTAATTGTTGTCCGATTTGCCCGGTGCCTACGATTAACATTTTTTGCCCAGAAAGTTGTTGATAGGAAGGGGCTGTTTGATTCCATGTGTGTTGCATTTGTTGTTGGATACTTTCTTGCAGTCCGCGGGTATGTGCTAATAAAACGCCTAAAACATGTTCTGAGATAGAAACACTATGGATTCCGCTACCATTAGACAACAGAATGCCTTTTTCTCTTAATTTATCAAAATCCATATAATCAGCACCAGCAGAAATGAGCTGAATCCATTTTAGGTGACTAGCCTCAGAGGCTAATAAACGCGGACCAATTTCTTTATGCCAGCCTAACATAATTTCGATTGCCTCTTCTTCAGCAGAGGATAAATGATCGGTAGATGTTTTAACTAGATAATTGGGCGCCACAGCTTTCACTTGTTCCAGTTGTTCTTCGTTGAATACTTCATTTAAATAAATAATTGGTTGGTTCATCTTTCTTCCTCCTAGCACTTTTTATTGTATCAAAAATAAATTTAAAAGAGAAAAAGAAAGGCTTTTCAGTAAAGCAGAAAGCCAAGGACAAAAATCCGATTTAGATTTTTGTCCTTGGCTTAAAAACTGCTAAAGTCCAGTGCTAACCTTATTTAGGTACGCCGTTTTCAAATAAACTTGTACTATGAACTGGTTGACGTCGAGCATCGGGCCGTAAGTAATGTAAAGCATTATTTACGGCAGTAGGTGCCTCACCAAAGCCTGTAGCGATTAATTTCACTTTTCCCTCATAGGAACAGATATCCCCTACAGCGTATACACCAGGAATGTTAGTTGACATATCGGAATGAACATTAATAGCATTTCTAGAAACGTCTAATCCCCATTCTTTGAGGTGTGTTAAAGAAGAAGTGAAGCCATAATTGATAATTAAATCATCCAGAGGGAGATCCAATGTTTGGTCACCTTTTGTCTCCGTTAATTGGATGCCTGTGAACGTTTCGTTTTCCTTTAAAATATCACTAATGATATAGGGAGTTCTGATAGAAACACTAGATTTTTCCAGTTGTTCCACGCTATGTTCGTGGCCGCGAAATTGTGGGCGACGATGGATAATAGATACTTCTTCTGCGACGTTTTCTAGCATTAAAGCCCAGTCAATTGCGGAATCGCCGCCACCAGCAATCGCAACTTTTTTGCCAGCGAATTTTTTCATGTCAGTCACATAATAATGGATTGACTCACCTTCAAAGGCTTCAACATTTTCGATAGCTAAACGTCGAGGTTGGAAAGCGCCGTTACCAATCGCAAAGATAACCGTTTTAGAATAATGTGTGCCTTTAGTTGTGTCTAAGCGCAAAAGTCCATCTGCTTCCTGTGCAAGGTGTGTGACCTCTTCTTCCAAGCAAACATCGTGCTGAAATGGCTGCATCTGTTTTTCCAAATTGGCAATTAACTCACCGGCTTTAATAGCAGGGAATCCAGGAATATCATAAATATATTTTTCGGGATAAAGCATTGTTAGCTGACCACCTAATTGCGGCAGGCTATCAATGATTTTCGTTTTCGCTTTACGAATTCCCGCATAAAAAGCGGCAAATAATCCAACAGGACCGCCGCCGATAATCGTTAAATCATAAATATCTTTTTCATCAGACATTTGAAAATTCCTCCTAATTCATTTAGGGTTGAGACAACTATTGATCGTTTTGCGAACACTTCACAAAATAGCACGGCTTTTCGAAAAAAGCAAGTTTGGCTAACGAATCAAAGCATTCTTTAATCATTGGAAAAAGATCATAGCAATTTTCAGCATTTTTCGATATGATGGAACTATAAAATAATTATCTAGGAGGACATTCTCATGTCACAATTTCCACAATTAGATTTAGAAAATGCTAAAGGCCCAAAAGCGGTCATTAAAACAAACCGAGGCGACATCACTGTTCAATTATTCCCAGAACAAGCGCCTAAAACGGTTAAAAATTTTGTTGAATTAGCGAAAAAGGGCTACTATGATGGCGTTATTTTCCATCGTGTGATTCCTGATTTTATGATTCAAGGCGGTGACCCAACCGGAACAGGAATGGGCGGCGAAAGTATTTATGGAGAAGCATTTGAGGATGAATTTTCTCGGGATGTTTTCAATTTGCGCGGCGCATTGTCAATGGCAAATGCTGGTCCTAACACAAATGGCAGCCAATTCTTTGTTGTTACTAATCAAAATGTTCCAGCTCAAATGATGAGTCAGTTAGAAGACGCTGGTTTTCCAGAAGAAATTATTGAAGCTTACAAACAAGGCGGAACACCTTGGTTAGACTTCCGTCATACTGTTTTTGGTCATGTTGTTGATGGTATGGATGTAGTGGATGAAATTGGTGGAGTCCAACGGGATGCCCAAGACCGTCCAACATTTGACGTCGTGATGGACACAGTTGAAATCATTGGTGAATAAGTTTAACCAATTGAAAAAGAGAGTACCAACGAGGGACAAATTCGTTGGTACTCTTTATTTTTTTCTTAAAACGACTAACTTTTTTTTAAAAGCATCCAAATCTCTTCTTTTAATGAAGTCTTTATAGGATACTGAGTTAAAGAATAGAAGGAGAGGAAGCAAATTTGTTAGAAAAATACAGATATCCAATGGCCTTGGCTTTGTTTGCAGTAATACTCCCATTTATAGGAACGTTTTTTACGTATGTAGATCAGCAAGGAATCGTTCATGAACCAGGATTTTATACAATCATAATTGGAGAAATTTTACTTCTATTTTCAGGTATCTGGTTCGTCAGAGTTTATTTAGCTAAACGCAAAAGAAAGAATTAAAAACAGCTGTCCTAAAAACTAGGACAGCTGTTTTTAATTAAAGGCTTTTTTGATACGTAAAAGGCCTTCTTCGAGAGTTTCTTTTGAACAAGCTAAGTTTAAACGCATGTGTTGAGAACCTTGGGGACCAAAACTAATTCCTGGATTTAGAACCACTTTCCCCTTATGAATTAAGGTATCGCGAAGTTCTCGATCCGTTAGTGAATAAGAACTAAAGTCTAACCATAAAAGATAGGTCCCTTCAGGCTCCATTACACGAACGCTAGGCAGCTCTTCACGGAAAAAAGAAAGGGCAAAATCAATATTTTCTTTTAAATAATCAAGTAATGCCGTTAGCCATTCCTCCCCTGTTTGATAGGCAGCTGCCGTTCCAACGTAGCCAAAAGTATTGATGCCGCCTTGATGATTTTTGTCTTGTAAAGATACGAAAGATTGCCGTAGTTTTTCATTAGGAATGAACAGCATTGAATTTTTAATCCCCGCTAAATTAAAGGTTTTCGTTGCTGCGGTTAAGGTAACAGTGAATTCCTTAAATGCATCATCAGCGACAGTGAAGGAAGTGAAGGTATGCGGTTTGAAAATCAAATCCTGATGAATTTCATCGCTAACCACAGTTACTTGGTGTTTTTGGCATAAACGGCCAATTGCCAGCAATTCTTCTTTTGTCCAAACACGTCCACCAGGATTATGGGGATTACAAAAAAGTAACAGTTTCACCTTTTCTTCGATTATCTGTTGTTCCATTTTAACCAAATCAACTTCATAATGTCCGTTAACTTCTAGTAAAGAATGGCGCACAAGTCTACGCTCATTTTGTTTTACCACATCTGCAAAAGGGGGGTAGACTGGATCACAAATCATGACAGAATCAGCAGGTGCTGTATACGCTTGAACGGCTGTGGCCAAACTGGGTACCACGCCACTATTAAACAAAATTTCTTCTTTTTCAACAATCAATTGATGGTGTTGCCGTTGCCAATCTTGAATTGCTTGATACAGTTCATTAGGTGCAACTGCATATCCTAGAATGCCCTGTTCAATAACTTGTGACAAGGCATCAAGAATAGGCTGATGTACTTTGAAATCCATATCAGCAACCCATAAAGGTAGTAAATCTTTTTCGTGGTAACTCGTTTCAACGGTGTCCCATTTAACACAATTCGTGTGGCGACGATCAATGGTTTCATTAAAATTAAACATAAGATAACTCCTTTTCTTCTATATAAAGTCTTACTTCCTATAGTATAGTAGATTTTGCTTAAAAGATGAAACAATAGTTTTAACAACTAGGGAAGAAATAATGCACAAACGTTGAAAAAATGCTATTATTTTAAATGAGTAGAAACGGAAAAAGAAATTTATCGTATGAAAAGAGGAAATTTGATGAAGTACAAAATTGGTATGGTACTTTCTGGCACAATTACCGGACTTCAACCATATGGCGCATTTGTTTCTTTAGACGAAGAAACACAAGGGCTGATTCATGTTTCGGAAGTACAAGCTGGCTTTACCAAAAATATCCATGGACTCTTAACCGTTGGACAAAAAGTAACCGTTCAAGTTATTGATGTTGATGAATATTCTCAAAAGATTAGCTTATCTTTACGGACCCTTGAAGACAAAGTTCATTCAGTGAACCATCGACGTAAAAAATATTTTACGGATAAGAATAAAAAAATTGGCTTTGCAACCTTAGACAAAGAACTTCCAGAATGGATTGATGAAGCAATGGATAAGTTGCTTGAAAAATAATTCTGTATTTTTTCAGAAAGTGTGTTACAATTTCTTTTGTTAGTGAATCTAAAAATTAATTGAGGTGGATGTCGTGTCTAACAAAAAAGTCGCTGGAACAATCATACTGAACTTAAACGATGGTAGTAAAAAATTTTTGATGCATCCAATAGGTGAAGCGATTGAGTTTGCGATGGCAAAAGTTTCTGATGAGATGACGGGTTTAGCTAGTATGCTACAATGGTTCAAAGAAGAGGTTCAATTGGACGTTACTTCAATTAGCTTAGTAGAATTAACTAACGCGCATATCAATAAAGAAAATGTTCCGCTGTTTGTCTTCGAGATGGATGAACAAGCACTTAAAAATGAAATGGATAAAGACTATACATGGGTAGCACCTGCAGAATTAAAAACGATTTGGTCAAAATATCATATTGAAGGTGTCCCAATGTTTTAAACAAAAAAGAAAGAATCTGTCGATAATCGAACAGATTCTTTCTTTTTTTATGTTGGACGTAAAAAAGTTAATCGAACTATTTCAAATATATGATTCAAATTGTTCGATTTTTAGTAAGGAATTAAACTGTTTTGATAGACAATTAGGATTTAAAAAGTTTAAAAACGAAATAATTGAAAAGAATGAAAACAGATTGAAAACTTCTTTTAATTTTTTTGAAAAAAAGTGTTGACCAAACATCAAAATCTTGATATATTATTACATGTCGCAAGGCGAGTCACACAGCTGAGCGATTCAGAAATCAATAATTAAATAACAATTCTTGGTTTCAAATCTCTCGAAAAAAGTTTGAAAAAACAACAAAAAAGTTGTTGACAAATAACAAACGAGATGATAAGATATAGAAGTTGTCACAACAGACGACAACAACCGAGCAAAACAACTTAAAAAACTTTTTTAAAAAAGTTCTTGACATTCAAACGAAAGTTTGTTATGATATAAAAGTTGCTGCGAGGTAACGTAGACCTTTGAAAACTGAACAAAGAATAGACGAACCAAATGTGTAGGGCGTCTTGATTCAATTCAAGACAACAAACATTTTTAACAAGCAAGCAATATGCTAGCAAACAAATTGAGCTTAACAATCGCAAGATTGTTCTAACTTTTATTATGAGAGTTTGATCCTGGCTCAGGACGAACGCTGGCGGCGTGCCTAATACATGCAAGTCGAACGCTTCTTTCCTCCCGAGTGCTTGCGCTCAATTGGAAAGAGGAGTGGCGGACGGGTGAGTAACACGTGGGTAACCTACCCATCAGAGGGGGATAACACTTGGAAACAGGTGCTAATACCGCATAACAGTTTATGCCGCATGGCATAAGAGTGAAAGGCGCTTTCGGGTGTCGCTGATGGATGGACCCGCGGTGCATTAGCTAGTTGGTGAGGTAACGGCTCACCAAGGCCACGATGCATAGCCGACCTGAGAGGGTGATCGGCCACACTGGGACTGAGACACGGCCCAGACTCCTACGGGAGGCAGCAGTAGGGAATCTTCGGCAATGGACGAAAGTCTGACCGAGCAACGCCGCGTGAGTGAAGAAGGTTTTCGGATCGTAAAACTCTGTTGTTAGAGAAGAACAAGGACGTTAGTAACTGAACGTCCCCTGACGGTATCTAACCAGAAAGCCACGGCTAACTACGTGCCAGCAGCCGCGGTAATACGTAGGTGGCAAGCGTTGTCCGGATTTATTGGGCGTAAAGCGAGCGCAGGCGGTTTCTTAAGTCTGATGTGAAAGCCCCCGGCTCAACCGGGGAGGGTCATTGGAAACTGGGAGACTTGAGTGCAGAAGAGGAGAGTGGAATTCCATGTGTAGCGGTGAAATGCGTAGATATATGGAGGAACACCAGTGGCGAAGGCGGCTCTCTGGTCTGTAACTGACGCTGAGGCTCGAAAGCGTGGGGAGCAAACAGGATTAGATACCCTGGTAGTCCACGCCGTAAACGATGAGTGCTAAGTGTTGGAGGGTTTC